>NZ_JBTIWT010000028.1:0-64142 GCF_054353775.1 Bacillus sp. 5w2 | reverse complement strand
ACCCGTGTTACCTCGAGGTCCAGTAGGCCCGGTAGGCCCTCTGCCGAACGAAGCTGAATTAACTAGAGTAGTTTGTAACTCTGCAATTAATTTAAGGAGTTCTTGGAGTGTACAATGATCGATTCGGAATAACTTTGTGATGTAAAGTAAATAATTAATTAAAATTTGGAGTTCAACAAATACAGCACTTGCTATGAAGGTTGGGTTTCTTAATATAGTTATTAAGTTTTTTATAATAGCTAATCCTTGCGCTTTTAGGGAGGAAGTAGCGTCTAGTGAACAAATAAATTTACTTAGTAGGTTCAATGTATCGATTAGATCTTCAATATTTTTGGGAGATGGATTTGCGAAAAGTTTGGGGATTATTTTTGTTAAATCAATAATGATTGCGCGAAATGTTCTAAGTTGTGATTTAGTAACTGGGATTGATGGGGTATTTGGAATTCGTCCGGCGCTACTTGGAAAGCATGGTTTGGAGAATTTGTTTTGACTGTCGTCATAACGAGACATTAAATCTCTCCTTTCTAATGAGAATGTGAATGAAACTCATCATAGTAGATGCAAAAATTGGTTAAATGGTCATAGTAAAATCGTTTGTTTGAAGAAAAAATAGAAAAAACGCCTTAAGATAAGGCGTTTTTTCTATTTTCTGCGTATTGATAATATCGTTTTAGTGAAATTTTTGATTTGAATCCAGCTAGTTTTATAATTTCTGACTCCGGAGTTTCTTTTTTTATTAAGTTTAAAATATAGGTGTTACGAAAATGTTGTCCTGAGATTCCTTTGCGTAAATTAGCTCTAGATACTTCAAGGCGAATCATTTTTTGGATAGCAATTTCTGTTAATCCCTTCGGTGCATCATTTTCGTATACCCATCTGTATGTTCCGCGATTAAAATCAAATGCGATAAATAATGGATCATTACTATGATATTTTGGACGAACGGGTTCAGGGATGCTTTTGTAATAAGTATATAGTTGTTTTTTGTCTTCGCTGGTTAATGTAATTGTTCTTTCTACTCCTGCGGTTGCTGGTATAGATAATGTGTTAGTTTCAAAGTGGACGTGATGCATAGTTAATGCTGTAAGTTCCTGTAAGGATAATCCATAGTCGATTAATAAGTTTAAAATAGCGATATTACGATCCATCAATAAAGGGCGCACAGGACGTTGTTTTTCTGAAAGTCCTTCTAATGAAGTGACTATATGTTTTAATCTTTTTTCTTCATCAGATGAAATGAAATCTTCATTGCGAAGCGTGCGGTCTGGTTGGATAGAAATTTCCATATTCTTTAATGGATTAGGGATGTTTAGAAAGTGATGCATTCTATTTAATACAATAAATACACGGTGCATCGTTTTCTCTGAGTAATGTCGATTCTTTTTTAAGTCGAAAAAATAATCTTCATAGTCTTTTGTACAAAGTGTAGCCCATATATTACTGGAAGGGAGCTTTTTGTTTTTTTCTAACCAATGTCCGAAATCTTCAATGTCATAAACATAACGTTTAATGGTTGAAGGTTTTCGGCCTTTATTCAATAAAAAAATAGAAAAGGCTTGTATTGTATCATGGAATTCCGTTGTCTCCATAGTCCCACCACCTTCATTATTTCTTATATTATAGCAAACTTTTCTGAAAATAGTCATTTGCAAGGGAGACAGGAATAATAATATTTGGTGAGTGGATAAAGTGAAACTTTAATCAGTGGGGATTTTGTTAATCCCTCGATGATTATCAGCCTACACCAATCGGGCATTTACGGGCAATTATCTGCCGCCTAACTTCCTAACATTTGCTGAATTTTGAGGTGGGAGTCTTACTGCTCGCAAATAGCGGGATAAAATGAGGTGATTGTATGGAACAATCGATGCGAAAGAAAAATAATAATCAAATTAACATTGTGTTAAATCATCGAAAGAAAATTTCTTTACCGGCCGCAGAAAATAAAACAGTAATTTCAAATGAAACTACAACGAAACATGAGATGCTGCAAAGAATTGAAGAAGAGATGGGGAAGCTTGTTGGGATGGATGATATAAAAAAGATAATAAAAGAAATATATGCTTGGATTTATGTGAATAAAAAAAGACAAGAAATAGGATTGAAATCTGAGAAGCAAGTACTCCATATGTTGTTTAAAGGGAATCCAGGTACAGGGAAGACAACTGTTGCTAGAATGATAGGAAAATTGTTGTTTGAGATGAATATTTTATCAAAAGGGCACTTAGTTGAAGCTGAACGTGCAGATCTTGTAGGAGAGTACATCGGACATACAGCTCAAAAAACAAGAGATTTAATAAAAAAGGCAATGGGAGGTATTTTGTTTATAGATGAGGCGTATTCATTGGCTCGAGGAGGAGAAAAAGATTTTGGGAAAGAAGCAATTGATACGCTTGTAAAACATATGGAAGATAAACAGCACGGTTTTGTATTAATTTTAGCTGGATATTCAAGAGAGATGAATCATTTTCTTTCATTAAACCCAGGACTGCAATCACGTTTTCCGTTTATAATTGAATTTGCGGATTACTCAGTAAATCAACTGTTAGAAATTGGAAAGAGGATGTATGAAGAGCGTGAATACCAGTTATCGAAAGAGGCTGAATGGAAATTTAGAGATCATTTACATGCTGTAAAGTACTCGTCGCAAATTACATCGTTTAGTAATGGACGATATGTACGGAATATTGTTGAAAAATCGATTCGTACACAGGCTATGCGGTTGCTACAAGAGGATACGTATGATAAATATGATTTAATTGGGATATCAAGTAGTGATTTGATGTTTGAAGAGGAGACGCACAGTACGTAAACTGTGCGTCTGTTTTTTTGTATAAGTGCTTTTACTCTTTTTTTGCTTTTTCTTGATAAGATTTATGGAAGCGTTCCATTTTAGCGCTTTTTTCGTGTGCAGAATTAGGATCGTGTCCAATTTGACCCACTGAGCTTTTTTGGGCACCTTTATTCACATGGTTTGTCATTTGTATTCACCTCGCTTTGAGGATTAGTATAAACATTATGTAAAGAAAAACTCATTGGAAAAGAAAAACCTCTTTACGATCTGTAAAGAGGTTAGATTGCTATTTATGCATGGAACGTTCTTTTGTATCGATACGTCTATGCGGTAAATGCCATTTGTAATGAATAGAAACCATGCGGAAGCAAACAATTAAAATGAATAAGGTATATAGAGCCCAATCGCTAACAATAATTTGAGCACCGATTAAGAAACCTGCTAAAATCGTCCAAAAGGCATATACTTCAGCTCGAAGGACGAGAGGCTTTCTTCGGGCTAAAAGATCGCGGATGATACCACCGCCAATACCAGTTAAAACAGCTGCTACGATTGTAGCGCTAATTGGTAAATTTAATTTTTGTGCATATAATGCTCCTTGTACGGCGAATGCTGATAAGCCGATAGCATCAGTGATATTTTCCCACTTTTTCCAATGTCTAATTAATTTATTAGGAAAAAGAAAAATAATCGTCATTGATAGTAGTGCGATTTGGAATAACATGTCTTGTTGCCAAAACGCGACAATCGGATAACCGATTAATAAATTACGAAGGGCACCTCCCCCAAATGCGGTTGCCATTCCTAAAATATACACCCCGAAAATATCATAATCCTCTTCCATTGCAACAATGGCTCCACTTAGTGCGAAAGCGATTGTGCCTATGATGCTAAAAATCTCCCATGCCATGAATTTTCTCCCCCGCTAACTAGATGAAATGTGCTTCCTCTGCTATTATATTAGAAGGTTTAAATTTCGAAAAGGATGAGTGAACATATTTGATGGAAGAAAAAGAAAAAGTCATATTAGTAGGCTGTCAATTGCCACAAGATGATGATGAAAAGTTTATGCATTCCATGAAAGAGCTTGCATCGCTAGCGAAGACTGCACGAGCAGAATTATTAGTGTCTACAACGCAAAAACGACCGAAGTTTCATCCGGCGACTTATATAGGTAAAGGTAAATTAGAAGAGCTTACAATGTTAACGGAAGAATTAGAACCGGATGTTATCGTATTTAATAACGAATTAACGCCGAGTCAAATTCGGAATTTATCCTCAGTATTAGATGCGAGGGTAATTGATCGAACGCAACTAATATTAGATATTTTTGCGCAACGTGCGAAGTCGAGGGAAGGTAAGCTTCAAGTAGAATTAGCTCAGTTGCAATATACAATGCCACGTCTTATGGGGCAAGGATTGTCTTTATCACGTCTTGGTGGTGGTATTGGAACGAGAGGGCCAGGTGAGACGAAACTTGAGACGGATCGTCGTCATATTCGATCACGCGTTGATGAAATAAAGAAACAACTTGCGATTGTTGTGGAACATCGAAAAAGATATCGTGAGAGAAGAAAAGATAATAAAGTATTTCAAGTTTCATTAATAGGATATACGAATGCGGGAAAATCTACACTGTTTAATAGGTTGACGGAAGCAGATACGTTTGAAGAAAACTTGTTGTTTGCAACGCTAGACCCGACGACAAGGAAGATGCCGTTACCCTCAGGTTATACAGTATTACTAACTGATACGGTTGGTTTTATACAAGATTTACCTACGTCATTAATTGCTGCTTTTCGTTCGACATTAGAAGAAGCTGGTGAAGCGGATGTTATTTTACATGTTGTTGATTCTGCAGATCCTAATTATATAGGGCATGAGAAAACAGTAAAACAATTATTGTCAGAACTTGAAATCAATCATATTCCTATTATTACGTTATATAATAAAAAAGATGAGTTACATCAAAACTTTATTCCGTTTCCGAAAAATGACTTCTTAATGACTAGTGCTTTTGAAGAAAGTGATTTATTACATATAAAAGAAGCGATAGAAACGAAAATGAAGGAAGAAATGAATCGTTATCAAGTGGAAATTCCTCCGAGTGAAGGTAAGTTGTTAACGTTATTAAAGACAGAGACACTATTAACAAAGATGGAGTTTCTGGAAGATAAATTTGTGTATAATTGCGCAGGGTATATTTTTGCTCATTCATCGCTTAATGTGCAATTAAAGAGATTTTTAGTGGAAGAAGGAGAAAATAAAAATGTTTGATCGTTTGAAAAATGGAGAAAAAATTGCTCCAATCGTAAAAGAAGTAGAGAGCCAGATTACAGAAGTTCATAAACGCGCGGATGAAGTAATTGAAAGTAATCAGTTTCGTGTATTAGAAAGTTTTCGTAAACATAAAATTAGCGATTCACATTTTATTCCTACGACAGGTTACGGTTATGATGATATTGGCCGTGATACGTTAGAAAAAGTGTATGCGGATGTATTTGGAGCGGAAGCTGGTCTTGTTCGCCCGCAAATTATTTCAGGTACTCACGCTATTTCTACAGCGTTATTCGGTATTTTACGTCCAGGAGATGAGTTGTTGTACATCACTGGTAAGCCATATGATACGTTAGAAGAAATTGTTGGCGTACGCGGAAAAGGTGTAGGCTCATTTAAAGAATATAATATTGGTTATAATGCAGTTCCGCTTACTGAAGAGGGGCTTGTTGATTTTGGAGCTGTTGCGGCTGCAATTCATAGTAATACGAAGATGATTGGTATTCAGCGCTCAAAAGGTTATGCTACTCGTCCGTCGTTTACTATTTCTCAAATTAAAGAGATGATAGCGTTTGTTAAAGAAATTAAACCTGATGTTGTTGTGTTTGTAGATAACTGTTATGGGGAGTTTATTGAAGAGCAAGAGCCGTGTCATGTTGGTGCGGATTTAATGGCAGGTTCGCTTATTAAGAACCCTGGCGGTGGAATTGTGAAAACTGGTGGTTACATTGTTGGTAAAGAGCAGTATGTTGAAGCATGTGCATATCGTTTAACATCTCCAGGAATCGGTGCAGAAGCAGGGGCATCTTTATATAGTTTGCAAGAAATGTATCAAGGTTTCTTCTTAGCGCCACATGTAGCGGGACAAGCGCTAAAAGGTGCGATTTTTACAGCTGCATTTTTAGAGAAGTTAGGAATGAATACATCACCGGCATGGAATGCACCAAGAACCGATTTAATTCAGTCTGTTCAATTTGATGATAAAGATCGTATGATTGCATTCTGCCAAGCGATTCAATATGCATCTCCGATTAATTCTCACTTCACTCCATATGCGAACTACATGCCAGGGTATGAAGATGATGTAATTATGGCTGCGGGAACGTTTATTCAAGGTGCAAGTATTGAATTGTCAGCTGATGGTCCAATTCGTCCGCCTTATGTTGCTTACGTGCAAGGTGGGTTAACTTATTCACATGTAAAGATTGCGATTTGTTCTGCAATTGATGCATTAATTGAAAAGGAATTATTAACAATTTCTTAACGGGAAGCTGTCGATTTCGACAGCTTTTTTCTAATGAAAGTAATGATTTATTTCATTAGAAAAAAGAATGAAAAAATTTATAAAAAAATCATGTAAGAAAAGCTAACATCTATTGACACTAAACATAACATGGTATAAAATGAGAAGCAGTTAAGGCGAAGGAGGAACTGAAACAATGAAAGAAGATAGACGTTCTGCCCCGCTGTTTCCTATTGGTATTGTTATGGATTTAACACAATTATCTGCACGTCAAATTCGCTACTATGAAGAGCATAATCTTATTTCTCCAACCCGTACAAAGGGGAATCGTAGATTATTTTCATTTAACGATGTAGATAAGTTGTTAGAGATTAAAGATTTATTAGATCAAGGCTTGAATATGGCTGGTATTAAACAAGTGTTACTAATGAAAGAAAATCAAACAGAAGCAGTGAAAGTAAAAGAAGAAACGAAAGAAATTTCAAAAACTGAGCTTCGCAAAATACTTCGAGACGAACTACAACATACAGGTAGATTTAATCGAACTTCATTGCGACAAGGTGACATTTCAAGGTTTTTTCACTAAAGATAACTGATTCTGAAGGTGTTTAGAGGGACTAAGGAGGAATTTATAATGGCTAGGTACACAAGAGAAGATATTTTCCGTTTGGCGAAAGAAGAGAATGTAAAGTATATCCGCTTACAATTTACGGACCTTTTAGGAGTAATTAAAAACGTAGAAATTCCAGTGAGCCAATTAACAAAAGCTCTTGATAACAAAATGATGTTTGATGGATCTTCTATTGAAGGTTTCGTACGTATTGAAGAATCGGATATGTATTTATATCCGGATTTGGATACTTGGGTAATTTTCCCTTGGACAGCTGAAAAAGGGAAAGTAGCTCGATTAATCTGTGATATTTACAATGCAGATGGCACTCCATTTGATGGTGATCCACGTAACAACTTAAAACGTGTATTAAAAGAAATGGAAGCATTAGGATTCTCAGATTTCAATCTTGGACCAGAGCCAGAATTCTTCCTATTTAAGGTAGATGAAAAAGGAAATCCAACATTAGAATTAAACGATAACGGTGGATACTTCGACCTTGCGCCGATGGATCTAGGGGAAAACTGTCGTCGTGATATCGTTCTTGAACTTGAAGAAATGGGCTTTGAAATTGAAGCGTCTCACCATGAGGTTGCTCCAGGGCAACACGAAATTGATTTTAAATATGCAAATGCAATTCGCTCATGTGATGACATTCAAACATTCAAACTTGTTGTAAAAACAATTGCTCGTAAACATGGTTTACACGCAACATTTATGCCAAAACCATTATACGGTGTGAACGGTTCAGGTATGCACTGTAACTTATCACTATTCAAAAATGGTGAGAATGTATTCTTCGATCAAAACGGTGAATTACAATTAAGTGATGATGCTCGTCACTTCATCGCAGGTATTTTAAAACATGCACCAGCATTTACAGCGGTAGCAAACCCGACTGTAAACTCTTACAAGCGTTTAGTACCTGGATATGAAGCTCCTTGTTACGTAGCATGGTCTGCACAAAACCGTAGCCCATTAGTACGTATCCCTGCATCTCGTGGTATTAGTACACGCGTAGAAGTACGTAGTGTTGACCCAGCTGCAAACCCATATTTAGTAATGGCTACATTATTAGCAGCAGGTCTTGATGGAATTAAAAACAAATTAACTCCACCAGCTGCAGTAGACCGTAACATCTATGTAATGACAAAAGAAGAGCGCGAAGAAGCAGGTATCGTTGACTTACCAGCAACATTAGCGCAAGCATTAGTTACATTACAATCTAATGAAGTAGTATGCGGTGCACTAGGAGAGCATTTACTTGAGCACTTCATCGAAGCGAAAGAGATTGAGTGGGATATTTTCCGCACGCAAGTACACCAATGGGAACGCGATCAATATATGTCTCTATACTAAGAGGCTTAAACCCTTGACACACAACGTGTTGAGGGTTTTTTTATTTTGTGGGTAAAACACTTTTATTTGAAAGGAGAGTAATTCACCCACAAAACACCCACAAAAAAATCAAACTTACCCCAATACGTTATTCATATAAGCTTCAAACCCTGAAATAGAATCCTTATTAATTTTGTCGCTAATATGAGAGTAAACGTTAGCAGTGATTTCTATACTCTTATGTCCTAGTCGATCTTGAATGTATTTCATACTTGCACCAGACTCTAATAAAAGAACCGCGTGGGTGTGTCGTAATGAGTGTATTTCTAGTCTAGGTAAATTTGCTTTCTTAAGTATGCGTGAGAATGCATTGAACAATGTTGACTTCGGCAAGAAATTTCCATCTACTCTTGAAAAAACTAAATCTAATTCATGTTCATATGCATCTTGTAAAACAAGCTTATTAGCATTTCGCCATTTTTTATGTGCCAGCAATTCATCGACTAATGTTTTAGGAATCATGATAGTACGTTTAGAAGTAAATGTTTTTGTATCTCCAAATAATTCTTCTTTTGTTTTAGCTGTAAAATCCAATGTTTTAGAAATAGTAATAGTATGTTCTTTTAAATTTATGTCTTTCCATTGTAAAGTAGCAGCTTCACCTTTACGCATACCAGTATTCAGAAGTGCTTTGAAAAAGATGTAATAAATATAGTTGTATTGATAAGAAGTTTTTAAGAAAAGAGGAATGTCTTCACTTCGCATGTATTTTAGCCATTCTCTTTCTTTATTGTTCTTATTTGAAATAACTACTTCTTCACAAGGAGTGTTTTCGATTTTTTTTAAGCTAACAGCCGTTTTCATAGCATTGTTCATTGTAGCGTGGATAATTTGAACAGTTCGCTTACTGTATTCCTGATCAGTTAGCAAAGGAAGAACATACTATATTACTGTAAATGAAACCTACGTATATGTGAAGTAATAGGAAAAGCCGGTTCCTATTAAAGGAATCGGCTTATATATTTGTTCATTTCATTATGCTTCATATGCCATGCTGTCAGGAAAGTCTTCGTTTCTTTTTAGACATCGAACAATCCTAGTACATGCACAATTAAAATAATGTTCTCTCATTGTTTCTGAATCTACTAGAGCTTGCTCTAAGTCATAAAACATTCGTTCTTTTTTATTATAATACATTTTTCCTATTTTATCGGGTGATTCAGAAGGATAGTATTGATAAACAACAATCTCTTCATCTTCAAATTCTTTAGTCATTAATAAACATATTGCCATAAATAAAGCCCCTTTTATTTATACTGAATTTTATGTTTGGAGTTGTCTGAGAAAAATGATCTCCTGATTTCTAGTTTGAAATTATTGAGGATGACTAGTCTTCTTTTAAAAATTCAATATTAATTCTATCAACTTCAATTTCAACGAACGTATTAAAGTATTCGCTATGTTCTGGAAAACTTTCATCTTCGTCTTTAATAATGATCCCTGCATCAATAAATTCACGATTTAATATCCCGCTAATACGATATTTAAAAGAATCATCAATTCTTTTTAAACTTTTAACTCCAGCTATGCCCTCATTTATTTCGAAATCATCAAAAATCGTAATATTGAGAATAACAGGATAACTTTTCCCTTCTTCAATTATATACGGACAAACAGTGGAGAATCCTGTAAATACTACACCGTTAATATTTATTGTAACTTCCTCTTCGATTAGTTTATTGTTTTTTTCTACATATGCCATATATTTCATGTTTTTTTCTCCTATTATTAAGCGTGTTGTTACTAAGGTTAATAATCTATGTTTCAATTATACCCCTTTTAGGTAGGGGATAGATGTTACTGTAAATGAAGTCTATGTATACGTCTATTAACCTAGTAGCAGTATGAAAAAGAAATCGGCTCTTTATTTGAGCCGTTTTTTTATATCCTTGTTTGTTGTGTTATACTCCGTATGTCATTTCTTCCAAAAATTCTCCACCACTCTTGATACATTGCATTATTCTGCTACATGCACAATAAAAGTAATGTTCACTTGTTGCAGTTGATTTTACCGGAACTGGATCTATTTCATGAAACATTCGATCTTTTTTATGAAAATACATTTTTCCAACTTTATCTGGATATTCTGAGGGATAAAATTGATATACAACTATTTCCTTGTCTTCAAATTCTTTATTCATTGTAATATGAATTGCCATAATTTATCTCCTTTATTGTTTTATTCTCTATCAATTTCAGGTATTTCCCAAGGGCGACCTGATTTTACAGTTGCTGCATGTGCTGTTTTGTAATCTGTTTTGAAAATCCCTTCAAATCGAGATTCAAAAATTTCATGGTGTAATAAATCTATATCACTTGGAAGGTGCTTACCTGATTCTAATCGTTTCTACGCTAATGACATTGGATAATCGGGATCAAAGTAACCTTTACTACCATCTTTTAGTACATGTTCTTTAAAAAACACATAATCTTTTGCTCTTTGAATACGGTGCTCATTAAAACCCGTATTCTCTGCTATCGCTCTTACATCAGAGGTACTTTTCTTCTTGTAAATAAAGAGTTCATCAGGAGAAACCTTACCATATCTTCCTACTGATTGAATGGTTATCTTTGAAGTGTGTGTTGCTTTTTTACCTGTATTTACAGCTTTAGTCTTAGCACCTTTAGCAAAAGTGAAATAAAAAAAGTGCCGACTCTTAATCGGGTCGGCTACATAATAAAGGTAATATAATTAATAGTACCTTTGCATTTTTAGACATATATATTGTCCTCCTATTTATTTGGAATTTCCCTAACTTCTTTGATCCATTCGGATGGATATCCAAATGGTAATAGTATTTGGTCTTCATCACCTTTAAATATCGTTCCAGACCTAGTGGTTTGTTTTTCAGCTCGTCCTATCTGTAATATTGTACCTGATTAACATATGGAACCATAACAAAAATTATATAAATAAGATATGTAAATTTTTCGTCCTTAAGAGAAGTTTTGAGTAGGAATATTTTTGATGAATTAAGGTGTAAATTTCCTAATTTATATCTTGCTAGGAATTAAGTGTTAAGATACGGTAATAAATGAAAGAAATAAATAGTAAGGAAGATAATGATTAAATTACAATAATTCGCATAAGGAAGCGATCAAAAATGAAGAAAAAAATATCAGTCGTTGGTGCAGTTATATTAAATAATGATAATCACGTACTTTGTGCATTACGTTCCCCAAAGATGTCACTTCCAAATTATTGGGAGTTTCCAGGTGGTAAGATAAATAAAGGGGAACATCCGCGAGATGCTTTAGTACGTGAGATTAAAGAAGAATTGGATTGTTTTATTACTGTAGAGGAACAATTAAAAGCAGTTGAACATGAATACGAGAATATAATTGTTCACTTAGTTACTTATAAAGCGCGTATAAAGTCAGGAATACCTAAGGCCCTTGAACATTCAGAATTGAGATGGATTAGTATTGGTCGTTTAAAGAAATTGAAATGGGCACCAGCTGACATTCCGACAGTAGAGGTATTGTAGTTATAAATATAAGATACAGCAAAATAGATGCATCGTATTTTTAAAATGTAATAGGCGGGGAAACTTGAAAACTAAAAGGGGGTTTTAATAATGGATAAAAAAACAATTGAAAATGGACGTTTTAAAGCTACATATCATAATGAAAAGACGGCTTATTTGGACGGTATAAAAATCTTTCGCCACAGAGACGGAATTGCATTCGAATTTAATGGACAATTAACTTCGATCAATGATAGGGGCAAAAATTCCGTTCGGGGTGCGAATGACCTTTACAATAAATTAAATGCTATACTTCTTGAACTTGGAGTTGAGGAAGGGGAATATGAAAAGAAGAAAAAGGTCGTGACCGACAAGGAAGAAATAAATGAATGACCGTTTGTTTTTGTGGGTGAATCAAAATAATTTATAATTCACCCACGAACCCACCCACAATTCACCCACAAAAAATAAAAAAAGTGATGAATCGCTATGAAACATCACTTTTATAAAATCTTGATAAGTCAACGTTTTTGGCAAGCTTGAAAACTTGATGAATTCAGAGGATATATTCTGCACGCAAGTACACCAATGGGAACGCGATCAATATATGTCTCTATACTAAGAGGCTTAAACCCTTGATACAACTGGTATCAAGGGTTTTTTATTTCTCTTTTGTTATAACGTCATGTGGTTGCAAAATGAAAAACAGCCACAAGAAAATTTATTCTAAAACATTGTTCATGTACTTTTCAAATCCGGAAATATAACGTGTTGAGGTTTTTGAATTTATCGGGCATTTTCCTAGTAGGAATATAAAGGTGCTAACAAATTCACAAACGGATTTACTAATACCTATGAGAAATGAGCATCATTTGAAAAACCAATGCATTTAATATATACGATCTATTTCGATGGGGAAAAATACTTTGCTGAAATACGATTCAATACAAAGAAAAACAGCCCTGATACTACGGTATCAGGGCGTTTTCGTCATTTATCTACAGTAAATTATGAAGGATATTGTCGTAATTTTTGAGTTGAAATTAAGAAGTGATTAAACAAAAATAAATTATATTGACTCGTTCTATATAAAGAACTAAAATGACAGTAATTAGTAATGTTTATATATTAAAAATAAAAAACATGTGTTTTATTTATGGTTTTTATGGGAGTTTTAACTGAAATCTCATTGGTATTAAATGAGGGGGAGAAGTAATGAATAAGGAAATAAATTTAAAAAATCTATTTACTGTAATATGGAAAAGGGTGTGGATACTATTATTATTTACGACTCTTACAACGGTAGGAGGAGCCCTGTATAGTATGTATATGAAAACACCTTTGTATGCCTCCTCAGCAAGGGTTATTGTTCAAGCAAATGCTGAAACGATGAATACATTAAAAGCGATGGTAAATGAGCCTGTAATATTAGAAAAAGTGGCTGCTGAATTGAATATTAATAGATCTGCAGGTGCATTAAGTGGACAAATAAGTACAGAAAGTGTACAAGGGTCTCAGATTATGAGAATAAATGTAGTGGATATAGATCCTGTTCTTGCTCATAAAATTGCAAATACTACAGCCACTGTTTATAAGAAAGAAGTAGCGAATATACTGAATTTCAATAATGTGAGTATATTACCAGAAGACTCATTTCAAAAAAATTATATGCCTATAAATGTGAATCACTCTAAGACGATCTTAATTGCATTTTCTATAGGTATGGTATTCAGTATTGGCTTCATTTTTTTATTGGATTCACTTGATGAGAGAATTCAATCGGAACGGCGAATAGAGCAATTGTTAGATGTCCCTGTTTTGGGCGGAATATCTAAAATGAATAGAAAAAATGTGAAAGACAAATTCATTGAAAAAAATAAAGCATTATTGGGGGAGGGAACAGAGTGGCTTACAAAAATAGACGAAAAACAAATAAAGTTAAAGGAGAAAGTATAGTTGCTTATACCGCTCCAAGATCGAAAATTTCGGAGCAGTATCGTTCGCTTCGAACAAACCTTCAATTGTCTTCGTCTATTCATAAAAGTAGAACTATAGTTATTACTTCTCCAAGATATGGTGAAGGAAAATCAACGATTACAGTTAATTTAGCAGTCTCGATAGCACAAAAGGGTGAAAAGATATTGGTAATAGATGCAAATTTACGAACGCCAACGATTCATGAAATGTTTGGAATAGAAAATGCAATTGGATTAACTGATATATTGAACGGAAAAACAACTTTAGAAGGTGCTGTGAAAAAAACAGAGGTGGAAAATCTTGATGTATTAACTAGCGGGCCGATACCATTCAATCCATCTGAAGTACTTAGTTCAGATGGATTGGATATGTTAATTCAAAAGGCGATGGGACGGTACGACATCGTATTATTTGATTCTTCTCCTGTATTAGAAGTGACAGATACGAGTGTATTAGCTGATAAGTGTGAAGGAGTATTATTGGTGATTCGCTATAATCGTACTGTGAATGAAGATGCGCTTGAAACGAAAAGAGCGTTAAGTTTTACGAAAAGTAGAATATTGGGTGCAATTTTGAATGGGAAAGTATGAATAAAATAAATAAGTTTTAAAAAAAATAAGATTCATATATATAGGTGTTCTTTATAAAGGATGAAGATTGGGTGATGTCTCCTTACCACTATCAATGGAGGCACTCGATTATGCTGTGGGTTGTGAAAACAGCCTTAGATGCGAGTCATCAAGAGTGTAATGTGAGGGAGGGTTAGATGCCCATTGTTTTATTAAAGTTTCTAACTATATGCTTTTAATAAAGAGAATATAGTTAGAAACTTTAAATTTGAAAGAGTTATGTATGGAATTGATTAAAGGAGGAAGTTATATGACGTATCGACGGAGGATATCGTTATTGCTTTTAATGGATTCACTGATTGTATTAAGTGCTATTTTTTTTAGTTATTTTTTTGTAAATGCTAGCTTCAGTGTTATCACCTTATCATCAGTTATTAGCTCTATCACTTTATTAGTTAGTCATCATTTGTTTGCTTTTATTTATAAGTTGTATAAAAAAGCTTTGGAATATGCAAGTATAGGAGAATTGCTAATTATATGCAAGGTTGTTACATTTTCTATACTTACTACAGCGGCTGTGCAGCAACTAGTCATGGGGAAAATGTATTTTCGATTGTTAGTTGTAACTTGGATGATTCACATTTTATTAATTGGTGGTTCTCGCTTTATTTGGAGAATGTACAGAGATATTTATTATGTGAAAAAGGGAGATAAAAAAAGAACATTAATTGTTGGGGCAGGATCTGCTGGGACAATGGTTGCAAGACAATTGTTGAAAAATAATGCTACTGAATTAATGCCAGTCGCGTTTATTGATGATAATGTCAAAAAACATAATCTTGATATTTGGGGAATTCCAGTAATTGGTGGTATGAATCAAATCGAGTACGTCGCTAAAAAACTGAATATTGAAATAATAATTTTAGCAATTCCTTCTTTAAACAAGCGAAATCGAAATGCTATTTTAAAAGAATGTTTAAAAACTCAAGTAAAAACACAAATTCTTCCAATGTTAGAAGACTTAGTAACAGGTAAAGTGTCAGTGAATGAATTCAGGGATGTTCAAGTAGAAGATTTATTAGGACGAGACCCTGTAGAGTTAGATGTGAATATCATTTCAGATTATATAACGGATAAAGTCATTTTAGTTACTGGTGCAGGTGGATCCATTGGTTCGGAAATTTGTAGACAAGTTGCGAAATTTAAGCCGAAAAAATTGATTTTATTAGGGCATGGAGAAAACAGTATATATTCAATAGAAATGGAGTTACATGAAAAATACAATGATAAAAAAGTCATGTTTATTCCAGAAATTGCAGATATTCAAGATGAAAAGAAGATGCATGTAATAATGAATAAACATCTTCCTGATGTTGTATATCATGCTGCTGCACATAAACATGTACCATTAATGGAAAACAATCCTGAAGAGGCTGTTAAAAATAATTTGATTGGGACTATGAATGTAGCAGAGGCGGCGAGAACACATGGAGTAGGAACGTTTGTTATGATTTCGTCTGATAAAGCAGTGAACCCAACGAGTGTTATGGGAGCGACAAAGAAATTAGCTGAGATGGTAATACAACATAAAGATAAAATGAGTCATACAAAGTTTGTTACTGTACGATTTGGAAATGTGTTAGGGAGTAGAGGGAGTGTAATCCCGTTATTTAAGAAGCAAATCCAAAAGGGTGGACCAGTTACAGTTACGCATCCAGATATGATTCGTTATTTTATGACTATTCCGGAGGCATCTAGACTTGTAGTACAAGCTGGTGCGTTAGCCAAAGGTGGAGAAATTTTTGTGCTAGATATGGGAGAACCAGTAAAAATAGTTGATCTTGCTAAAAACCTCATTCGATTATCAGGGAACTCCGTGGATGAAATAGGAATAGAATTTACTGGTATACGTCCTGGAGAGAAACTTTTTGAAGAATTACTAAAAGAAGATGAAATGAATGAGAAGCAAGTCCACCCGAGAATTTATGTAGGGAAAGAAATGAATGTTCGTATAGAAGAAATAGAAAAGATAATTTCTGAATATACAGATTTAAATGAATTTGAACTAAGAAAGCGATTGTTAAATTTAGTGAATCAGCGTAAAACTTTAAAGCTACTAATACCAGTATCAGGTTAACGGCAAAAATTTATAATAAGACGGGTGCGTGGGATGGTGTCTAAAAAAGTTCTGTTTTGTGCAACTGTGGATTATCATTTTAAAGCTTTTCATTTACCGTATTTGAAATGGTTTGCAGACCAAGGATGGGAAGTACATGTTGCAGCGAATGGGAATATACATCTTCCGTACGTTACTCAAAAATATAATATTCCTATTCAAAGATCACCTCTTAGCATACAAAACCTTCACGCATATAAAAAACTAAAATCAATTATTCATCAAAATAAATATAAAATCATTCATTGTCATACGCCTATGGGAGGGGCGATTGCTCGTCTAGCTGCTCGGAAGGAACGGAGGGAAGGAACGAAGGTCATATATACGGCGCATGGATTCCACTTTTGTAAAGGAGCATCATTCATAAATTGGCTTCTATATTATCCAATTGAAAGAAGTTTAGCGATCAATACAGATTGTCTTATAACAATTAACCAAGAAGATTACAATTTAGCAGTTAAACATCGCTTTCAAGCGAAAGATATTAAATTCGTTCACGGTGTAGGGGTAGATATAGAAAGATTTACCCCAGTAACTGAAACGGAAAAACAAGCATTAAAGCTAAAATTTAACTATAATCCACAAGATTTTTTAATGTTTTATGCTGCTGAATTTAATAAGAATAAAAACCAAAGTTTTTTAATTCGTGTATTAGCACAATTGAAAAATGAAATTCCGTATGCGAAGCTTTTACTTGCTGGTGAAGGGCCGTTAATGAAAGAATGCAAAAAACTAGCTACTCAACTTGGGGTGAGTAATAAGGTGCACTTTCTTGGTTATAGAAATGATATAGCCTCTTTACTACAAATATGTGATCTTGCAGTTGCATCGAGTTACCGAGAAGGTTTACCCGTTAATATTATGGAAGCGATGGCTTGTGGACTTCCGGTTGTAGCTACTGATAACCGTGGGCATAGGGAGTTAATTATTAATAATAAAAATGGTTGGATTATAGATCACGATGATATACAGGCGATGTCTGAAAGAATAGAGACTATTTCTAAAAATACTAAATTACAAGCAAAGTTTGGACAGTATGGACGTACTAGTATTACGAATGAATATTCAGTTAATGAAGTGTTGAAAGAGAAAAAAGAAATTTATACAAGTTATATGGATGAAATGGAGGATTTAAATTGGGTACTCCATTAAGAGTATTACATGTAGTCGTAAATATGAATAGGGGCGGAGCCGAAACTTTAATTATGAATTTGTATCGTAATATAGACCGCTCAAAAGTACAATTTGATTTTTTAACTTGTAAAGAGGGGGTATTTGATGAAGAGGTAGTAACATTAGGCGGAAAAGTTCATCGAATTCCATACGTTACAGATGTTGGTCATAGAGGCTATATAAAAGCGCTAGATACTTTCTTTAACGCTCATCCACAATATAAAATCGTTCATTCACATATGGATAAAATGAGCGGTTTTGTACTTCGTTCAGCTAAAAAAGCGAAGGTGCCAGTTAGGATTGCGCATAGTCATAGTACAAGCAGTGAGGGTGGGGCTATAGCCAAATTATATAAATGGTATGCAGGAGCATTTATTATGTCGTGTGCTACACATTTTTTAGCGTGTTCAGTATCTGCAGCGCAATGGTTGTTTGCCGATAGAGAAAGTACAACAAAAATACTGAAAAATGGAATTGAATGTGATGAATTTACATTTAATCCAGACGTTAGAGAGCGCGTAAGAAAAGAACTGAAACTTCATGGGGATGTTTTTGTTATTGGACATGTGGGAAGATTCGCACATCCAAAAAATCATACTTTTTTAATTGATATTTTTGCTCAATTAATAGAATATAGGCCGAACTCTATTCTTCTATTAGTTGGAGATGGGCCGCTTCGATTAGAAATGGAGAAAAAAGTAGAGAAACTGAACTTAACAGAAAAAGTTAAATTTTTAGGAATACGCAGTGATATTAATCGCTTATTACAAGCATTTGATACATTTGTATTTCCGTCTATTTATGAAGGATTACCAGTCACTCTCATTGAAGCACAAGGGGCGGGTTTGCCATGTATTATATCAGATACTATTACACAAGATGTGGATTTAGGGTTGAATTTAGTTGAACAGTGTTCTTTGTTAGATGTAAGAAAATGGGTAGAGGAATTGCGAAGTATAGCGAATAAGCAAGTATCGCGAAGTGTGGAACAAAATGTATTAGCTGAAAAAGGATACGATATAAAAAATATTACAGGGTTTACACAAAAATTTTATGTAGCAGTATCGAGGTGAGCATATTGAAAAAGCTAACAATTTTTACCCCTACATATAATAGAGCATATTGTCTTGAGGGGTGTTATGAAAGTTTGAAGCAGCAAACATGTAAAGATTTTATATGGTTAATTATAGATGATGGGTCTGATGATTATACAAAGGAGTTAGTGCAATCTTGGATTTCTGAAGATTGCATAAGCATACGGTATTACTGGCAAGAGAATCAAGGGATGCATGGTGCTCATAATGCAGCTTACGAGATGATTGATACAGAACTTAATGTATGCATTGATTCAGATGACTCAATGCCTAGTGACGCCGTAGAGAAAATTATTTCATTTTGGGATGAAAATGGAAATGACCAAGTAAGTGGAATTATTGCTCTTGATTTATATAAAGATGGGACAGTAATTGGTTCAAAGCTACCAGTCAATCTTGACCGTTCTACACTTTTTAATCTTTACAATAAACATGGTGTAACTGGAGATAAGAAATTAGTATATCGCACAGAACTAACTAGGAAGTATCCTTATCCGGTTTTTAAAAATGAAAAGTATGTAGGTTTGGCATATAAATACTATATGTTGGATCAGAAACATGAGATGTTACTCATGAACGAAGCACTTTGTTATGTTGAATATATGCCTGATGGTTCTTCGATGAATATGCTAAGTCAGTATTGTAAAAATCCAAAAGGTTTTGCTTTTTATCGTAAGGAACTGATGAAGCTACCATTTGCAAATAGATTATTTAAATATAGACAAGCTGTACATTATGTATCAAGTAGCATTATTGCGAAGAATAAAAAATTTATAAAAGAGTCACCATGCAAAGTGCTTACCCTTTGTGCAGTGCCATTTGGAATTATTCTATATAGTTACATTACATTAAAAACAAGAATGAAAGTAAATATATAGGAATTTACTTAGGATTGATAAGAGGGAAGAATAATGACTATACTTTGGATGAATTTCTTTATAGTGTTCATACTAGCGTTTTTCGCACGGTATTTTGCTATGCCAGTAACTTCAGAAATCGTAGTGTTAAAGCCGAATCGATTATTGATTTTAATGGCGACTATTTCTCTTGTAGTAGTATCTGGTTTTAGAAATAATATTGGAGACACGTATTTTTATATGCACGCTTTTAAAGTTTCTGATTTTAATTGGGGGAATGTTCAGGATAGCCAGAATATCGGATTTAGTACTTTGCAAATGATTTTAAAAATGTATACGAATGATCCTCAAGTTCTAATTTTAATAACAGCGTTAATAACAAATATATTAATAGTAGCGGTTTTATATAAATATTCAAGAATGATTGAGTTAAGTTTATATGTATATATAGCATCGGGTATGTACTTAGTTTCAATGAATGGGGTGAGACAGTATTTAACAGCAGCTATTATTTTTGCAGCCACAAAATATATTTTAGATGGGAATTGGAAAAAATATTTTTTAATAGTTTTGTTTGCATCTACTTTTCATCAAAGCGCCCTTGTGTTGATTCCGATTTATTTTGTAATTCGAAGAAAAGCTTGGTCGGCCATAACATTTATACTTCTCTTTTTTGCAGTGCTTATTGTAATCGGGTTTAATCAATTTGCAGAAGTGCTCTTTGCAGCGATAGGGGATACACAATATGGTCACTATAAGGATTTTCAAGAAGGCGGAGCTAATATTCTTCGAGTTGCTGTGGAAGCAACTCCGCTTATCCTTGCTTATATTGGAAGACATAAATTAAGAGAGATTTTTCCGAAAAGTGATTATATCGTAAACATGGCATTATTAGGTTTAGTCTTTATGATTATTTCAACTCAAAATTGGATTTTTGCAAGGTTTTCGATTTATTTTGGATTATATCAATTAATATTAATTTCCTGGGTTGTAAAGTTATTTACTGATAAAGATCAAAAGCTTATTTATTATGCAGTTTTAGTATTTTATTTTATTTATTTTGTATATGAACATGTAATTACTTTGGGGATTATCTATAAGAGCAATTTGCTTGGATAATAAAGAATTAAATATAGGGAATTGATTGTAAGATTGGGGTAGATTTCAATGGTTAAGACTGAAAAAAACAAAAGAGTCTTGCACATTGTCAGTGCTATGAATCGGGGTGGTGCCGAAACTTTATTGATGAGTATATACAGAAAAATAGATAAACAGAAACTCCAATTTGATTTTGTATCCCATGGAAGCGGGAAGTGTGATTATGAAGATGAAATAGCAGCGTTAGGTGGGAGTGTATATAGAATACCGAGTCTAGGAAAAGTAGGGCCTCTGGTATATATTAAAGAACTTATAAAGATAATGTCTAATGGTCAATATGTGGCTGTACATGCACATACGGATTATCAAGGTGGTTTTGTAGCTGTGGCTGCAAAGATGGCTGGTATAAATAGGAGAATTTGTCATTCTCATAGTAATAATTGGCCGCAAGGATTTGGAGTCGCAGCAAGAGTTACCTTAAAAGTTCTGCAATCTATTATTAAATATGCTGGAACAGATTATTGTGCGTGTAGTATTGAAGCGGCCCGTTTTTTATTTGGTGAAAGGATGCTTAACGATAATAGGGTGCAGTTGATTAAAAACGGACTAGATATTAATCAATTTATTGATGTGGATATAGGGGATATTGACGGTGTAAGAAAAGAACTTTGTATACCGGATGCTGCGAAATTAATTGGGCATATAGGTCGTTTTTCAGAATCGAAAAACCATATTTTTATCCTACAAGTATTAAAGGAGATTTTAAAGAGGGATACGAATTTTATCGCTATTTTAGCAGGGGATGGTCCGTTAAAAGCTTCTATTGAATTGAAAGCAAAAGAACTAGGTATTTATGAAAATATTAGATTTTTAGGAGTGAGATCGGACGTTCCGGTAATTATGAATGTTTTAGATGTTTTTATCTTTCCTTCTTTATTCGAGGGGTTTGGTATTGTGACATTGGAAGCACAGTGTGCAGGCGTACCTTGTGTTGTGGCGGATACAATACCTAAAAATACTGATATGGGGTTAGGTATAATGTCGTTTGTTGGCTTAGATGAAAAAATTGAAATATGGTCTACAGAAATTTATAAAGCGCTACTAAAAGAAAGACCTGAAAAGGGAGTTATAATTAATAACATTTCAAAATTAGGTTTTGATATTAATAATAATATTCTTGATTGGTTAACTTTGTACGGAATAGAGGATAAGGAAGTTATAAGGTAATCTGGTTTATTGCTAATTTATACACTGGATTCATATGGTGATTTGTTGGCCGGAGATAGCAAAAAAAGTCATATGAAATAATAGAAATCCACAATAGATTTTGTGAGGTATTCGAGGATGAAAAAGAAAAAAATATTGATTACATCTTTTGATTTGGCAATTGGTGGGGTAGAAAGAAGTTTGATTGGTTTACTAAATACAATTGATTACAGTAGATATGATGTAGATTTAATGTTATTAAAACATGAAGGAGAATTTTTCACTTTACTACCGAAAGAACCAAATTTATTACAGGAATTACAAAAATACACTACTTTTAGAAAATCAATTAAACAGATAGTAAAAGAGGGGCATATCTCTATTGGGATAACAAGGTTGATAGGGAAAGTTATGGGTACTGTGCATGGCAGATATGTGAAAAGTGAAGAACCAGGGTACTTTGTCATTCAATATGGATGGAGAATGTCTCTTCCATTTCTTCCGAAATTGGAAGAAGAGTATGATGTTGCGATTAGTTTTTTGTGGCCACATTATTTCATAGGTAATAAAGTTCGAGCAAAAAGAAAAATTGGATGGATTCATACTGATTATTCGAATATACAGCTAAATAAAGGTATGGAATATAAAATGTGGAAAGAAATAGATGATATTGTGGCTGTCTCTGAAAGTTGTAGAGATACATTTCTTAGTAACGTTCCTTATATTAATAAAAAGGTAGAGGTTATTGAAAATATAATATCTCCCGAGTTTATATGTGAGCAATCTAATCAAGATGTTAATCATGAAATACCAGTTGGCCTTGAACGGATCAAACTTGTTACTGTTGGTAGACTTTCATATGCTAAGGGAATCGATGATGCTATATATGCCTTTCGGAAATTATTGGATCAAGGGTACGATATTGAGTGGTACATTGTTGGATATGGACCTCAAGAGACTGAACTTGAAAAAATGATAGATAAACTAGAGCTTCAAGGTAGATTCTTTCTACTAGGCAAGAAGACTAATCCATATCCGTACATAAAGGCATGTGATATATATGTACAACCATCCAGATATGAAGGGAAGGCTGTGACAGTACGTGAGGCACAGATCCTTAATAAACCAGTACTTATAACTAATTTTCCAACTGCAAAAAGCCAGTTAGAGAATGGTGTAGATGGATATATTTGTCCAATGGGTGTAGATGGGATTGTAGAGGGAATAAAAAAGCTGGTTGATGATGTCGAATTCAGAACTGAAATTGTGAATAATGTTAGTCAACGAAATTATGGTAATGAAAGAGAAGTGGAAAAGATATATAGATTAATTGAGTGATAATTGATTAATTTATAAAACTAAAAAATCTTTTATTATATGTATAAAAGATATTTGGAGGAAGTGTTTTCATGGATAATGTTTTAGTGTTAGATACGTCGGTAGGTTCTCTTAATAAGGGCGATGACATAATAATGAAGTGTGTAAAGTACCAGCTATCTGATATAACTAAAAATGCATATGTTTTAACATTACCCACCCATGTTTCACCGTTTCATTGGTATCAAGTAGCAAGAAAATCACATCGAGTACAGATTTATAGTAGTGCTAAATATAAGTTTGTAGGCGGTTCAAACTTGTTAGTGATGGATATGCTTACTCACTTTCCTCAATGGAATATTAATATGTTTAATTGTGGTCCTTTAAAAGGGAGTATTCTAGTTGGTGTTGGTGCAGGGAAAGGAAATAAGATAAATAAATATACCAAGTTGTTATATAAGAAAGTGCTATCACATGAATATATACATAGTGTTAGGGACGAAAGAACGAAAAGGTTTTTAGAAGAAATGGGGTTTAAAGCTTTAAATACAGGCTGTGCAACATTATGGTCCCTTACACCTGAGTTTTGCAAGGAAATCCCAACAAAAAAATCAGACTCAGTAGTTTTTACACTTACTCATCATTCTAAGGATTTTGTAAAGGATCAATTATTGATAGATGTACTTAATAGAAATTATAAAAACGTTTATTTTTGGATACAAGATGCGGGTGATTTTGAATATTTTAAAAAATTAAAAGATATACAAGGAATAAAAATTGTGCCACCTACTATAGAAGAATACGAAAAAATACTTAATACAGAGGTGGATTATATCGGAACGCGTTTACATGGCGGTATATTTGCAATGCGACATAAAAAACGTACAATAATTATTTCAATAGATGAAAGAGCCCAGGGGATGGGCGAGACATACAATTTAAATTTAATCGATAGAGCTGACTTTATTAATCTTGAAAAAATGATTAATTCAGAAATAATAACAGATGTTAAGGTAGATTTTGATGTGGTAAATCTATGGTTAAAACAATTCTCCAATCAACCAAAATTCTATGGTAAATGAGGCGATTTATAAGGAGGAAAAAATGAATAGTATAATTCTTGATAAAATTATCGTAAAACATAGCAGAGTTGATTACTTTTTTAGTATCAAGGGGAATTTACAAAAGTATTTTAAGACAAGTAATCATATGTTTCTTGAATACAACTATGATTTATCTGATATTCCAAATAGCATTTTAGCTATTCCATTTGTTGCAAATGTAGTCCCTCTTATATGGATTACTGATTCAACGATAGTGATAAAAGAATTAGATCAATCCTTTTATGTCTGTCTAAATAATATAAAGAATGCATATCAAAACATGTTTCCTAATGTCAAATTTATGGGTTCTATTGTTGTAGATAAAATTGTTGAAAATACTTATATTCCTAGACTAGAGGCAGCATCTTTATTTAGTGGAGGCCTTGATGCACTTACTACTTTTATAAGAATAAAGGATAAAAAGCCGTTATTGGTTACTGAATATGGATGGCATGAAGATGGTATAGAGAGCAGTAATGTGTGGGATGCAGATAAAGAGAATGTTATAAATTTTGCAAAAGATAATGGATTAGAAAACATTCTTATACAATCTAATTATGGTACTTTTATAATTGCGGGGAATGTTGATCATGACTTTAGAAATAAATTAGAAGATACATGGTGGCATGGATTACACCATGGATTAGCAATAATATCTGCAGCTATTCCTATAGCTTTCAAACTTAAGATAAAATGCATATATATTGCAAGTTCTAATTCCCCTTTATATCAAGTTACTTGTGCATCTGATCCAACAGTGGACAACGAAATAAAATATGCATCGGGTGAGGTTTTTCACGATGGATACGAACTTACTAGGCAGGATAAGGTTAAAGTAGTTGTTGATCATTATTCAACTAATAAGGAGTCGGTTAATATCAGGGTATGTTTTAAAAATGAAGAAAATTGTTGTAAATGTGAAAAATGTTTAAGAACTATTATGGGAATTATTGCTGAAGGAAAAGATCCGCGTGAATATGGATTCAATATCCCAAATAATCTTTTTCAGTACGTCAAAACATCTTTAAATAATGAGGTGAAGTTTTTTACAAATACGTTTATTGTTATGTATTGGAATCTAATTCAAGTTCGGATGAAGCAAAACTACACTTATATATTAGATAAAGATTTACTAGATTGGTTTTTAGATTATGATTTTAAAGCGCAGCGAAGAAAAGCATTACTAAAATATAGAGTAACAAAATTTTTTCCTATTTTAAAAAGAAAGATTCGTATTAAAGTAAATGCAATACTTAAACAAAACAATTAAAAATAGAAGGTATTATTATGAGGATACAAAATTCCCTAAAAAATATATTATTCGGTTTGTCTGGACAAATAATTAGTACTGGTATGGGGGTTATTGTTAGAACTGTTTTTATTTATATACTTGGCATAGAATATTTAGGTGTGGATGGACTTTTTACAAGTATATTAATTATGTTTTCGCTAGCTAATTTGGGTTTTGATACTGCTATAATTTATAGTTTATACAGGCCTTTAGCTGAAAAGGATATTTATAAAATACAGGCATTAATGAACTTATACCAAAAAGCATACAGATTAATAGGATTAATAGTTTTATTGATAGGATTAGCACTATTACCATTTCTTCCTTATATAACGAATGCTCATACTACAATTGAAAATATTAACATTATCTATCTCTTATTTTTAGTAAGTTCAGTTTCATCATATTATTTTGTGTATAAGCAATCAATTATTATCGCTGATCAACGTAATCATATTATATCTAAAATACACAGTATATTCATAATTATATCTCACTCTTTACAAGTTTTTTTATTGGTAGCTACAGGTAATTATATTATGGTGCTAATAGTTCAATTAGCATTAAGAGTAATTGAAAATATATATATTGCAAATACGGCAAATAAATTATATCCATATTTAAAAGAGAAAAATAATGCAAAACTATCCAAAGAGGATAGAAAGATATTTTTTGAAAATTTATATGCGTTATTATTATACAAAATTAGTGGTGTAGTAATTAACGGAACTGATAATATTGTTATCTCTAAATTCGTTGGAATTATTTGGGTTGGTATGTATTCGAACTATTTGTTGATTTTAAACACATTAAATACCTTGTTAGGGTATCTTTTTTATTCTATTACTGCCAGTGTCGGAAATTTAAATGTTAAAGAAGATGCAGAAAAAAAATATTTTATTTTTCGTGTGATTAATTTCGCTAATTTTTGGATATATGGATTTTGTACGGTTTGTCTTTGGAATTTAATGAATCCATTTATAACTTTATGGTTAGGTGAAAATTATGTGTTTGATAAATATATAGTTTTTGCCATAATACTAAATTTTTTTACTGCTGGAATGCAAAATGCGGCCACGACTTTTAGAGAAACCACTGGTTTATTTAAAAAAGGAAAATATAGACCTATTATAGCGGCTGTTATAAATATTATAGTTTCTATAATTCTCGCGAAACACATAGGAATTGCAGGTGTGTTTTTTGGAACCATCATCAGTAGATTGTGTACTTACTTCTGGTACGATCCTTATATTATATATAACTTAGTTTTCAAAAAATCAGTGAAATTATATTTTGCCAGATATGGTTTGTTTATAGTACTGGTGTTAGTTGCTGTTATAATAACGGATATTTTGGGCAATATCTTTAATAATTCTATGGTCATTAATATAGTAATACGTAGCGTTTTATGTTTAGTTATTCCAAATGCAATTTTCTTATTGGTTTTCAGAAAAACTAAAGAGTTTGAATATTTAATCGATATATTCAAAACACTTACCATTAAAATAATATCTAGACGATTAGCACATAAAAATTCAAGTAAGACCTATTTATGAATAAGTTTTTGAATCTCACCACTTGAAATGTTAGATAATGGAGAGAAAATAGTGAAGATGATATCTACAAAGGGAGGTGAAGTTTATGAGTCAGGTAAGTATAGTAAGACCTATTTATAATGCAGAGAAAAAACTTGATAAATGTATAAATTCTATTCTTAATCAGACATTTGAGGATTTGGAATTGATTTTGGTGAATGATGGATCCTCAGATAGTAGTTTGAATATATGTAGGAAATATGAAAGACAAGATAAAAGAATCATTGTAATGAATAAAAAAATGAGGGGAGTATTACAACTCGAAAAAAAGGCATAGAAGCTTCGAGTTCTGATTATGTCATGTTTGTAGATGCAGATGACTGGATTGACAAAAGAATGGTTGAAATATTATATAAACAATCTGTTGAAAGTTCTGCAGATATTAAAGTTTGTAATACGTATAAAGTTTTAGGTAACGGTGTGTTGATTAAGAAAAAAAATAAAAGTGAATACTTCGATAATAATAGAATTTATGATAAGGAGGAGATAAGGAAAGAATTGGTAGTGGCATACTTTTGGGGACACCCATTCCCACCTTCGTTATATGCAAAGCTATATAAAAGGGAGATACTCGAAAGTTGTGGGGAGTATTTGAATAAAATACATTTTCTGGGTGGCGATCTCTTTTATAATTTGGAAATGTTTATAAAATCAAATAGGATAACAATTATTGATCAGGCTTTATATTATTATAGGATGGGTGGACTAACAAGTAAATATATGCCGTATTTATTTGAGGATATGGTCAATGGCTATCAAATACAAAAAGAAGTTATTAATAAATATTATTTAGATACTCAACAAAAGCAATACAATGGAATTAGTATAATGTTTCTAAATACATTTAAAACATGTCTATATAATTTATTTAATAGCAACCTTGGTGAAATGCACATTAGAGAATTAATAGAAAAGTATGTTTCGAATGAAAAGGTAATAGAATGTTTGCATAACGAGGGTTCTAGGGACTACTTTTCAAAGGAATATTTAGATGCTATCGAATATAAAAATATAGTTTATTTATACGTACTAGATGAAAAAATGTATAGAAAGGGGAAAATCAAAAGGGGTATTAAAAATATTATTGCTAAGATTCCTGTAATCTAACTAATTGTGATTCGTTATGAAAATAGAAAATATTCTCCGATTTTTGGTAAGTATACTGAAAATAATGAGTTGGAGAAAATCTTTTAGGAAAGAAGAAAGGGATTATAAAAGGTCTTTCTGAATAGTGAATTTCTGTATTGATATTTATAAAGTGCAATTAATTCTACTATATCCAATCAATTTACCTTACTGAACATAATATATAGAAAAGTGAAAAAGAGGTGAAAATTGATGTGGATCAGAAAGGCGAATCTTGGAAGTTTGAGTGATTTGAATTTTGTAACCAAACCGCCTTCTAATGAAGATATTTTGACTTATGATAGTAATCAGTCAAAATGGATACCAAAATCGTTAGGGATTCTAAATTCTTCAAGTATATATACATTAGAATTAGATAGGTGGAATGTTAAGAATGATGGAACTGATGCCGTTAATACTTCTCAAGGGATTAATAATGCTTTAGTTTGGGCGTCGCAACAAGGATATACAGAAGTTGTATTACCAAAAGGTATATATTTAATTGATAAACAAAATCCTATTGAACCTCAAAGCTACCTTACACTGAATTTAAATGGTTCAATCTTAAAAATGGAAACAAATAAATTGACAGGTTATGCAATTATCAGTTTCCGTAAAAATCAGATTTATTCTAGGGTTACAAATGGTGTTATCCAAGGAGATAGAGATACGCATGATTATTCAAGTGGAGGAACACATGAGGGAGGGTATGGAATTGAAGTAGGGAGTTTTACTCCGCCTGCCGATGGGGGGAACAATATAAGGTTTCTATCTTTAGATAATCTAGATATTTTAGATTGTACAGGAGATGCCATTACACTGAACAGTACTTTTGGGCAGATTTCACCTTTTCCTACATCATTAGCAAGTTCATTTGAACAGGGAGCAATTAATGCAACAGATGGTTCATTAATAAGTAGTACAACAAAGATACGTTCCAAGTTGAAAATTAATATGACCCAAGTGGCTATTGTAAAGTATGGTTACTTCGGTTTATATGGAAATGGATTTGGAGCATTGGGCTCTGATATAAAATGCGATTATTATGATGTGATTTTTTATACTCTAAGTAATGTATTTATATCTTCAAAAATTAATGTGCAATTTTTTGATGAAGTAGAGGTTCCTAAAGGAGCAAGTTATGCTAAAATCGTTCTGCATCAAGGTAATGTGCCTGTTCCTACAAATTGCTTAATAAATGTTCGAGTGCCTTCGTTCCCTCAATATACGTATATTGAGAAATGTGATTTACATGATTGTCGTAGACAAGGAATCAGTGTATGTGGTGCAAAGAATGTATACATTCGAGATAATAATATTCATCATATTGCAGGTACTAATCCACAAAGTGGAATTGATATTGAAGATGGATATGATTTAAACCAATATATCTATATTGAAAGAAATAATTTTCATGATAATAAAAATTATAATATTATTGTTGTAAATGGGAAATTTATTTATGTATTAGATAATTCTATTATGAATACAGTATCAAATGCTTATGTTGGGGTAGCTATTAATGGTGGTGCGGATAGGGTAATAGTGGCAGGAAATAATATTCGACTAACAAAGATTGCTTTGTCAGGAGATGTTATTTTCTCTAATAATTACGTTTATGGCACACAAATAAACACGCAGGGTGCATATGCGAATAGGTCTATTAACATACTAAGTAATGTTTTTTGCAATAGTAAGATGATTATTGATACACCTTTTCCATATGTGGTTAAAGTTGATTCATGTCGTTTTTTTAACGATGCTGATAAACTAACTTCTTTGTCATCATTGTATCAATGGACTTTAGAGGTGAAAAATGAGCCACAAATAATTTCAAACTGCGTGTTTGAAGGACAAGATGTGTTGTATTTAAATTATGTAACAGCAGGAACATTTAAATCAGGATGGATATTTGAAAATACACTATTTAATAATGTTAAAAACCCAACCTTATTTGCAGGAACATACACAAATTGTTTTTTTAAGGAAATTGATTTGTTGGGTATCACAAGTAATACAAACTTTTTAGAATTAAGAGATTGTAAGTTCATTAGTAAGGATAAAAACAATACGTTTCTTACATTAAATAACCTCAAATCGTTCAAGATGATTAATTGTCATATTGAAAAACCGAATGGAACAGTCTTAAATGTTCAAAATGTATCTGATGATATAGTGCTAAGTGGAAATGTTATAAAAATTACAAATGATACTCTTCAAAGAACGATTGTTATTTTAGATGGGGAATTTGCAGGTAAGCAGGCAGTAATCCAAAATAATAATATAACTGCAATAAATTTAACGCAAGTTGGAATAGACAATAGGACAGCGAGTAATACACTTCAAGTTGTAATGCAGAATAACATGTTAAATAATGCAACAATGATGATTACAGGAAAAGAATTTTTACAAGGAAATATTGTGAACGGTGTGCTAGATCCATACTATCGAATATCAACTATCCCAACAACAGGGTATTACAGATTAGGACAAGAAGTGAGAAATTCAAATCCAATTGCAGGAGGATATATTGGTTGGATTTGTTCTAAAGCTGGATATGCAAATAATCAAACGTGGACAGCATCTAAAAGTTATGTGAAAGGAAGTAGAATTAGTTTTGGTAACCATGTATATGAAGCTTTAAATAATGGTACGTCACATACAATCTCACCCACGTTTTCTACAATTTCCAGTGGTACTATTACTGATAACGATATTGTATGGAAGGAAATTGGTCCATTGGCGGTGTTTGTAACGTTTGGTCAAATGAATGTGTGATGTGTTTAATTAATTAATATTAAAAGAGAAAGGCTACCATGTTTTCATAGGCATAGTGGCTTTTTATTTATGCTGAGTTTTTAGAACTTTAGGAAGAAGTGCCATATAACGATAGCTAAAATTAAATATATACGATTTAAATAAAATAACTGATATGGAATACATAACAAGAAACCAGCAGATATGAAAGGAGGAGATTTGATTGTATGGAAATTTCAAAAAGTGATACAAAAATGTTAAAAGGAGCAGCTATATTACTCATGTTGTTACTTCACTTGTTTGCTAGGAAAGAAGTTAACGGGATGTATGAAAACTTTTTAACAATCAACGGAACACCGCTAGTTTACTACTTAGCATTATTTGGAGATGCATGTGTACCTATATATTGTTTTATAAGTGGTTATGGTTTATATGTAATTTTTTATAAAGAGCAAAGATTAAATGTAAGTAGAAACCGTATACGTATTCTAAAATTATTAATGAACTATTGGATAGTGCTTGTTCTATTTGTTGTTGTTGGATTTTTTGCAGGTAAATCAGAGGTTTTCTCAGGTGGTATAATAAAGTTCTTTCTCAACGTCTTTGTACTGTCATCTTCATATAATGGTGCATGGTGGTTTTTACAGACATATATTATTCTTGTCTTTTTAGCGCCACTATTGACTAAATTGGTGAGGAGATATAATTCATTAAGTTTGTTACTGGTTTTTGGGATCATATATTTAGTGAGCTATATTCAACGTATAAAAAATGTTTTGGATGTTGGGCATCATACAATTTTAGGCATGTCAGTAAATGCCGTGGTATTGGTTGGTACATCTTTACTTCCATTTATTGTGGGTACTATTTTTGCGAAAGAAAAAATTTATTCAAAACTATATAATAAATTTTATTACATGCCTTATAAGAATATACTTTGTACTATAGGGATTATTATGTTAATAGTTTTACATGCTTTTTATGAATCTATGATTATCGCTCCTTTTATCGCTATTGCATTTATTAGTTTCTTTATTCTTATGAATAAGAGTAGTGTTATACAACATATATTAGCCCTTTTGGGGGAGCATTCGACAAACATATGGTTGACTCATATGTTTTTTTATATGTCAATTTTTCCAGGGCTTATATTTGCGCCTAGATATCCAATCATAATTTTTATTTGGTTGATAACGTTATGTATTGCCTCATCGTATGTAATAAATTTTATATATAAACCTATAGAGCGAATGATTGATAACAGGAGTTTTATTGCACGTAATAATCAAAGAGCGATTGGATAGCTTTTTTCATTGAAATAAATGGGACAATTGTCTATTTAATAGAAGTAGTTGTTTTATATGAAATAATAAGTGAATGGAATAAGTTAATAATTAAAAAATTACAATAAATTAAAGGGGAGCTAAATGTATAAATAAAAAAGGGAACTGAAAAATACAAGGCTTACATTTTTTTCTAAGATGTATAGTGAAATGAGATAAGTTTGTAACAAATGTCTTTTGGTTTATATATTTATCTTTGAAAACGGCATTCGTAAAAATATTAGCAAGGAGTATGATTATTAATGAAAAGACTCTTTGATATACTTATTTCTTTATTATTATTATTGTGTTTCTTTCATGTTATTCTTTTAGTAGCGGTCCTAGTTAAGTTCAAAATAGGCTCACCTATCCTATTTAAACAACAACGTCCAGGTATACATGGACATCCTTTTTATCTTTATAAGTTTCGCACGATGACTGATGCTAGAGATAGTAATGGGGAGCTGCTATCTGATCACGTTAGATTAACTAAATTTGGAAAATCCCTTAGAAAATATAGTTTAGATGAATTACCACAATTAATAAATGTACTAAAAGGTCAATTGAGTTTGGTGGGCCCTCGGCCATTATTAATGGAATATTTGCCTTTATATTCGCAAGAGCAAGCTAAAAGGCATAATGTTAGACCGGGAATCACTGGATGGGCTCAAATTAATGGAAGAAATAGTATCTCATGGGATGAGAAATTTAAATTAGATGTATGGTATGTTGAGAATCAAAATTTTCTTTTAGATTTGAAAATTTTATATCTAACTTTTAGTAAGGTTTTAAAATCGGAAGGAATAACAAATAATAAGCATGTTACTATGCCAGCTTTTAAGGGGGAAATCGAGCATGGGGGGGAATAAAATGAACATTTTGTTTACTAGTTCTGGTAGGAGGGTCACTTTAATTAAAAAATTTAAGGAGGTATTTGAACAAGTAGGAATCAAAGGGAAAATCTTTACTGCAGACTTAAAAGAAACTGCTCCTACCATTTACTTTAGCGATAAGCATTTTATTGTTCCGCGTGTAAATGAAGAAGGATATATAAATGAATTGTTAAAAATATGTAGATCTGAAATGATAAATCTAATAATTCCGTTAATTGATACAGAATTAATCCTTATGGCTAATAATTCGGAGGTTTTTGAAGGTATTGGTGTAAAAGTACTAGTTTCTAGTATGGAATTAAATAAAATTGCTAATAACAAAAAATACACATATAACTTTTTTGTCTCTAATAATATACCAACTCCTAGAGTGTATAGTGATGAAGAGATTGGAAGAAAGGAATATCAATTTCCGCTATTAATTAAACCTTATGATGGCAGTTCTAGTAAAGGTGTAACAAAAATAATGAATGAAAAGGAATTGGAATTTTTTAAGGAGTATATACCTAACGCTATGATACAAGAGTACGTTTCAGGAGAGGAATACACTATAGATGTCATGGTAGATTTCTATGGGAATATAAAAACGATCGTTCCTAGATTGCGTATAGAGACACGAGCAGGTGAGGTAAGTAAAGGTGTGACCAAGAAAGATTTTGAAATCATCCAAGCAGCAGAAACTGTAATAAAAGCTCTTCCTAATCCTATTGGGTGTATTACTTTACAATGTTTTAAAAAGGAGGATGGGCAAATTACGTTTATTGAAATAAACCCTCGTTTTGGAGGAGGAATACCACTATCAATAGAAGCAGGAGCGAATTTTCCACTTTGGACAATTAAAATGTGTCAGGGGGAAGTCTTTATAGATAAAGACTTTAATTGGAGAGGAAATTTAACAATGCTTAGATACGATGAAGCGGTTTTTATGGAGATTGTTTAATATGGTGATTCAAGCAATTATTTTTGATATGGATGATACTTTATATAAAGAGAAAGATTATGTCGTAAGTGGCTTTAAGGCAGTGGATGATTGGATTAAAGATAACTATGGAAAAATTGGTTTTTATAATATCGCAATTCAATTATTCAATTTAGGTGAAAGAAAGCTTGTGTTTAATAAAACACTTGAAAAGTTAGACATATATTATGATGAAAAATTGATTAGTAATTTGATAGAACAGTATAGGTTCCATAAACCAGATATTCAATTGTTGGATGAAGCGGATTGGGTACTAAATAATTTAGTTAATACCGTTAAAATAGGACTTATTTCGGATGGGTATTTAGTTGCTCAAGAAAGAAAAATAAATGCATTAAAGTTAAAAGAGAGGGTTCATTCAATAGTTCTCACTGATAAGCTAGGAAAAGAATGTTGGAAACCAAGCAAAATTCCTTATGAAAAAATAAGTAAGGAATTACAGGTTCCTCATGAGCAATGTGTCTATATAGGAGATAATTTAAGTAAGGATTTTATAACGGCAAAGAAATTGAAATGGTTAACGATTCATATTAATAGAGAAGATGGAATTTACCATAATCTTATAGCTGAGCAAGCTTATAAAGCACATTATACAATTGATAATTTAAGGAGATTATCTGATATATCTGTATTAAAGCATATGTTTTTAGATACATAGTATTTAAATATGTATAAAGGATGTGTTTACATGCACACAGTTCAGCATAAAAAGCGAATTTACCTATCCTCTCCGCACATGAGTGGGAATGAACAAAAATATGTCCAAAATGCATTTGATACAAACTGGGTTGCTCCTCTTGGACCAAATGTCGATGAGTTTGAACGGGAATTTGCATCTTTTGTAGGAGTTAGGGGAGGTACTGCAGTTAGTTCAGGTACTGCTGCTATTCATTTAGCTTTGCGGTTATTAGGTATTCAAAAAGGAGATACAGTATTTTGTTCTAGTTTTACTTTTGTAGCGAGTGCAAATCCGATTGTTTATTTGGGAGCTGAACCGGTATTTATTGACTCAGAACCGGAAACCTGGAATATGTCACCGAGTGCATTGTCACATGCATTATATGAAGCTAATAAAATGGGAAATTTACCTAAGGCTATCATTCTTGTTCATTTATATGGTCAGAGTGCTAAACTAGATGAAATTCTCTTACTTTGTCATCAATATAATGTTCCTATAGTTGAGGATGCAGCAGAATCTCTTGGATCTACATATAAAGGAAAAGCAAGTGGTACATTTGGAAAATTTGGTGTTTATTCATTTAATGGAAATAAAATTATTACAACTTCAGGTGGTGGAATGCTAGTTTCTAATGATGTAGAAGCATTGGAAAGAGCGAGATTTTTAGCGACACAAGCAAAGGATCCAGCTCCACATTATGAGCATAGTGAGATAGGGTATAATTATCGACTGAGTAATATTTTAGCTGGTATTGGTAGGGGACAATTAGAAGTATTAGAAGATAGGGTGAGAGCTAGAAGATTTATATATAAACGTTATTACGAAGCGCTATCTCACATGCCAGGGTTTTATTTTATGCCTGAATTAGAAAATACTCGCTCTAATCGTTGGCTTACTACATTGACAATTGATGAAAAGGAATCCGGGATCTCTATTGGGAAATTGTTGAGAATTTTAGCAGAAGAGAATATTGAAGCGCGTCCTATGTGGAAGCCACTTCATATGCAGTCGCTCTTTAAAGAGAAGCAGTATTATCCGCATAGCAAAAATGAAGATGTGTCGCAGTACCTATTTCAAAGTGGAATTTGTTTGCCTTCAGGATCTAATATGTTAGCAGAAGATCAACAAAGGGTAATTCAAAGTATTGTAAAAGCTGTAGAATGGAAGAATTAAATGAAAAGTAAGTGTTGTATACGTAACACTAATTGTTCTTTATAATGAATTTTTTTGGCGTTCAGTTTCAATTTATATAAAAAAAAAGAGGATTATAAATTTGAAAATATCTATAATATATAAGTTTGAAAGTAAATTAAAGCATGTAATTGAGAAAGTAATAAAAACAAATAATTTCGTTCTTTAAAAAGAATGATAAAGGGCTATGTTTAACGAATTTAATATGTAAATAGTATTTGTAGTAACTTTTCATATATTAGGAGGAAGAAATGAGCGCTATAACTGGTATTATTCACTTTAATAATGAACCTGTATCAATTGAACATGGCACACGATTAATGAGTGATTTACAAAGGTACCCTGCTGATGATATTCAAATATGGCACAAAGAAAATGCTTTTCTAGGATGTCACGCACAATGGATTACGCCAGAGTCAGTTGGTGAACAATTGCCCTTCTATAATTATGAAAAGCAACTGGCAATTACAGCAGATGCTATTATCGATAATCGTGATGAGTTATTTGAAAAATTGCAAGTGGATTATTCGGATAGAAAAAACATGACAGATAGCGAGTTAATTTTACTCTCTTATCAGAAATGGGAGGAAGCGGCTCCTAAATATTTGGTAGGCGATTTTGCTTTTATGATTTGGGATGAGAAAAAACAAATTCTTTTTGGGGCTAGAGATTTTTCTGGAAGCCGGACACTCTATATTTATCGTGACGAGGAAAAATTTTCTTTTTGCACCCTAATAAAACCGTTATTTACTCTACCATATGTTGATAAAAAATTGAATGAGCAGTGGCTTGCTGAATTTCTAGCTATACCTGTAAATTTTGAATCAGTAGATCCACAATTAACAGTCTATAAATATATAGAACAGGTGCCTCCATCACACACTATTTTGGTAAAGGATGGCAAAGTCAAGATTTCGCGATACTATACACCAACTGCTGGGAAAATGCTTAATTTAAAATCAAATGAAGAGTATGAAGAGGCGTTTCGAGAGGTGTATCAAAGGGCAGTGAAGGTACGTTTACGAACACATCACCAAGTAGGTGCTCATTTGAGCGGAGGGCTAGACTCAGGGTCTGTCGTTAGCTTTGCTGCAAAAGATTTACGTGCTGAAAATAAAAAATTACATACGTTTAGTTATGTCCCGGCAGAAGGATTTAAAGATTGGACACACAAAGGTAGGATAGCTGACGAAAGACCATTTATTCAATCGACTGTACAATATGTAGGGAATATACAGGATTATTATTTAGAATTACCGGAAAGAAGCCCATTATCGGAAATTGATGATTGGTTGGAAACAATGGAGATGCCGTATAAATTTTTTGAGAATACCTTTTGGTTGAGGGGAGTTTATGAAAAAGCATCTCAGCGTGACATAGGAGTACTCCTTAGTGGTCAAAGAGGTAATTGGACAGTATCATGGGGACCTATTTTTGATTACCAGGCAATGTTATTGAAAAAGCTACATTGGATTCGGTTTTATCGTGAACTATATTTATATAGTAGAAATATAGGAGTGAAAAAAGCACGTGTTTTTGAAGTGGTAAGAAGAAAGGCATTTCCGTTTTTGCATCAGTTACTTTCTTCAGAGGAACAAGATGCTTTTCCTATAATAATCAATCCGGAATTTGCAAAAAAAATGAATGTTTTTGATAGGCTCAAAGAACAGGATGTTGATATAACAGGTACCTTTATATCAAATGCATATGATATGAAAAGAGAACAATTTGAAAAACCATATTATTGGAGCATAAATGGAACGTATGAAACGAAATTATCGTTACGTTATGCTTTATGGGATCGTGATCCTACAAATGACTTACGGATTATTCAATTTTGTTTGTCAGTCCCAGAAGAACAGTATGTTCAAAATGGTTTAGATCGATCTCTTATTCGGAGAGCCACAAAAAATTTCCTTCCGGATAAAGTACGATTAAATCAACGCGTTCGAGGTGTTCAGGGTGCAGATGGTGTTTATCGTATGACTCCTTTTTGGAATGAATTTATTGAGGAAGTTCAAGAACTTAGTGTAGATCCAATAATCTCTGAATTTCTAAATGTAGAGGTAATTAAGAAAGCTATCTCAAAAATATGTAAAGAACCTCGACCAGAGTATGCATTTGATTTAGATTTTAGAATTTTAATGCGTAGCTTAATCTTCTATCGATTTATAAAAAATTTAATATGAAAGGGGGTGATATGTATGAAAAAGGAATGGAAACAACCTGTATTAGAAGTACTTAATATTAATATGACTATGGCGGGGCCAGGACATAAAATTCCTGACGCAGTTCAACCTGATCCAGATGATCCAGTGAAGTATAGTTAAGTCATTGGAAAAATAAAGCTCTTATATAGTTTTATTATATAAGAGCTTTCAAAAAAATTGACAATGTGGGGTGAATAGGATGATCGATTCGATGGGAAATGTGTTATACAAAGCCTTCGGGTTAAAAATAGTAAGTGAAGTCCCATTACCCGAGTTGTCTCAGCTGAATGAAAAGAAAGAGATGGCAGATATTCAAATCGAAATAACTGATTTATCTGAACGATGGGGTAGATATGACGAATCACAGCAAAAAAACATTGTAGTGGAAGATGATGTAGTGATGTTTCATGTTCCTCAAACTGCAATATTTTCTATCCAAGCGGGAGAGAAAATTACTTTTTCACCTATGCCAGAGGCGAAAGAAGATAAAATTCGATTATACATTCTGGGAACTTGTATGGGGGCACTTTTAATGCAACGGAAAATACTTCCATTGCATGGAAGTGTAATTGCCATAGATGGGAAAGCATATGCATTAATTGGTGATTCAGGAGCAGGAAAATCAACGTTAGCCTCGGCTTTTTTGAATGCAGGATATCAGCTTTTAAGTGATGATATAGTTACTGTGTCTCTTTTGAATAAAAATACTGCAATAGTTCATCCTTCTTACGCACAACAAAAATTATGGCAAGAGAGCATAAATGAGTTAGGAATGGAAGTAGCACAATTTAGCCCTTTGTTTGAAAGAGAAACGAAGTATGCTGTTCCTGTGAATTCTCAATTTTTCCCCGAGCCATTACCTCTTGCTGGTGTTATTGAATTAGTAAAAACGCAGGGAGAAGATATTGAGATGACCCGTATTGAAGGTCTCGCACGCTTGTGTAAATTATACCAACATACTTTTAGGAATTCTTTGATTTCTAAATTAGGATTGATGGAATGGCATTTTGAAACTTCATCTAATATTGCAAGTGGAATGGAAATGTTTCAATTAAGACGCCCGGCTTCGAGATTTACAGCCCATGAGCTTGTGCAAGTAATTTTAAATACTATACAGAAAGGGAGTATGGTTGATGGTTGTTCATTCGAGAAACATATCATTAGAACATAACGTTGTACAGAGTGAAGGCAATATAGTAAGCGATATGGATGGAGAAAAAGTTATGTTAAATGTCCAAAAAGGAAATTATTATAACTTAGGTGAAATAGGTGGAGAAATATGGGAGCTTATTGAAAAGCCGATAAAAATTAAGCAGCTTGTTACTATGTTAGTATCTAACTATGATATTGAACAAAAAGATTGTGAAGAACAAGTTCTTTCCTTTGTAGAGTGCTTATTTCAAGAAGGTTTAATTCAAATAAAAGATCGATCTAATAGATAGATTCGTAATTTCAAGAGAACTATTAGGAGGGGATTAATGAATATTGTGAAAAGAATAAGGGTATTTTTATTACTGAACACGGAGACAAAGCTTTTATTTTTAGAGGCTTTTATTTTTTTAGGGTGGGCGCGTGTACTAAAAAGTATTACCTTTTCCAAAGTTGCACCTTCTTTAGGGGATTACATGAACGAAACATCAGTTGCCAAAATTCACCGACACGGGGATACACTAAAGAAGGTGTCTGAAGCTATTTCTATTATGAGTCGTTATACTTTTTGGGAAAGTCAGTGTCTTGTTAAAGCTATAGCTGGGATGAAAATGCTCGAAAAACGTCACATTGAGAGTACTCTTTATTTAGGAACTGCTAAGGATAGTCATGGGGAATTAATTGCGCATGCATGGTTACGGAGCGGTTCTTTTTATGTTACTGGATCAGAAGGAATGGAGAAATTTACTGTCGTTGGATCATTTGCAAAGAGGCTAAGTGAGGACACTATTAAAGGAGAATAAAATGGAGAAAGATTTTGGTCTGAATGTAGAGTTCATGTCTAAGGAATTGAAACTTCTTTTTGCAATTTTGAAGTTACAAGATGACGAAACAGTACAAACTTACAGTAATGAATGGTTTTCGGATATTGATTGGGAGGTATTTCTTGAGCAAGCTGTGCATCATCGTGTTTATCCGGTGATATATCAAAAACTTAAACAAGTGGATGAGGAACTAATTCCTTCACATATTGTACAAACCTTGAATAGGAAATATAAAAAAAATACATTTCACATGCTGTATTTAAGTGCTGAAATGGAACGAATAAATAAACTATGTAATGAAAATGAAATCCGTATGATTTTTCTAAAAGGACCTGTACTATCTCAGGACTTATATGGGGATATTTCTTTACGAACATCCTGTGATTTGGACGTTCTAATTCCGATGCAAAATTTAGAAAAAGTAGAAATGCTACTTTTAGAGCAGGGGTATGTAAAAGATGATTATATTCAAACGATATTAAATGATTGGAAATGGAGGCATCATCATATAACATTTTTTCATCCAACAAAGCAGATTAAGCTTGAGATTCATTGGAGGTTAAATCCCGGACCTGGTAAGGAACCTGGGTTTGAAGAGCTTTGGAAGCGAAAGAGAAAAAGTACCCTTACGAGTAATTCTGTATATATGTTAGGGAAGGAAGATTTATTTTTATTTCTTGTATCTCATGGTGCAAGACATGGTTGGTCCAGATTACGTTGGTTAGTAGATATAAAAAAAATTGTCGATCAAGAACTTAATTGGAGTGAGATTCATAAATTAATGGGAAAATATCAAGTGCTTCATTTAGGAGGACAAGCACTAATTTTAGCAACTCAATTGCTAGGTGTACGACTAGATGAAAGGATGATGGAATTAGTAGAGAAAAAACATTCAAAGCAGTTAGCTCAAGAGGCACTATTTTATTTCAAGCAAATGATAAATTTGCATACCGAACCTGTCCCAGAAGAAGTATTTATCTATCATAGTCGACACTTATTTTCACTAATGTCTAATCAGCAAAAGATTTTATATATTATGAGCCAATTATATCCTTATCCAATTGATGCAAAAACATTACCGTTACCTAAATTTCTTCATTTTTTATATTTTCCTTTACGTCCGTTTTTATGCCTTTGGAGGAAAACAAAGAAGCTTGCTTTGTTATAGGGGGAACATCGATGAATCATATTATATATTTTATGAAGAAATTATATTCTTCAGCGGGAAAAATACTCTATGTGAATTTATTTGGTATGGTTTTAATAAGTTTACTTGAAGGGATAGGTATTATTTTATTAATTCCTATGATAAGTATGACTGGAATAATGAATATAGGCGAGGAGACTACTTTTATTGCACCTGTCTCTAGATTTTTGCAGGATTTTCCTAAAACAACAAGTCTAGTTTCTATTTTAGGTATATATATACTAATAGTGTTAGGGCAAAATTTACTACAAAGAAATATAACGCTAAGGGATGCGAGAACGCAACAAGCTTTTGTACGAGACTTAAGAATAGAAACATATAGTGTGATTTTAAAAGCAAAGTGGAGTTTTTTTTTAGAGAAAAGGAAAACAAATCTAATAAATATATTAACTACAGAATTAGCTCGTGTAAGTTATGGGGTTAATTTATTTTTACAATTGTTAGCTGCTATTCTGTTTACATTTATACAGGTGGGAATTGCATTTTTATTATCTCCTCAAATAACTATATTTGTTTTGGTCTTTGGCTTATTATTCTTGGTAGCTTCTCGTGTTTTTATAAAAAAAGCCCGAATACTAGGCGGTAAGACCTCAGAATTGGCAAAAGACTACCTTTCTGGTATAACAGATCAATTTAATGGAATTAAAGATATAAAGAGTAATACTTTGGAAGCATCACGTTTAGACTGGTTACAATCTATAACAACAAAGATGAGTAATGAGCAAATGGAGTATATGAGAATAAGATCGAGCTCGCAATTGTTTTATAAAGTTTCAATGGCTATATTAATTGCATTTTTTTTATTATTGTCAGTAAGTATGTTTCAATCGCAACCCACCCAATTACTATTAATCATTCTCATTTTTTCTAGACTATGGCCGAGATTCATGACAATTCAATCAAATTTAGAACAACTGGCTGCAAGTATTCCTGCTTTTAAGTCATTGTGGGAATTACAAGAGGAATGTAAGGAAGCAATTGAAATGCAGGATATACATCAGCAAAAACATATAACGCCGATTTGTATAGAGCGAGGTATTGAGTGTAAGGATGTTTACTTTCGTTATAATAAGCAAGAATCTTTATACGCACTTCAAAATATTAATGTGCAAATTCCAATAAATAGTATGACGGCTATTGTGGGGCATTCTGGTGCTGGGAAGAGTACATTAATTGATGTTTTAATGGGCTTGATCCAGCCAGAAAAAGGTCAAGTTTTAATAGATGGTACGCCTCTTACAACAGATAATTTATTGCCATTAAGACGTGCTATTAGCTATGTACCACAAGATCCCTTCTTGTTTAATGCAAGTATAAGGGAAAATTTATTGATGATTGAGCCAAATGCAAGTGAAGAACAAATTTGGGATGCATTAGATTTTGCGGCCGCCGCTGAATTTGTACAAACGTTTCCAAATGGGCTGGATACACTGATTGGAGATCGTGGGGTGAGGCTTTCAGGTGGTGAACGTCAGCGACTTGTACTAGCCCGGGCTATTTTAAGAAAGCCGTCGATTTTAGTATTAGATGAAGCTACGAGTGCATTGGATACTGAAAATGAAGTGAAAATTCAATCAGCAATAGAAAGATTGAAAGGAACAATGACTATTGTTGTGATTGCACATCGTTTATCTACTATACGCAATGCAGATCAAGTTATTGTCTTAGGAAAAGGTGAAATTGTCCAAAAAGGTGAATTTAATCAATTGGCTAAAGAGAGAAAAGGTGTATTTCGAAATTTATTAGGGTCACAAATGGAAGTTGGTTCTTAGAGGAGAAAAGAGTGAATGAAGTTTTGTATTCAAGCAGTTCGAATCGAATAAAAGCCTGAGTAATGGTCAGTTATAATAGGACATTATTCGGGCTTTTATTTGTGCGGTTTCTACATTTAGGGAGTAAATATAAATGAGTACCTTGCAATAAACAATACTAAGTGGTATATTATGGATAAAACAGGTACCATGTATTGAACAGTACTGAAATGAGAAAGGGGGATTGTCCTTGAACGTTCAGTTTAAAAAAGGTGTGTTAGAACTGTGTGTTTTGGCACTTGTGAAACGTAAGGATTGTTACGGTTATGAACTTGTTCAGCAAATCTCAAATAAATTTTTAATATCGGAAGGGTCAGTGTATCCTTTATTACGTCGTTTAACGAAAGAAGGATATTTTCAAACGTATTTAAAAGAATCTACAGAGGGGCCACCTCGTAAATATTATCAACTAACTGAGCAAGGGGAGACGCAACTGAATTTGTTAGTAACGGAGTGGCGTGATTTTGCAAAAGGCGTACAAGAAATTATTGAAGGGGTGGAATGGGATGAGTAAAGAACAGTTCCTTAAAGAATTATCAAGTCATCTTAGAAAGTTACCGGAAGAAGAGAGGAAAGATATTTTATTTGATTATGAAGAGCATTTTCAGTTTGGGAGAGAAGAGGGGAAAACTGAATCGGAAATAATAAAGGGGCTTGGCTCTCCGAAAGTAATTGCGAAAGATTTACTTGCTTTGTATCGCTTTGATGAAATGAAAAAGGACCCATCTACTTCGAATATAACAAGGGCTGTCATGGCAGCGATTGGACTTAGTTTGTTTAATTTTATTATTGTGTTAGGCCCGTTAGTTGCAATTATCGCTTTTATATTTTCCTTTTGGGTCGGTGGGATTGCTAGTGTAGTGACACCATTTTTCGTTATTGCAAAAGTATTTATGGGTACTTTTATATGGTTGGATGTATTCGTTAGTATAACGTTTGTTGGAGTAGGTTTGTTGTTATGTATTATCGCTTATTATAGTACGAAGTGGTTTAAAAGGTTATGCGTACGTTATGTAGTATGGAACTTCAAAATGATAAAAGGGGAGTAGATGATGAAAAAAATATTGTTAGTAGCAATCACTTGTATCATTATTGGAGTAATAGGGATTTCACAAACATATGAAAAAGCAGTACAAACTGCAGAAGAAGGAAACAAAGAAGACGTAATAAAAAACGAAACACTAAAAAATATAGAAGTTAAGTTAGATGCTGGGGATATTGTTGTCCAAAAATCTCCCGATTCTTCTTTTTATGTAAAGCAATCAGGAGCTGTACGTAAACAAGAGATTCGTATTGCCGAAGATGGTGACACATTAAAAATTATTGGGGAAAGAGAAAAAGGTGCTTCATTTGATTTTTCTTTTTACAATTTCAAGTTTCAAACGTCTACAATGACTATACTAGTGCCTGAACGTTCTTACCAAGAGATAAAAGTAAATTCATCTGCTGGACAAATAGAAATAAGTGATGTGAAAAGTGATCGTGTAAGTGTTGAAACGCTTGCTGGAGAAGTAGATTTGAAACATGTCACAGCTAAGAGTGTGGAGGGATCTACAAAAGCTGGTGAGCTGAACTTTAAAAAAGTAATAGGGAAAGTAACAGCGAAGACGGCTAGTGGGGAAGTGCATATTATGGATCATGATCCTAAATATGATGTGGAGGCAAGTTCAACCGCTGGGGATGTAGATATTACTTTATTGGAAAAACCACAAGATGCAGTTATAACTGGGCAAAGCGCTGCTGGAGACGTGATGATTTTTAATGAAGAAAATAAAAATATAACAATTGGCAATGGTAGTAAAAAGATTAGTGGTAAAACAACTGCTGGCGATGTGACGATTGAAATTCGTTCATAAGAAATAGAATGTATGAAAATCTATCAAAATACAAAAAAGAAGATAGTCACCTATATAAATAAGGTGATTATCTTCTTTTTATTATTTTTTAATGTAAATCACGATATACACCAATTACTTTTCCGATAACTGACACTTGTTTTAAAATAATAGGCTCTAATGAAGAGTTTTCCGGTTGTAGACGGAAATGGTCTTTTTCTTTATAGAAACGTTTAACAGTTGCTTCGTTATCTTCTGTTAAAGCTACTACAATTTCACCGTTATATGCAGACTGTTGTTGGCGAACAACAACTAAATCCCCGTCGAAAATACCAGCTTCAATCATACTATCTCCAGAAATACGTAACATGAACACTTGATCTGCTCCAGCAACAATGCTAGCTGGAAGTGGGAAGTGATCTTCTACACTTTCAACTGCTGTAATCGGTAATCCAGCAGTAACTTTTCCGATAATAGGAACTTGAATAACAGATTGTGTTTCTGCATCCATTCGATCGTCACCTAAAATTTCAATTGCTCGTGGTTTTGTTGGATCGCGTCGAATATATCCTTTTTCTTCTAGTCGTGATAAATGTCCGTGCACTGTAGAACTAGAAGCGAGGCCGACTGCTTGACCGATTTCACGTACGGAAGGTGGATATCCTTTTTCTTGTACTTTTAGCTTAATAAAGTCGAGAATGTCTTGCTGGCGTTTCGTTAACTTTTCCATGTTTTCTAACACCTCGTTTTCTTTCATTTTTCTTATTAATAAGTATAACATGCGAAAAAACATTCTACAAACATAAGTTCGAACAAAAGGCGAATTTATGTTACACTGGAGGGAAATAATAGTGAGAAAGAGGGGTTCATAATGAATGCAATTATTTATGCGCGTGTGAGTACAACAAAAGAAGCACAAGAAACATCATTATTACGTCAAAAAGATGAATTATTGCATTTAGCTGAGCGCTATCAAATGAATGTTATTAAGGTGATTGAAGAGCAGGCTAGTGGCTATACAATTGAACGTGACGGCATATTAGAAGTGCTAGATACAATTCGAGACGAACAAATCGATGTGCTACTCATACAAGATGAAACGCGCCTTGGTAGGGGGAATGCGAAAATTGCATTAATGCACTGTTTACATAAAGAGGGAATAAAAGTATATACGCATACGCATAATGGAGAATTACAATTGTCGGATTCTGATTCGATGGTTTTAGATATTATTGGCATTGTTGAAGAGTATCAAAGAAAGATTCATAACTTGAAAATTAAACGTGGCATGCAACGCGCAGTAGAAAAGGGCTATCGTCCCGAAAATAATTTAAAAAATCGTAATTTAAGCGTAGGCCGAGAGAAAAAAGAGGTGCCAATTGAAGAAATTGTGCGCTTACGCAAAAGTGAACTTACTTTCGAAGAAATTGCGGCCACGCTTCGTGGATTTGGTCATAATGTTTCAAAAGCAACTGTACATCGAAGATATGTAGAATATACAAAGCAATTGCTTGATAAAGAGGACTAACTATTGTATGATAATAATCAGTTTTGAGTAAAAGGGGGATTCGAGATGCAAAGTCACGAACTCATTGAACGCATTAACTTCTTAGCGAAAAAAGCAAAAGCTGAAGGCTTAACTGAAGAAGAACAACGTGAGCGCCAATCGCTACGTGAACAATATTTAAAAGGATTTCGTCAAAATATGTTAAACGAACTTAAAGGAATTAAAGTTGTTAACGAAGAAGGTACTGATGTTACACCGGCGAAATTAAAAGCTTTAAAAAAGCAAGATAATGCAAAATTAAATTAAAAGATGGGCATAGCTGCCCATCTTTTTTATTGTTAAATTCGTTATTTAATAACTTTCCAGTTATTATTTTGCGTTGCTTCTATCTTTTTATGTTTCCATATATAGTTAGCGATAAGTTCAGACATATCTGTTGGTATGTCTTTTATTACGGGCTTATTTTGAAACATAAAAAAGTTCCCTCCGCCGCTTGCGCGATAATTATTCATAACGACGTCATATTCTTCCTTCATATTTAGAGGAGCGCCTTTATACTGTAAAGATTCTACTCTCTCGCCAATTGGTTTGGAAATGTTTAATACGTACGAAATTCCTTCCCACATATCGTAATTATAGTGTTGCGGTTTTGGTTCTATGTAGCTAGGGTTTACGATGATGGTTCCATCTCCTTTTAATGTGAAATAAGAAGCAGAGAGTTCGAGAGCATCTTTTATATCTGCTCCAGTTATTCTAATTACTTTTAATGTATTTGGATAAATATAATTAGAAACGATGTCACGCATTGTTACAAATTTTGGGAAACCTGGAGATGTATTATGGAACAAACTTGTACAAGAAATGGAAACATTGGCAATATCCATCTGTATTTTATTTATGAATTCAATAAAAGGATGGTCTTGTAAACGAGTTTGCATAACATCTGAAATTTGCATGTCCCCATGAATGATTCCAATAGGTTGATCAAGCCATTTTTGTGTATTCTCTTCATAATCAGATGCTAAGGAAAGAACATCTGAATCTGCCTCAATTCCTTGCACCGTCAACAACTCTGAATAACTTTCTTTTTTTAGCCACTTCTGTTCCATTCTTTCGAAGGTTACGGTTATTTTTCCAACTGATTGCCCATTACATCCGGTCTGTAAAATTGTTACACCGTTAGCCATTGTGTGAGAAATTTCTCGGTGTTGGTGTCCTGTTAATAAAATATCTATACCTTCAATTTCATGACACATTGCATATCCTTGGTTCTCGCCTGTTAACACTTCAGTTGGTACTCCGGTCTGTAAATCACGTTCAAATCCTCCGTGATAGGCTACGACTAGTAAATCAGGTTTTTCGTGTTGGTGGATGTAAGTAACCCATTTTTTTGTAGTTTCCAGTGCGTCTTCAAAATGTAAGTCTTGAATATGAAGGGGTTGTTCCCAGTTTGGGATGTAATGTGTTGTTACTCCTAAAATCGCAATTTTTATATTCTCTTCAATATGTTTGATGATGTAAGGTTTCCCGAAATAGGGTTCTTTTATGTTTTTATCTAAAATGTTTGCTGATAAGTACGGGAAGTTTGCAGTTTCTACAGCATGATTTAATATATCCATTCCATAATTAAATTCATGATTTCCGATAATTGCAGCATCGTAACTTATATAGTTGGCTAATAAGGACATTGGGTTTTTCTTATCTTTTTCGTATGTAGCGTAATGGTAAGTAAATGGTGTTCCTTGAATGAAGTCCCCATTATCGATTAAAAGAACGTTTTTATTTTTAGAACGTTCTTTTTTTATAAGAGTAGAAATTTTAGCTAAACCAATTTCTGCTTTGGAATTGTCTTGGTAGTGAATTGGATAAACAGTACCATGTATATCACTTGTTAATAAGATGTTTAAAGTTACAATTTGATTTTGATTCAACATCATTCACCTTTTCTATTGTTATCTTCAAGTTAATCATATCAAAAATATGAAGAGAATTTTAATGTGAGTGTATAGAATGTGTAAAGATTCTGTAAATAATCAATTATTTGTAAAAATGTGTGATATATTTCTTCATGTTTATGAAAGATTATTTTATAACAATGAAAAATGGAGGCATTAACATGTTGAAAAAAGTTTTTGCAATGAGCACAACAGTTGTACTAGCAGCGGGATTATTAAGTGGCTGTGGAACGAAGGAATCAAGTGCAAGTAAAAATGAAGATACGAAAAAAGGGTATGTACCAAAGACTTTAAATGTTCAATTTGTTCCTTCTCAAAATGCAGATACGTTAGAGGCGAAGGCAAAACCATTGGAAAAGCTATTAAGTGATAAGTTAAATATTCCAGTAAAAGTTAGTATTTCAACGAATTACAATACAATTGTAGAAGCGATGGCATCTAAGCAAGTAGATGTAGGATTTTTACCCCCAACAGCGTATGTGCTAGCACATGAGAAAAAGGCTGCAAACGTAATTTTACAAGCACAACGTTTTGGAGTAGATGATGAAACGGGAGCTCCTACAAAGGATTTAGTAGACTTTTATAAATCTGAGTTTGTAGTTAAGAAAGATTCAAATATTAATAGTGTAAAAGATTTAAAAGGTAAAAAAATTGGTTATCAAGATGTAACGTCATCAGCGGGATATGTGTGGCCTGCGGCTGTACTATTAAAAGAGGGCGTTGATCCGTTAAAAGATGTGAAACCTGTTACATTAAAAGGTCACGATCAGTCGCTTATTGCGCTTTTAAATGGTGATGTAGATGCAGCTGTTGTATTCCAAGATGCTCGTAATATTGTGAAAAAAGATTATCCGAATATATTCGATCAAACGAAAATAGTGAAATTCACGGAGAAAATTCCAAACGATACGATTTCGGTACGCTCTGATTTAGATGAAGAGTGGAGCAAGAAATTACAGGATGCTTTCATTGAGATAGGAAAAAATGAAGAAGGTCATAAAATCATTAAAGAAGTATATTCACATGAAGGATATGTTAAATCTGATGATAGTAAATTTGATATCGTTCGTGAATATGGGAAGAAAGTAAAAACGCAATAATACATATGGAAATGGCAGCTAACTGGAAGGGATGTGTTTTCAGTTAGTTTGCCGTTTTGAATACATAGAAGGTAGGTAAGATTTGTGATAGAGTTTCGAAATGTCTCCAAAGTGTATCCGAATGGTACAAAAGGATTGAATAATATAAACTTAAAAGTTCAAAAAGGTGAGTTTGTTGTAATGGTAGGGCTATCCGGAGCTGGAAAGTCTACACTTCTCAGATCGGTAAATCGCCTTCATGAGATTACAGAAGGGGAAATCTTGGTTGAAGGTGAGTCTATTACTGCTGCGAAAGGAAAAGAATTACGCCGCATGCGCCGGGATATTGGTATGATTTTTCAAAGTTTTAATCTTGTAAAACGATCAACGGTATTGAAGAATGTATTAGCTGGGCGTGTTGGGTATCATTCGACATTGCGTACAACGTTAGGTCTATTTCCAAAAGAAGATTTGGAGCTTGCTTTTCAATCGTTAAAAAGGGTGAATATTTTAGAAAAAGCATATACGCGGGCTGATGAACTATCAGGAGGACAACAGCAACGTGTATCGATTGCTAGAGCATTGGCGCAAGAAGCGAAAATTATATTGGCAGACGAACCTGTTGCATCTTTGGATCCGCTGACAACAAAGCAAGTATTAGATGATTTGAAAAAAATTAATGAAGATTTTGGAATTACAACGATTGTAAACTTACATTCTATTGATTTAGCTAGGCAATATGCGACACGCATTATTGGACTACATGCAGGTGAAGTTGTTTTTGATGGTTTAGTAGAAGAGGCAACAGATGAAAAATTTGCTGAAATTTATGGAGACGTAGCGCAGAAAAGTGAATTATTAGAGGTGGCAGTTAAATGAATGATGTGACGATATATTCGAAATCGATACCGAAGCCACCGAGTAAATTGAAACATATGTTAACGGTTATTCTCGTTATTATATTGTTGTGGGGCAGTAGTGTGCAGGTCGACGCATCATTTTCAAAACTAGTAATCGGTTTTCCTAATATGATGGATTTATTGAAGGAAATGGTGCCACCCGATTGGAGTTATTTTAAAGTTATTACAACAGCAATGTTAGATACGATACGTATGGCGATTATTGGGACGACTTTAGGGGCGATTTTAGCCATTCCACTTGCATTATTTGCAGCAAGTAATGTATTTACTAACGTGTTTTTGTATAGTCCAGCGCGTTTGATTTTAAATTTTATACGGACGATACCAGATTTATTATTAGCGGCAATTTTTGTGGCGATTTTTGGAATAGGACCGCTTCCAGGTATTTTGGCTCTTACTTGTTTTTCGGTTGGGCTCGTAGCGAAATTGTTATATGAGTCCATTGAAGCAATTGACCCTGGTCCGTTAGAAGCGATGACTGCTGTAGGAGCTAATAAGGTGCAGTGGATTGTTTATGGGGTAATTCCACAAGTGAAAGCGCATTTTGTCTCCTATGTACTTTATACATTTGAGGTGAATGTACGTGCAGCAGCTGTTTTAGGGTTAGTAGGAGCAGGTGGCATTGGATTGTATTATGATCGTACACTTGGATTTTTACAATATCAACAAACTGCTTCTATTATTATTTATACTCTTGTTGTTGTATTGTTAATTGATTATATAAGTACGTTGTTGCGGGAGAAATTATAATGAGTGAATCGACGATGATCATGCCAAAACGAAAGAAACCAAGTGTATATCGCTGGATTATTTTTATAGCCCTTGCAGTTATATATGTATGGGCCTTTTCAGGAGTTCCGTTAGAAGGAATAAAGAATACCGCAGGAGAAATTACAAAGGCAATTATGACAGGGGTATTGAACCCAGATTGGTCGTATGTATCTTTGCCAGATGGAGAAGATTTATTACATGGTTTAATTGATACGTTGGCTATTGCAATATTAGGTACATTTATTTCCGCTTTTTTATCTATACCATTTGCTTTTTGGGCAGCAACAAATATGAGTAGTGGAAAATTAACTTCAGGAACTGGGAAATTTGTACTTAGTTTTGTCCGTACATTTCCCGAATTAGTAATGGCACTTTTATTTATAAAAGCTGTCGGTCCAGGTTCTTTCGCGGGCGTACTAGCTTTAGGGTTACATTCTATCGGGATGTTAGGGAAACTGTATGCAGAAGGAATTGAAAATATTGATAAGGGACCGACGGAAGCGTTAATAGCAACAGGCGCAAATCGGTTTCAAATACTTTGGTATGCAGTATTGCCACAAGTATTACCGGATTTTCTATCGTATACGTTATACAGGTTCGAAATTAATGTACGATCTGCTGCCATTTTAGGTGTTATTGGAGCAGGTGGTATCGGGACACCATTAATTTTTGCACTGAGTTCACGCAACTGGTCTCGTGTAGGGATTATTTTATTGGGTATCATTTTAATGGTAATTATCATTGATTTAATTTCAAGTTCGATTCGGAAGAAAATTGTATGATTTATAAAAGAAGCACCTATAAAAGGTGCTTCTTTTATATAATGAGAATAAACAATGTGGATATTATTGGATAGTAGGAGGGGTCTTTTGGCTTTACAGCATGAATTTGTATTTGTTTCATTTGAAAAAAAGGGATTGGATCTTGAAGGTGTGAATTGGATTGAAGATTGTTTCTCGTATAAAGAAGAGGCGACGATAGAGGAATATGTTGTATTAAGTGATGAGCTAATTGTGTATCTATTAGATTTTACCCCACATTAACGGGCAGTAAGACTCCCACCTCAAAATTCTGCTGGAGCAAAGAAGTTAGGTGGGAGATCAACTGCCCGTAAACGTCCGATTGGTTCAACTAATAATCAGTGGGGATGCCCCCACTGATTAAAGTTTCACTTTACCCATTGGATTCCGGTCTATTATCCAGCGAAAAGAGCAGAAGGGTTTTGCATTCATTATTATATGGTATTACAAAAATTGAACAACAAGGGGCAGTGATAGCAGAACAGTTATTTTGTTCGCTAGTTAGCATGTTTTCTTTAGCGCCAGAAACAATCGAACTGACAGGGCGGTTTCAATGGGAAAATGATAGTAAGACTGATGGAGAATATGAAAGATACGTATTTGATCGAGATAAATTATGCCAAGATTTAAAGTCTTTTATTCGTTTGCTTAGGAGAGTGAAAAATGGGGAAGGATATATTTTGCATTATGGAATTTGAAAATGATGAATAAATATACAGATAATTCTCTTTCTTTTTAAAATAAAAATAATGAAAAAGTATGTCATATTGAATGCCCATACATTCCCGAAATCATTGATTGTTTTATAAAAAACCAAAAAAATATCAACATATTTGTCGATACATGTTGTATAATCTTGCGTGGGAAGCTATCATATAAATGTATAAAACGTTTACTAATATAAGCGAAGGGAAGAATAGCATGTCACATTCAATCGAACAACTTTCTATCAACACGATTCGCACATTATCCATCGATGCGATTGAAAAAGCAAACTCTGGTCACCCAGGAATGCCAATGGGTGCAGCACCAATGGCTTATACATTATGGACTCAATTTATGAAACACAATCCAAATAACCCAACGTGGTTTAACCGTGATCGTTTCGTATTATCTGCAGGTCATGGTTCAATGTTATTATACAGCCTACTTCACCTATCTGGTTATGATGTAACAATGGATGACTTAAAGAACTTCCGTCAATGGGGAAGCAAAACTCCAGGACATCCTGAGTACGGTCATACAGCAGGGGTAGACGCAACTACTGGTCCACTTGGACAAGGTATTGCAACTGCTGTAGGTATGGCAATGGCTGAAAGACATTTAGCTGCTAAATATAACCGTGATGCGTATAATGTAGTAGATCATTATACATACGCTATTTGTGGTGATGGAGATTTAATGGAAGGCGTTTCTGCTGAAGCATCTTCATTAGCTGCTCATTTACAATTAGGTCGTCTTGTTGTGCTTTACGATTCAAATGATATTTCATTAGATGGCGATTTAAATCGTTCATTCTCTGAAAGTGTAGAAGATCGTTACAAAGCATACGGATGGCAAGTAATCCGTGTTGAGGATGGAAACGATATTGAAGCTATCGCAAAAGCAATTGAAGAAGCGAAAGCTGACGAAAAACGCCCAACGCTAATTGAAGTAAGAACGACAATTGGTTTCGGTTCTCCAAACAAATCAGGTAAATCAGCTTCACATGGTTCTCCACTTGGTGTAGACGAAACAAAATTAACGAAAGAAGCATATGCTTGGACTGCTGAGCAAGACTTCCATGTAGCAGAAGAAGTATATGACAACTTCCGTAAAACAGTACAAGATGTTGGTGAAACGGCGCAAGCAGAGTGGAATACGATGCTAGGTGAATATGCACAAGCATACCCAGAATTAGCAAACGAATTACAAGCAGCAATGAACGGTCTTCTTCCAGAAGGTTGGGAGCAAAAATTACCAACTTATGAATTAGGATCAAAAGCAGCAACTCGTAATTCTTCAGGTGCTGTAATTAATGCAATTGCAGAGTCTGTGCCATCATTCTTCGGTGGGTCTGCTGACCTTGCTGGTTCTAACAAAACATACATGAATAACGAAAAAGACTTTACAAGAGATGATTACAGCGGTAAAAATATTTGGTACGGTGTACGTGAGTTCGCAATGGGTGCAGCAATGAACGGTATTGCACTACATGGCGGTTTAAAAACTTACGGTGGTACGTTCTTCGTATTCTCTGACTACTTACGTCCAGCAATTCGTCTTGCAGCATTAATGCAATTGCCAGTAACGTATGTATTCACACACGACAGTATCGCTGTTGGTGAAGATGGTCCAACACATGAACCAATCGAGCAATTAGCAGCGCTACGTGCAATGCCAAATGTATCTGTTATTCGTCCAGCTGATGGTAACGAATCTGTTGCAGCTTGGAGACTAGCTCTAGAATCTACAAATAAACCAACTGCTTTAGTATTAACTCGTCAAGACCTTCCAACATTAGAAGGTGCAAAAGAGGATACGTATGAAAAAGTAGCAAAAGGTGCATATGTAGTTTCTACAAGCAAGAAAGAAACAGCTGATGTAATCTTACTTGCAACTGGATCTGAAGTAAGTCTAGCTATTGAAGCACAAAAAGCTCTAGCAGTAGACGGCATTGACGCATCTGTTGTCAGCATGCCATCTATGGATCGCTTTGAAGCTCAAACTGCTGAGTACAAAGAATCTGTATTACCAAAAGCAGTAACAAAACGTTTCGCAATCGAAATGGGTGCTACATTCGGATGGCACCGTTACGTAGGTCTTGAAGGAGATGTGTTAGGTATCGATACATTCGGTGCTTCTGCTCCTGGTGAGAAGATTATGGAAGAGTATGGATTTACTGTAGAGAACGTTGTTCGTAAAGTAAAAGAAATGCTTTAATGATTTTAGAAAAATCTCTCCGGCATGGAGAGATTTTTCTATGTAAATGAGTTTTTTCGACAGAAAAAGTTTTTTATCTCTCCGCAGTCAGACAATCATTGCAAAATTTCTTCTATATAATGAAGAGAAAAGGTTGTCCAGATTGGGAGGCGAAAGATGAAAACGTATGAATTGTATTTAATTCAAGAGGATATTGCGAAAGCTTACTTTGGTCGTGAATATTTGTTTTTTGATTTATTTGCTCGATTTTCAGAATCTGGGTCCCTTTCGGAGAAAAAAGTGTTATATAAACAAATGATGTATATAACGATGCCATTACAAGTAATGAAAATTCATCATAAATTAGAACAGGCTTTGCGCGTTCTTGGTAAATATGATCGAACACATCATACACATACACTTTATACAGGAGCGGAATACGGCGAAATAATGGTGAAACCGCACTATATTCGCATGAATACCTCTGGAAACGTTTCTATGGAAACGACTTTCTTTGAGGTGTTAAGAAAGTGTGAATTAACATTTTTAGCTATGGATTATGAAAATACAAAGTACGGATGGCTGAATCCTTTAAAACAAGTACGAACATATGTGTAAAAAATGTCGAATTCTATCTTGTCTTATTGAAAAGGTTTTAGTACACTGTAAGGTAGACAACATGAAGGAGGAAAATATATGCCAATTTGGTTAGGTATTCTAGTGGGCGTAGTAGCACTAGTAGCAGGCGTGGCGTTAGGATTTTTCATTGCCCGCAAATACATGATGAACTACTTAGAAAAAAATCCACCAATTAATGAACAAATGTTAAAAATGATGATGATGCAAATGGGACAAAAACCTTCCCAAAAGAAAATCAATCAAATGATGAGCGCGATGAACAAGCAACAAACAAAATAAGCGCTAAAGGGCACTCGATAAGAGTGCCCTTTCCTATTGGATTTTAAAAGCGTTTAAAACTTTTAAAAATTCTGTATTTTTGGTAAACTGAAAACATCGCTCATTTTAAGGGAGGAGGAGAAGAATGAAGGTATTTATTAATTTAGCGTGGTTTTTTAAACAAGAAAAACGAGCGTACATAATCGGAATTATTATGTTATTTGGTGTCGCGCTTCTTGAACTTGTAGCCCCGAAAGTACTAGGTATTGTAGTAGATGAAATTAATAATGGAACATTAACATCTGAAAAATTGTTGAAGTGGGTTATTCTGTTAGTAATTGTAGGGATTACTATGTACATACTACGTTATTTATGGCGTATTATGATTTTTGGATCTTCGTTAAAACTAGCCCGTCAATTACGAAAGAATCTATATGAGCATTTTACAAAGATGAGCCCGTCTTTCTATCAATCACGTCGTACGGGCGATTTGATGGCACATGCGACTAATGATATTCAGGCGATTCAACAAACTGCTGGATCGGGCGTTTTAACGCTTGTTGACTCATTAGCGGTTGGGGGATGTGTACTCGTAGCAATGGGCTTTACAATTAGTTGGAAGTTAACATTGTTAAGCTTAATTCCAATGCCGATTGTAGCGATTTCGACAAATTATTATGGAACGTTATTACATAAACGGTTTCATAAAGCACAGCAATCGTTTTCGGAAATCAATGATAAAGTACAAGAGAGTATGAGTGGGATGAAGGTAATTCGATCACTTGGACAAGAGAAAGAAGATTTACAAGCATTTCGAAAAAAGTCAGAAGATGTCGTACATAAAAATATGTTAGTCGCACGTATTGATTCGTTGTTTGATCCGACAATCTCTCTTATCGTTGGATTTTCTTTTTTAATTGCAGTATGTTACGGGTCAGTATTAGTTGTGAGAGGTGAATTAACTGTTGGCGATCTTGTTACATTTACAACGTATTTAGGTACCCTCGTTTGGCCAATGTTAGCGTTTGGATGGTTGTTCAACATTATGGAGCGTGGGCGTGCTTCGTATGACCGTGTAGAAAAAATTCTCTCGCAAAAATCAGATGTAGTAAATAGAGAAGATGCTGTGCATACAATAGCAAGCGGTGATGTTACATTTGCGGTCGATTCATTTTCATATAAGAAAAAAGAAGTGTTACAGCTAGTGGATGTTCACTTTGATTTAAAGAAGGGTGAGACACTAGGAGTTGTCGGACGTACGGGTGCAGGGAAAACGACGTTATTAAAATGCTTAATCCGTGAGTATGATCATTTTAATGGTGAATTAAAAGTTGGGGAGCGGGATATTCGCGATGTAACACTTTATGGTGTCCGTTCTGCCATTTCATACGTGCCGCAAGACCATTTTTTATTTTCAGCGAGTATTGGGGAGAATATTGCCTTTGGAAAGGCGGATGCTACATATAATGAAATTACCCGCGCTGCAGAGATTGCTTGTATTCATAATGATATCCTCCAATTTTCAGAAGGGTATGAAACAGTAGTAGGAGAAAGAGGCGTTTCGTTATCTGGAGGCCAAAAACAGAGAATCTCTATTGCCCGTGCTTTATTAACGGATGCGGAAATTTTAATTTTGGATGATTGTTTATCAGCGGTAGATGCAAAAACAGAAGAAACGATTTTAAACGCATTAAAGAGGGAAAGAGCAGGAAAAACAACGATTATTACTGCTCATCGTTTAAGTGCAATTCAACATGCCAATCTTATACTTGTTGTGGATGAAGGCAGAATTGTGCAACGAGGTACACATGAGCAATTAATGGAAGAAAACGGTTGGTATAAAGAAATGTATGAGAGCCAGCAGTTAGAAGCATTAGTCGAGAAAGGAGGCGTATGATGACCGAGAAGAAGCGGAGTGATTTAAGTAGATTGCTTTCTTATATGAAGCCGTATAAAGGGTTGCTATCTTTAGCATTTATCTTTTTAGTTGGTGCAACTGTAACTGAAATGATGGGTCCTTTTTTAATTAAACAATTTCTTGATGAACACTTAGTACCACGTAACTTTGATCAATCAGCACTTGTTACTCTATTTGTAGTGTATCTTATTGCTCACTTATTAAAAGTAATATTTACTTATTTAGACTTGTTGTATTTTCAAAATATTGCTTTTAAAATTGTTCAAGATATGCGTGTTGAAGTATATGATCATGTTCAAAAGTTGTCATTAAGTTTCTTTGATCGTACGCCGATTGGTACGCTCGTATCGCGCATAACGAATGATACGGAAGCTATTAAAGATTTTTATGTCAGTGTATTATCCACATTTGTCAAAAACGTAGTCTTTTTAATAGGTATTTTAGTAGCGATGTTTTTATTAAATGTAAAACTAGCCCTATTTTCCCTCGTATTAATTCCGATAATGTTTGCGATTATGGTGCTATATCGCCGGAAAAGTGCAGCCTTTTATTTAGAAGTACGTAATCAATTAAGCGTGTTAAATGCAAAGTTAAATGAGTCCATTCAAGGAATGAATATTGTTCAAGTGTTCAGACAAGAAAAGCGTATGAGAAAAGAGTTTGAAGAAGTGAATAATAAACATTATAGTGCAGGGCGGCGGACGTTAAAGTTAGACGCGTTACTTTTACGTCCAGCAACTGATTTAGTTCATATTGTGGCTATTGCGTTAGTACTTGGTTTATTTGGAATTGATGCTTTGAAGAGTCCTGTTGAAGTAGGAGTTCTATATGCATTTGTTAACTATATACATCGTTTCTTCCAGCCTGTAAATGAGATGATGATGAAATTATCATTTTTCCAACAGGCACTTGTTTCATCATCACGTGTATTTCATTTAATGGATGAGAAAGATTTAGCGCCAGTTCAACAAGGGGATGGAAATCCTCAAGTCGTTAATGGAGATATTGAATTTAAAAATGTTACTTTTTCTTATGATGGGAAACGTGATGTTTTAAAAAATGTATCTTTTCACGTGAAACAAGGGCAAACAGTTGCTTTCGTTGGGCACACTGGTAGCGGAAAAAGTACCATTATGAATTTGTTAATGCGATTTTATAATATTAAGTCCGGAAATATTGTAATAGATGGTGTAGATTTAGAGAAATTTAAAGAAGGAGAAATTAGAAAGAAAATAGGACTCGTATTGCAAGATGCATTTTTATTTGCGGGAAATGTAAAACAAAATATTCGTATGTATAATGAAGAAATTACGGATGAAGAAGTAAAAGAAGCGGCACAATTTGTGCAAGCGAATACGTTTATTGAAAAATTACCAGAGCAGTATGAAACGGAAGTAGTAGAAAGAGGAGCTGCATTTTCTAGTGGTCAACGACAATTAATTGCTTTTGCTAGAACGATAGCAACGAATCCGAAAGTATTAGTATTGGATGAAGCAACAGCTAATATTGATACAGAAACAGAAGATGCGATTCAAACAGCCTTACAGCAAATGAGAAAAGGGAGAACGACTATAGCAATTGCGCACAGATTATCTACAATTCAAGATGCAGATCAAATCTTTGTTATGCATGATGGAGAAATAGTAGAAAGAGGAACACATCAAGAATTACTGAGTGAGCAAGGGTTGTATTATAATATGTATTTACTGCAAAATAAAGGAAGTTTACAAAAAGCCTTGTAATTACAAGGCTTTTTATTTTGCATATAAAATATGTTGACGCTTTATATCTATAGTATAAACGTCGTGACCCTTTATAAAAGTTGTACATATTGTATGTATACGAAATGAAAAAATTTGATAGGAGCTTTCATATGCAAGATAGGTCTAGTTCAAATGTTACGTTTATCGATGTGTCTCATTGGGAAGGAAGTATTGATTGGAATGCTGTGAAGGCATCAGGTATTCAAGCGGCGTATGCAAAAGCGACAGAAGGTGTGAATTACATTGATCCGACTTTTGTTCAAAATGTACAGGCTGCAAAAAATGCAAATGTATTGATTGGTGCATATCATTTTGCGCATCCAGAACAAAATGATGCAATTTCAGAAGCAAAATATTTTGTGAGTATATTACAAAGCAATCAGACAGACTTAATTCCAGTTCTAGATTTAGAATCACCAACAGATCCGAGTAATAGTAATTTGACAGGTACCGCTATATCTAATTGGGCAAGAAGTTTTATAGATTATGTGAAACAAGCTACTGGAAAAAATGTCATGCTATATACAGGTGTTTGGTATATTAATGAGTTTGGGATTAGTGGATTAAGTGATATTCCACTTTGGATTTCTAGATATTCTAGTACACCGCCTGCTGATGCTGGTGGATGGACAGAGTGGACAGCATGGCAATACACAGATTCTGGTCAAATTTCAGGTGTAGGAAATTGTGACGTATCAGCAGCCGTCTCGATAGAAGCTTTACAAGGGAGCGGAGCAAGTGGTGGAAATGTTTCACCTCCTACTAATGCTACTGCAGTTTACGGTGTTGCTGTCATTAATGGTGATAATGTAAATTTACGGAGTGGACCATCTTTACAATCTAGTGTAATCCGTCAGCTAAATCGTGGCGAATCATATGAAGTTTTGAGTGAACAAGGTAGCTGGCTTGCTTTAGGTGGAAACGAATGGATATACGATGATTCAAGTTATGTTCAGTATAAACATTATGTGGCGACTATTACTGGTGATAATGTGAATCTGCGGGATGCTCCATCATTAAATGGAAATGTTATAAGACAATTACATCATGGTGAGGCATATCGAGTATGGTGTAAGCAAGATGGATGGCTTGGTCTAGGTGGAAATCAATGGATATACGATGATTCAAGTTATATTCATTATGGTGTACAATAAAATGAACGCAGAAGGTATCTCGCCTGAGATGCCTTTTATTATAAATATGTAATTTTTACAAAGTGTATATTGAAAGCATAGTATAATATAATGTATATTTATAAAAAATAAAATAAAGGAGTAAAAATATGGATTATGTGCTAATAGGTGTTGTTTTAATATTATTAGCTGTAGTATTCGTGCTGTTCTATAAAAATAAACAGCTAGAATCAGAGAGTCAGCAAGTAGAATTTGAAAAGAAACAAGCAATTGAAACGTATGAAAACGAAATTGCAGCTACGGTTACAGAGCATAAAGAACAACAAAATACATTGAAAAATATGGAACAGAAGAAATACAATGATTTACAAATAAGTGCAGCTAGAGAACTTGAAAATATGCGTATGATGAAGAATCAATTAGCTATGCAACATAGTAAAGAACGTAGTGAAATGCAAGATAAACATAGTAACGAAATACATATGTTTCAAAAGTTAATTGCAAATTTGCGAGAGTATACGAAAAATGGAGCTGAAGTGAATACACACGAAACATTACATTATATGAAGCGAGGCTTCGTAGAACAAGGCATAATACTAGATAATGAATTTCATATTATGCCGAATGTTTTTATTGGAAATCAGCACGGAGGAAATGATTTTCGAATTCATCATCTTGTCTTAAGTAAAACGGGTATGTATCTACTTGAGACGAAAGAATGGACAGGGAAATTAATTCATGGCTTAACGAAAGGAAATGCTAGTATATATTCATTTATGATTGATGAAATTGGCAAGTATCAACAAGAAGTAGAGAAAGAAGAGACGTTTGAATGCATTACAGGTGAAGATTCATTAACGATACAAGTGAAAAATGAAGGGAATCCAGTATATAGAGCGAAAGAACTATCTCATATTCTATACAATTGTTTGAATGAAATACAGGTTGATATTGTTAAAGAAAACGTAAAACCGATTGTATATTTTTATAATGAAAGTGGGAAAGAAGTGCTAGATCTTTCTGAAGAAAAAACGCCGAGATTAAAAGATAGAGAGCAAATTGTAACGTTCTTCAGAAATGAGATCTTAACAGGGAAAGTAATATATACAGATCAAGAGTTAGAAAAACTTCGAGAAATCATTAACCGAATGAATTATAAAAGGAATTAAAAAGGGGTGGGATTTCTGAGTTCTATATTGAGGGGTATTTTGTATGTTTATGTTTGTTTGTATATACTAATGTATTTTGCGTTTATTTACATTATCGATATAGCTCATACGTCATTAAGTGTAAAGAGTATGTTTGTAGTAATCATGCCATTTGCTTTATTAATCATGATTCAAAAATCTATCTTATATGTTTCTAAAAATCGTAATGAAGAAAAGAAGCAAATGTCGGGAGTATTAATAGTAGCACTCATTCCGTTAATGGTGTGCACTGCGCAATTAAGTATGAATACATACACTTCTAAGTTTAATCAAGATCGGTGGTTACATGCTGAAGAGAAACGGGTAAATATGGTAGATGATCTATTACAAAAATATAAATTAACAGGGAAATCAAATGAAGAAATTACACAATTATTAGGAGCACCTACTGAAACAAGAAATGGAGAAAGCGGGGTTATCACTTCGTACTATCTTGGAAATGAACGTGGCTTTATTCCAATAGATAGTGAACAGCTTGTTTTACAATTTGATAGAGATGGTAGAGTTATGAAATATGAGGTGCTAAGAGACTAAATAAATTTAGAGAGAAGCTATATGTTATAGCTTCTTTTTTATTTTTCAATATGTTACGGAAGGGAGAGAAGGATTTTGAGTGGAATAAGGAATGAAAGTGGAGGTGATGCATATATATAGATGCATTGGGTTGTTTTTATCTCGCTATTTGCGGGCGATAAGATTCTCACTTCAAAGTTTCACTTTATCATATTGTATAAATGAAAAGGAGGTAAGACGGTGAAAGCAATCCCGACTGATGTCCTGAGTAAAGAATTAATGGAAAGAGAAGGAGTTATATCTATTACAGTAAAAGAATTTGAAAAGATAGAAGTAGCTGGAGTAGTAGTCGCTGGCCCTGCGGTTATTTTGATTAATCAAGATTAAGTACATATTATTGAAATAAAAAGCATCCATCTAGGATGCTTTTTATTTGTATGCAAGGAAGAATATGATGGATAATTGCTTTACTGGAGGGAAAGACTGTGGCAATTATTATAACGATGTTAGTAATGGGTATTTTATTAGGATTTGTTGGAGCTGGGGGAGCTGGTTTTATTATCGCGATGCTCACTTTAATATTCCATATTCCTATTCACGTTGCGCTCGCAACGTCTTTAACTGCAATGGCATTTACGACATTATCTGGGGTTATAAGTCATTACAGGGAAGGAAATGTTGTGCTTATTATAGGCGGGATTGTTGGTGGGTTTGGCGCGATTGGTTCTTATATCGGTTCTAAGTTCGGTGCTCTTATACCAGCGCATCTTCTTCATTGGTTTACAGCGGGTATGCTATTTTTATCGGCAATTTTTATGTTTATTAAATTAATTAAGTTTCAAAATAGGGAAGAATTACTTTTAGTAGAAGTTAAAAAATTTTCAAAAGAGAACATGATGAAATGTATATGTCTAGGATTAGTCACTGGAATGATGGCCGGTTCATTCGGGATTGGTTCTGCACCGTTTATTCAACTTGGATTAATGGTTCTATTAGGACTAACGATTCAGCAATCTGTAGGAACAACAATGCTTGTTATATTGCCGATTGCGATTGGAGGTGGGCTAGGATATAGTTCAGAAGGGTATCTAGATTATATATTGTTATTGCAAGTATTAATTGGGACGATGTTAGGAGCGTATATCGGGGCGAAGTTTACAAATTATGCACCACGTATGCTTTTGAAGTTTTCAATGATTATGACACCCGTTTTAGCTGGATGTATGTTATTGATGGAATAAAAATAATATAGCAAACTAATATGTTTTACGAATGAATTATGTAAGTAATTCATATTTCCCATATAAAAGGATTTGCTTTAATATAATGAGTGTAAAGTTCGAGTATTCGAAGTACTACTTGAATTATATCCCTATCCCTTTTCTAAAAATGCGAACAAGTTTTGCCCTATTCTATTCAATATTTAATTGCATAGAAATATATTGTTCGATGACCATTGTGGAACGTACATAATGGGAAAATCCCGATCCTTAAAGAGGATGCCCCTAATCTTCATGTGAAAATATGATCGGATAAGAAAGCTGACCAAT
>NZ_JBTIWT010000027.1:39303-77467 GCF_054353775.1 Bacillus sp. 5w2 | reverse complement strand
TAGGTCCAGTATTGCCAGAAGGCCCAGTGCTCCCGGTTGACCCGGTGCTACCAGTAGGTCCACTTTCTACTAATACGATATAATCTGGAGATATATTGGGAAACCCTTGAGGTGCATCTTTTTTTACAACATAGCCGCTGCTCGTATAAGTGACCACTTGTCCGGTTTTATAGTTAGGGGCTGCTGCTAGACTAAAGGCGGTAGTACTTTGTAAACCAGCTCCGGTAGATCCAGCGCTACCAGTAGGTCCGGTGGCCCCAGTCGGTCCGGTCGGTCCAGTGGCGCCGGTGCTACCAATAGAACCGCCGTTGCGTCTGCCATCGCAACTAAAACAATTACGTGGGTACATATATTTTCTCCTTTCTCTGTTTTGAAAACCTAGTTTTAAAAATAGAACTACTATATATATATTATGAATTCTATATTTTTGTGTGGTCAATTGTATTGTGTATATAGATTTCAAAAGTAGGGAGGAGAATTGAATAGTTTTAGAGGAACCATTTTTCTTGCGGAAGCAAAGTAATATTCACATCAAAATTCGCATTAAACCAATCATATATCAATTTTTCTTTCACTAAATATTTAGAGACACATTGTGATACAGTCTCCTTTATCACATGTGTTAGTCTTAATTTTTTGTATACAATGATTTAGAAAAATAGTGGTACAATATATGAATGATGTGAGAAGAGAGGATGAATAACGTATGTATGTTACTGTAACAGAAGCAGCATATAAAAAGATTGTGGATACGATTCCAAGTGAAGCAAAATATATAAAGTTATTTTACGATAATGAAGGTTGCGGTTGTGTAATGAGCGGAATCATCGATTTAGTAGCTGTAGCAGAAAAAGATGAGCGTGATGTAGATATTGAATCAAGCCAGTTTAGTTTTATCGCAGATCGCACAAAGCTTGTATTTATGGATGATAAGTTAACAGTTGATTGGCATGAAGGTGGAGGAACTTTTCAGTTGAAGAGCCCAAGCCAATTTTATAATCCAAATATGAAGTTACACGTTCGAGTGTAGTAAAGAAAAGGTGATTCCAAAATGTATTTTGGAATCACCTTTTTTATTGTATAAGTCGCTATTATTATCGTTTTTTGTTGATAAATCGATATATTTAAAAAATCGCCGATATAAGTTCATTAAAACGTTGCATACAATACAAAGATTTTTTCACATAATGAAATGTACATGTGATTGAATTTTCTGTATAATTTTATTTGCGGAGGGGATACGCATGAGAAGATGGGGGATTGAGTTATTAATTTTAGCAGTCGTTATTATTTGGGGGATTAATTTTACGATTGCGAAATATGGACTTTTAGAATTTACAGCAATTGAGTTTACTGCACTTCGGATGATATCGGCGGCACCGCTTATGTTACTCCTTACATTTTTTATTGAAAAGTCGGTTTATATGGAACGAAAGGATATACCTAGATTAATCATCGTTAGCGTTGTAGGTATTGTACTGTATCAAACGTTGTTTATGGAAACTGTCAAATATACATCCGCTACAAATGCCTCTTTACTCATTTCTATTTCACCTATTTTTACAACTTTATTTGCGATTTTCTTGAAACAAGAAAAGTTTTCTTCTCGAAAGCTCATCGGTTCTATCATTGCCTTTGGTGGTGTAATATTAGTTTTAGTAGCAGGACATTCACTTGCTAGTTCTTTTTATGGAAATGGAATTGGACTAATTACATCAATATGCTGGGGGCTTTATCCTGTTTTAGCAAGTCCATTAATTAAAAAATATTCAGCACTACGTGTTACCGCATGGTCAGCATTAGTTGGTGCGATTCCGCTCTTATTGTTAAGTGGACCATACGTATTTATTATGCCATTTCACATTACACATGGAATGACACTATTTGCTTTACTATATTCGATTTTCTTCGTAACGGTATTCGGTCTAGTGATGTGGTATGTTGGTGTTCAAAAAATTGGGGCGTCACATACGATGGTATATATGTATATAACGCCACTTGTAGCTGTTTTATTTGCAGCTGTATGGGCAAATGAATATGTATCCTTTCAACAAATAATCGGTGGAATTATTATTTTCTTCGGTTTATGGTTTGTGAAATCGGAGAAAGTAAAAGTGCATTCTACTGTGGAGGAATCTATATCAAAATAGGAAAACAGATCACCTATGATCTGCTTTCCTATTTTTTTATTTTTGGTAAGAAGACGAGAAATAAGATAGCAGTAATAAGTGGAATTAAGTTTAAAACTGGAATGCGGAAGAGTGTGATAAGAATAATACCCGGAAGAAGGACACCGAGGACAGCGTAGAAAATACTATGATTTTTCGTGTACCAATACAATGAAAGTCCAATAAGTGCAGGGATAATAAGGTGAATGAGAGCCATTAAAAAATAAATCATTAGACGCCCCCTTTATTTGTGTGCTTATTACATCATATCCGTATGTTCATAGATTGATATCAATTTTTTCAAAAATGGACGAAAAATGTTTGGAAAAACGTCACAAATTATAAGAATATGATGTTTGAAATCTTGTATAATATTATTTCCTAAAAACATTTAAACAACGTAAACATATCGTTTATGTTGTTTTTAATTTGATTGAAATGGATGTAAGCAGTATAAACTTGAAAGAAATTTTTTGTTGGATAGATAAAGTGAAACTTTAATCAGTGGGGGTTTTGTTCATCCCCCACTGATTATTAGTTGAACCAATCGGGCTTTTACGGGCAGTTGATCCCCCACCTAACTTCTTTGCTTCCGCTGAATTTTGAGGTGAGGGTCTTACTGCCCGTTAATGCGGGATAAAAATTACTGAAGAGGAGAACAGCATGATTAGTATGTCATTAAGATCGTTTAAAATTCAATCGTATTATTTACTAGGTTTTCTTTTACTAGGCTGGATGTTAACACCGTTTTCAGCTCATTTCCTAGGTGCTGGAATTGGACTTATCGTAAGTATGTATTGCGTTTGGCTTTTAGGAAGACGGATTGAAAAGCTTGGAGATAGTATCGTAAAGAAAACGAAAGCACCAACGCTCGGTATGTTTAATCGCTTTGCAGCTGCTATTTTAGGTGCTATTATTATGTACGAAATTGAGCACCACATGGTGATGTGGGCATTTGCAGTAGGGATTATGGGCGGCTATTTCTTAATTGTTGTGAATTTAGGATACTATAGTATGAAAGATGAGGAAGAATTAACGAAGAGCTAAAAAGATAAAAAGCCTCTTTTTAGATGGGATAGAGGATCCGGCGGGGGATAGAAGCGGTTAGGGCCTGTTTGAGCCCCACGCGGAGTAAAACCAGAAGGATGTAGCGAGTAGAGATATAATTCATATGTTCGAATCCGTAAGTTGTACGTGTGAAAATGGATTTACCCTGGAATAAGAGATCCAGCGATGAATAGTACAACAGGAAGCGTAACTTTGCATAAAATACAGGTTTACGCTTCTAATAAGTTAATATGAAATCACGTATTAGTATGACTCTTAGTTTTTTTGAAAAAGTTGGATATAATACAAAAAGCTATTCCGGTAATTAGAATAATATATTTTATTGTTTCACTTGTATGCTCGAATAAATTAGCGTTAAGCATCACAAGTCCCCAAAACATTTGGATCGCTCCATAACTGAATAAAATTTTTCCTGTACGAGAAAAATTTCTCATAGGCTTCACCCCTTCCTATATATGTAAATTGTATCATGAAAAACTAAAAGTAAATAAATATAAATTGAAATTTCTGTAAATTAACAAACTAAGCCACAGATGAAGAGATTAACGTTTCACTTTATATAAGATATAGAAAGAAGCTTACGCAAAAACGTAAGCTTCTTTTTTATGTAAGTGTGTGTAACCGTTAAGCCGCATTGGGTTTTGTCGGTGAGTACGCGGAACTTTACGGTTACACGACACTTATTCATATGAGTAAAAGGATGATTCCAAAAGAAAGTTTGCACTTAAGCGATTGGACCGCCTAAGTTAATAATATCTTCAGAAACGCTGTCGAACTTTTTGAAGTTAGCTTTGAATTCATTTGCAAGCTCGATTGCTTTCGCTTTGTAAGCAGCTTTATCAGCCCAAGTTTGTTCAGGCATTAACACTTCGTCTGGTACACCTGGTACGTGAAGTGGAACTTCAAGACCGAAGATGTTATGTGTAGCTGTTTCAGTTTTCGCAAGTTCACCGCTTAATGCAGCTTGAATCATTGCACGAGTGTAACCTAAGTTCATACGTTTACCAACGCCGTATTCGCCACCAGTCCAGCCAGTGTTTACTAAGAATACTTTCGCATCGTGTTTCTCGATTTTTTCACCAAGCATTTCAGCATAGCGAGATGCATCAAGTGGTAAGAATGGTGAACCGAAGCAAGTTGAGAATGTTGCTTGCGGAGATGTAACACCACGCTCTGTTCCTGCTAGTTTACTAGTGTAGCCACTTAAGAAATGGTACATAGCTTGTTCTTTTGATAACTTACTGATTGGAGGCAATACGCCAGATGCATCAGCAGTTAAGAAAATGATTGTATTTGGGTGTCCAGCAACACTTGGCAGTACGATATTGTCGATCGCATGCATAGGGTATGCAGCACGAGTATTTTCTGTTAAAGTAGTATCGTTATAGTCTGCAATACGCGTTTGGTTATTAATGATAACGTTTTCTAAAACAGATCCAAATTTGATTGCATCGAAAATTTGTGGTTCTTTCTCGTGAGAAAGGTTTACACATTTTGCGTAGCAACCGCCTTCAATATTGAATACGCCGTTATCAGACCAACCATGCTCATCATCACCAATTAATTTACGGTTTGGATCAGCAGATAATGTTGTTTTACCTGTTCCAGATAAACCGAAGAATAGTGCTACGTCACCTTCTTCACCTACGTTTGCAGAGCAATGCATAGAAAGAATATCTTGTTCAGGTAGTAAGAAGTTCATAATAGAGAAGATTGATTTTTTCATTTCTCCAGCGTATTCTGTACCACCAATTAGTACGATACGTTTTTCGAATGAAACCATAATGAATGCTTCAGAGTTTGTACCGTCAACAGCTGGATCAGCTTTGAAATTCGGCGCAGAAACAATTGTGAACTCTGATTCATGAGTTGTTAATTCTTCTTCAGTTGGACGAATGAATAATTGGTGTACAAATAAATTGTGCCATGCATATTCGTTAATAACTTGAATTGGTAGGCGGTAATTGCGGTCAGCGCCTGCAAATCCATTGAAGACGAATAACTCTTCTTTTTCTTTTAAGTATTCTAAAACTTTAGTATATAATTTATTAAAATGTTCTTCAGAAATCGGTTGATTCACAGCTCCCCAAGCAATTTTGTCAGCAACCGATGCTTCTTTCACAATAAATTTATCTTTAGGAGAACGTCCTGTATATTTTCCTGTCGAAGCAGAAACCGCACCAGTAGAAGTTAATTTCCCTTCATTTCGCATTAATACTTTTTCCACTAATTGCGGAACACTTAGTTGAATCTGTGCATTGCTTCCGTTCAATAATTCGTGTAAACCAATTTGGACATTCACAGTACTCATATTTATATACCATCCTTTTCATTTAATGAAATATTTCTCGTAATCCCCAACAAGAGTATAACACAATTATATAAATAATGTATACTATTTATTTCTATTTGTTTGTGTGAATACATTATTTCCTTATTAATAATTCACTTTAGGCGCATTGAGAAAAACTTTCAGGAAAATGTGAATATTAATTGACAAATGAATATCATTTCTTTAGTATAGGTTGGGACGGATACTCTCTTATCCCGAGCTGGCGGAGGGACAGGCCCGATGAAGCCCAGCAACCTCATTTGTAGTGGTAAATACAGGTGAATAGGTGCTAAAACCTGTGCGAGGCTAATGGTCTCGAACGATAAGAGCAAAGGGCAAAAAGCAGTATGCAAGTAGCAAATTAAACCTTTCCTCTATGTAAAGTAGGAAAGGTTTTTCTGTATGCTTGTGGGAGAATAAATGTATGTCGCAGTTTGTGGCAAATTAAGGATGAGTTCCGTACAATATATACAATTACTGTAGGGAGGTTTACCACATGACAAAAAAACGTCATCTGTTCACATCTGAGTCTGTAACTGAAGGACATCCAGATAAAATTTGTGACCAAATTTCTGATTCAATTTTAGATGCGATCTTATCAAAAGACGCAAATGCACGTGTAGCTTGTGAAACAACTGTAACAACTGGTTTAGTATTGGTAGCGGGGGAAATTACGACTTCTACTTACGTAGATATTCCAAAAATCGTTCGTGAAACAATTCAAGGCATTGGTTACACACGCGCAAAATACGGATTCGATGCAGAAACTTGTGCAGTTTTAACATCTATCGATGAGCAATCTGCTGACATCGCTATGGGTGTTGACCAAGCGCTAGAAGCACGCGAAGGTCAAATGACTGACGCTGAGATTGAGGCAATTGGTGCAGGAGACCAAGGTTTAATGTTTGGTTTCGCATGTAATGAGACACAAGAATTAATGCCACTTCCAATCTCGCTTGCTCACAAATTAGCTCGTCGTTTAACTGAAGTACGTAAAGATGACACATTATCATACTTACGTCCGGATGGAAAAACGCAAGTTACAGTTGAGTATGATGAAAATGGTAAACCTGTACGTGTAGATACAATTGTAATTTCTACACAGCATCATCCAGATGTTACATGGGAAGAAATCGATCGCGATTTAAAAGAGCATGTAATTAAGGCTGTAGTTCCAGCGGAATTAATGGATGGAGAAACGAAATTCTTCATTAACCCAACTGGCCGCTTCGTAATTGGTGGACCACAAGGTGATGCTGGTTTAACAGGACGTAAAATCATCGTTGATACTTACGGTGGATACGCTCGCCACGGTGGCGGTGCATTCTCTGGTAAAGATGCAACAAAAGTTGACCGCTCTGCAGCATATGCAGCTCGTTATGTTGCGAAAAATATCATAGCAGCTGGTCTTGCTGATAAAGCAGAAGTACAACTTGCATACGCAATCGGTGTAGCACAACCAGTATCAATTTCAGTTGATACATTTGGCACTGGTAAAGTATCTGAAGACGTATTAGTAGAACTAGTTCGTAACAACTTCGATCTTCGCCCAGCTGGTATTATTAAAATGCTAGACTTACGTCGCCCAATTTACAAACAAACAGCAGCGTACGGCCACTTCGGACGTACTGATGTAGATCTATCATGGGAACGTACAGACAAAGCTGCAACTTTAAAAGAGCAAGCTGGTCTATAATATATGAAAAAAAGCTTTGCGCGGTGAGCGCAAAGCTTTTTTTATTGCGCTTTACTTACAATTTGAATGCATGAGCCACAATACACTTCGCCGTCTAGCTCAATATACTTTTTCATATTCGTCATACCACTGGCCGGAAAGGGCATATGAATCCATGCTTTTTCATACGTTTGTATTTCTTTTTCACATGATTTACAAAGGATTTGTTTCTTACGGAACATAGATGATCACCCTTTCAGTTGACGTGCTTTACCAGCGCAAAAGGCACTGCTTAGTAAAAATAGTGTCGCGAATATAATGCTTACTAATGTAGCGTATGGGATTGCGCCTTTTAAGGAAAAGCCAACAGTAATGGAAGCGACGAATAAGAGGATGAATGTTGTTGTTAGTTTTTTATAAAGTTCCATAGTATTAGACCTCCGGCTTATTTTGTAGTGCAAGTTATAAAATTGAATTCTATTATGTAGAAAATATAGAGAGTAGTTAAAGATGTGAAGTCTAGGAAATGGTTTTTCATTTTCCTTTTTGTGGGTTAGTATACTTATATTGTATCATGATGCATCGTTGGCTTCATACATAATTGTGCAAAGATATATATGATAAAATGAAGAAAAGCCTTTAAGAAAGGAAAGATGAAAAATGAGCGTAACCGAACATAAAAAACAAGCACCAAAAGAAGTGCGTTGTAAGATCGTAACAATTTCCGATACACGTACGGAAGAGACAGATAAGAGCGGACAATTATTACATGAATTGTTAAAAGAAGCAGGACATAAAGTGACTTCTTATGAAATTGTAAAAGATGATAAAGAGAGTATTCAGCAAGCAGTGTTAGCTGGTTATCATCGGGAAGACGTAGATGTTGTATTAACAAATGGCGGTACTGGTATTACGAAACGTGATGTAACGATTGAAGCGGTATCAGCGCTATTAGATAAAGAAATTGTCGGGTTTGGTGAGTTGTTCCGTATGATTAGTTATTTAGAAGATATCGGAAGCAGCGCTATGTTAAGTAGAGCAATTGGCGGTACAATTGGGCGCAAAGTTGTCTTTTCAATGCCAGGGTCTAGCGGAGCAGTTCGCCTTGCGATGAATAAATTAATTTTGCCGGAATTAGGTCATATTACATTTGAGCTGCATCGCCAATGAGTAAATATGCTGGAATTGTATTAGCAGGCGGTATGTCGAGTAGATTCGGTGAGCCGAAAGCGTTAGCAATTTGGAAGGGGACTACTTTCGTTGAGCATATTGTGAAAGTGATGACAAGTACTTTGCAAGAAGTTGTAGTCATTAGTCACCCCGATATAAAAGAGCGAGTAGAGCAATTCGTACAAGTTCCTGTTATAGAAGATATTCCGCACTATAAAGGAAACGGACCACTTGCTGGGATTGTATCAGGTATGGAATACATAGAAGCAGACTGGTATGCTATTATGCCTTGCGATGCGCCAAATGTTTCGCATGAATGGTTTACCATTTTATTAGAGCAAACGAGCAATGAATATGATGCGGTTGTACCTATTATTAATGGAAGAAAACAACCGTTACTTGCAGCATATCATAACCGTGTGAAAGAAAAGATTTATGCTTTGCTTCAAGAAGAAAAAAGAAGTATGGGCCAACTTTTATCACAATGCAATGTGAAATATGTTGCTGGTGAAGATGTACAAGCGAATGCGGATTGGTTTATAAATGTAAATACGAAAGAAGAATATGTGCAGGCTCAAAAAGACCTTTCAAATGAATGAAAGGTTTTTTTGATATACAGAAATTGGGGAACAATTCCTGTATAAAGGTATGTGAGTAAGTTGATTTTAAGGGGAATTCTTAAAATACTGTATAACCATATATTAATTTTTATGGGTTTTTATTACAAGTATGTTTAGTTATGTATCTTTTTGCTATAATGAATATAGGAATAAAGTGGTATTTCACTATGTGTATCATTTATTAAACTAAAATTTACAACTGTGTAATAAACTCCCTTCGTTTTTTTGAAGGGAGTTTTTCTATTTAAGCGAGTAACTCTGATGCGGTGTGCTGAAGGACTTCTTCATATTGTTTAAACAAGCCAAGAAAAATCTCATCCCAGCTCTTTGATTTCGCAAAAGATGAAGCTGCTATTCCCATCTGCTCAAGTTTTTCTTCATTTTGCAATAAAGAATAAATGGATGATAGAAATGCGTCTTCATTTTTGGACGGACAAAGAACTCCCGTTTTTCCATCTGTAATAATGTTTTTTACCCCGCCACTATTTGCACCAATTACAGGTGTGCCGCATGCAAGTGATTCAAGTACAACATTTCCGAATGTTTCAGTAGCTGATGGAAATACCATGATGTTAGAACAAGCATATGCTTCAGCTAAATCCTCGCCTTGTAAATATCCAGTAAAAGTGATATTTGTTTTCGGAACAGCTTCACGAAGACTTGTTGCTAGGGGACCGTCTCCTGCTATAAGCCAATGAATATCGTTTCGAGTATGCGCTGATTTAACGATAAGATTTTGCAACGTATCAATATCTTTCTCAGGAGCAATTCGTCCAACATAGGAAAGGACATACTTCGCTGTAATATTATATTTTTTCCGGAATAGGTCTGTATTGTAAGCTGGATGAAAGAGTGTGCAATCTACACCCCGTCCCCAAATCGAGAGGGCCTGAAAGCCTTTATTTTTTAATTGATGTAATGTTTCAGGGGATGGAACGAAATTTTTTTGCATATGACTATGAAACCACTTTAAATAGTTCCAAAGCATATTAGAGAGAAATTCAATTTTGTAGTAGCGTAAATAAGCATCGAAATCAGTATGATAAGAACCGACAACTGGGATGTTTAACTTTTTTGCATAATACAATCCACAAAGTCCCATGTTGAAAGGTGTGGCAATGTGAATAATGTCAGGTTGAAAGGAAAGAAGTTCACGTTTAATGCGCGGAGTAGGAAAAGAAAAACGACATTCTGGATATAATATTGTTAACGGGATACTTCTCATCTTATTCACATTCGCTACGAAATTATCTTCAGCTGTATGCTGAGGGGCGAAAACAGAATAGGCGATCTTTTCTTTCTGAAAGTAACGTGTTAATCGTTCTAATGTTTTCGCAACCCCGTTGACTTGTGGCGTAAAAGTATCGGTAAAAATGGCGACTCTCATCATATCACTCCTTTATGTGAAAAGTGGGATGAATTGATAAAAAGAGATGATGCCAGAGCAAGTGCCGAGGCACATACCGACGAATACATCAGAAGGATAGTGAAGCCCTAAATAAATGCGAGAAATACCAACGCATAATGCTAACGGTAATAGAAAAACAAATAAGTTTGGATTATAGCAAATAAATGGAATAAAGACAGAGAAAACGGCTGTTGTATGACCAGACGGGAAAGAGTGGTCTTTTAATGGATGGACTGGATATTTTGCATCCTGAATTGTTAAATAAGGACGTTTTCGCGGATACCATCTTTTTAATATTTGCACAGGAATATGGCTAATTGCTAATGAAATAGCAGTTGCGATTGCAGCTTGGTGCAAAGTTCCCTTTGCGAAAATTAAAAAGAACAGTGTGAGTGCAATGGAGAAAGTCGCGCCACCGATATGAGTAATATTGCTGAAAAAGATATTTAACGTTTTTTGATCAAAGTATCGGTTAATTCCTTTGAAAATGTAACATTCTATTTTATACAGTCCACTGACCTTCATGAAAATTCTCCTCCCTCGTTTACATATATATGGAGATATTAGCTTTTATTTTAATAAGATTTTATTGAGGGAGTAATAATGTTTTGTAAAGAAAAAGTTAGTTTTTTTATAAAAAAGCTGCCAGTATTATGGCAGCGGTAAAATCACTTTTGTAGTGATTTATAATATTGACCTTTTTCAACGTATTGTGTGCGAATACGCTCCATGTCTTTACGGTCTTCTTCTGTTAATTCACGAATGACTTTCGCTGGGCGACCGAACGCTAATGTGTTTGGCGGGATTTTTTTTCCTTGTGAAACGAGGCTTCCAGCACCGATAAAGGCTCCTTCGCCAATTTCAGCACCATCCAATATAATAGAGCCCATTCCAATTAAAGCATCCTTTTTTATATGGCAGCTATGTAAAATAACTTGATGCCCAACTGTCACATCATCTTCTAAAATAAGAGGGTACTGTGGGCTTTGGTGAAGTGTACATTGGTCCTGTACATTTACTCGGTCTCCGATGATTGTTGGTGATACATCGCCGCGTATGACTGTATTAAACCAAATACTTGCTTCTTCGCCAATTGTCACATCACCTGTAATGGTTACGTAGTCAGCGATAAAAGCACTACTCGCAATTTTCGGATTTTTTTCTTTGTAAGGATATATCATGTAAAGCCTTCCTTTCCTAGAGACTAGTTTTAGTGTATCAAATTATGAGAAAGAGTGAAATGGAGGAGAGCCGTATGTGGAATTATGAAGCAGAGGAAGCGAAAGCTGTCGTTGTTATCGTGCACGGCGCAATGGAATATCACGGACGTTATGAAGCCGTTGCGGAAATGTGGAATCATATCGGCTACCACGTCGTGATGGGGGACCTTCCGTCACATGGAACGACTTCAAGAAATAGAGGACATATTGATTCATTTGATGAATACATAGAGGAAGTTAAATTATGGGTGAAAGAGGCAAGAAAGTATAGGTTACCTATCTTTCTATTTGGTCATAGTATGGGTGGTCTTATTGTCATTCGTATGATGCAAGAAACGAAGAGAGAAGATGTAGACGGCATTATTTTAAGTTCACCCTGCTTAGGGGTAGTGACTGGACCTTCTGCACCGCTTCAAGCTGTCTCAAAAATATTAAATGTTATTGCTCCAAAATTGCAATTTGCAACGAATCTTACAGTAGAAATGTCAACTCGTAATCATGAAGTTCGGGATGCGATGGAGAATGATTCATTGTTCTTGCGCAAAGTATCAGTACGTTGGTATAGTGAATTGATTAAGTCTATCGAAATTGCGCATAAAAAAATAGGCGATTTTCCAGACGTTCCACTCTTGCTAATGCAAGCTTGTAAGGATAAACTTGTAGATAAAACACGTGTCCGTACTTGGTTTGATAATGTTAAAATAAGTGATAAGGCTTTTAAAGAATGGCCGAATTGTTATCATGAGTTATTAAATGAGTATGAGCGTGATGAAATTTTGAATTATATTCAGTCATTTACTGAAATACACATCAATAACATAATAGAAACAAATAAGTAAATTATTTGTACATTGAATAGAGGAGATGAAGGAAGAAGTGAACGTACCGAGTAATCCCATAACGCTCATGGCGAAAGTATACCGTGATGTGTTTCCGGTTGTACACCATGAGCTAGCGATGTGGAAAGAGCGTGCCTACCATATTCCGAATGACGAGCTTCATAGTCAGGCAATCGCAAGTATTGAGAATAAAACGTTTCATTGCGAGGGCGGTGGCATTTTAGCGCTATTAGCAAATGAACACCGAGAGGAATGTATTCGTTTTATCGTAGCGTATCAAACGATTAGCGATTATTTAGATAACTTATGTGATCGCAGTACATCACTTGATCCAAATGATTTTGCCGCGCTGCATGAGTCCATGTTAATGGCTTTATCACCTGAAGTAGAAGGTGGCGGTAATTATTATCGTTATCGTGATGATCAAGATGATGGTGGCTATTTAGATGAACTTGTTGAAACATGCCAAGATGTTTTAAAGAAAACGAAGCACTATGACAAAATTGCTCCTGTTCTTCATGAACTTGCTTGTTATTATTGTGATTTGCAAATTCATAAACACGTGAAGTTAGAAGAAAGAGAACCACGCTTACAAACATGGTTTGAAGCACATAAAGAAAACTTACCAGAGATGAGTTGGTTCGAATTTTCAGCATGTGCTGGTTCTACGCTTGGAATCTTCTGTCTTGTAGCATATGCCTTTCATGATGAATTACATGATGAAGATATTGCGAAAATTAGACAAGGATATTTCCCTTACGTACAAGGACTTCACATTTTACTTGATTATTTCATCGATCAAGAAGAAGACCGTATAGGCGGAGATTTGAATTTCTGTAGTTATTATGAAAATGAGCAAGCTATATTAGATCGTATGAAACATTTTGTAGAAGAAGCAGAGAAGAGCATTGGTGATTTGCCTCATGCGAAGTTTCATCGTCTCATAAGCCGAGGGTTACTTGGTATTTACTTATCAGACCAAAAAGTATCAGCGCAAAAGAATATGCACAAAATGGCACGGCGCATTGTAAAATACGGAGGCCTCACTTCACGATTCTTCTATTGGAACGGGAAGATGTACCGAAAGAAAATGGCGCAGTGATGAAGAAAACCACTCATGTAGAGTGGTTTTTTGTTATAATATGGTAAAGGTGGTGATGGAAATGAAGCGATTGTTTCAAAAGCTATATGACAATATTGAAGTAACATTACTCGTGCTACTTTCCATTTCATTTATAACTGGAATGTATATGATGATGAATAAAGCTGGCGGTCCGACAACGATGGATTATGTAGCCCAAGTTATCATTGCATTGATTATTATAGTAGATATTGTCTTTTTAATAAGTGGTAGAAAAAAAGAAAATAGTAAATAAAAAAGCATTTGTACACGGGAGTACAAATGCTTTTTCATTATGACCGTATTTTTGAAAATACATATATAAGAAGTTCAATCGCAAAAATAACTAACACAGATAGTCCGAATAAAGGCATGACAGCGCCTAGTATAACCATCATGATAAAGAAAACAAATATACTTTTCTTATCTCTTTGTTTTGGAGGTGCTGCTAATTTTCCTTTGGGCTTTCTTGCTAACCACATTTTTATTCCGTAATAAATGAGAAGTAATAAAGATAATGTCGTTAGTAAGCATAATATTTTATTTGGCCATCCGAATAAATGACCTTCATGAAGCGGGATACCGTAAGTGAACCATTGTGCAAATAATCCATAATCACGATAGTCCGTTTTTGAAATGAGTTCACCGCTATATTGATCAAAGTAAGCTGTTATTTCTTCATTTGGTGCGACATGCATACCCGTAATACCAGAACCGCTCGATTTCGAAACAGTGAATACACCTTTCGGATCAGCCGGTAGTGAGATCACATATGGCTTCTGTATTTCAATTCCTTTTTGTAATGTATCAACTGAAATTGCTTTTGGCTCATTTGAATTTGATTCAGGAGGAGCTTCCTTTCTTGTTGCCCACGGCAATTCTTTTACCTTTGATTCAGGCGGTGCCATATACAATTTCGGATACCCGAGCGATTCATTCGACGATGCGATTTTATAAATTTGGTTACCCATAAACCCTGACCACGGCAATCCAGATGCGACTAACAAAACGAGAGGAATTGTAAATATAATACCGATAATAGAATGACGTCGTTTTGCCTTTTCTCGTTTATTGGATGCTGATGTGTTTTTGAACTGGCGTATACTCATATACAATCCGGTTACAATTAAAAAGATTGTCCAGCACGCCGCAAGTTCTACAATATAGTTAACGACAGTACCACCAACTAAAAGAGAACTATGTAATTCCCTCATTATATTCGCAAACGTTTCACTTGCGTTTTGATCCCCAACAATTTGATTATTGCTATCTAAATACACATATTTTTGTTGCCCAGTATATTCATTTGCAATCGTAAGTCTCGTATTATAATCCCCATTAAACTCACTAATTTTCGCCACACTATAGTGTGGATACTTTTTCTCTGTTAAGGAAAGCGAATCAGACATCGAAATAGATTCTGTTTGGGCGCTCTTCCCAAAATATAAATCTTTATAGATGAAATCTTCAACTTCTTCTCGAAATAAATAACCAATTCCGCTCAGTGACAAAGTAATAAGAAGCGGCGTAATAAAAAGACCAGCGTAAAAATGCCAACGCCAAAAAATGTAATGAAGCGAACGATTTACTTTCATACTTTCAGTTCCCCTAACCTTCCCTATATGAATAACTACTTATTTAATATAGCGAGATTAAGTGTGATTACTTTGAAAGAATTGTGAAGAAAGTTAAAAGTTTTTAGGGCAGATTTTATCGGCGAGACATACAATACGCAATGCAAAGCTTAGTTGAATGAATTAGCTCTTCATTTCCTTTTTGTAGCCTAATTTGAAGTGCCTTTTGAAAATAAGTAAGGGCGGTGTGGAAGTCACCCTCATCTAATTTACTTTTTCCGTAATGTTGGTAGAAGAAGTCTTTATAAGTAGGAACGTTCGGCAACATATGTTGAAGTTCGGTAAATAGTGTATTTGCCGTATGGAAATTTTGTTCCCAATGGTATGTGTGTGCGAGACGTAGTTTGTTAACAAAGAGTCCTTCTTTATTATTTAAATTTGTATAATATGCAATTGCTTCCTGTAAGTAACACTTACTTTCAGGAAGGTTGCCAGCGATTCGTTCATAAACACCGATTAATCCGCAGTTTTTTCCATATAACGATCCTTCCTGTAAATGCTTTTTCAAAAGCACAATCCCTTGCTTCATTTCAGCAAGGGATAAAGGTTCTTCTCTAAGGTTTTCGTCAAATGTGTATCCCATTTCAAAAGGTATATTCATTGGGACCTCCTTATATTTTCTACATACATTCTAACAACCGCTTCAGCAAGACATTGAGAGGAATCAACAAAATCCTCACTCGCCACCACATTCAAATCGGTACATGCAATAATTGCGGTATCTACTTCATCTTTCAACTGTACAACGAGCGCACTCCATAATTGGCGAGCTACTTCAACTTCTCCGTTTTTAATATAAGTAATAATGTGATTAATCATTTCCTGCCATTTTTCATGATGAATATACTCTATATTACGTATTTCAATTCCATCTTGGTAAATCCCGGCTTGAACAGTTGCTTCTGTTGCGAGAAGAGCGACTCTTTTTATATTTTCAGGAATTGCTTGTAACGTTTCATCGACTATATTTAAAATCGGAATAGAAAGAGAACGCTGTAATTCTTCAAAATAAAGATGCGCCGTATTACAAGGCATAGCGATAAAGTCTACGCCAGTACTTTCGAGTTTTTGTGCCCCTTCAATAATCGCTTTTTTCATCGCCTCGTGATCAATAGGGCAATCCATGTAAAACGGTGTTGGGCACGAATAAATCATCATATGAGGAAAGTCCATATCATGCTTTGCTCCGTATATTGTTTGGCATCTTGCTACAACTGTATCGACGAATGGTCCAGTTGATTTTGGTCCCATTCCTGCTAGTATTCCGATCATTGCTTCGTCTCCTTTAATAGGTAATTAAAAACGTTTTTTGCGGACGAGAAAAAGAAATAACGTAAGTAATAAAAATGAATATACGATAGCCCAAGCTGTGAGCCATAAAGTGTGAGTAAGTATATTATATTTGTATTGTCCAAGCATTAGAAAGCTTTCGACAGGTGGTAAAAACCATAGCAACTCTTTTTTAAACTGAATGGAGGCGATCGTTATAAGTAATATAAATATAAGGCTAAGCCAAGCAGTGCCTGCTTTTTGAATCATATTTCTAGTAAATAATGTTGCGATTGAAATTCCTAGTATAGAGAAAGACATGTGAGCGAGAAATCCGACTAGAAATAAAGAAACTGTCATTTTTTCATTGAACATTTGCAAAATAATTGGGTAGATTACGGATATAAAAGATAACACAGTACAAATGAGAAGAGCTGTAATATATTTACCAACGTATAATGCTGAAATGTTATTTGTGTGTGAAATAGTGATTTGCTCTTGTACAGGGTCTTCGGTATGAAAAATTGTGACCGTAATCCAGGCAGATAATAAATATAGCGCGAGTGCTGTTTCTAAATATGTCGGTACAATAGGAGTTGGTTTATATGTATATACAAAAAGTAAGCTCATGCAGTACATCGCAATAGGAGGGACGTACTTATACGATTTTGTGTAGTCGAGAAAATGGTAACGAATAAGCGCGAACATAATAAACCTTCTTTCGATTTAAAAGTTAGGTTGTAGCAGTGTGATAGATGCTTTTTTATGTAATAAAAACTGAAGCATTTCGTTTGTATATTCTTTTTCGATTTGTAATTGAATAAGGTTTTGATTTGAATTGTGTACAACATGTATAAAACCTAATTGTTTCCGTAGTTCTATCACTGAAAATGTATCGTGAACGATTGCTTCAATATAGACTTGTTCTGCCCCTTTTTGTACAAAGGTATCTACTGTGATTGTATGATTTGCTAACGTCACAATTCTATCGGCGAAGTTTTCTAATAGTTGTTTTTCATGACATGTGAAGAGTACAGATATACCTTGTTGTTTTAATGAGAGTAAAATATGTTCTAATTCTTGCTGAGAGTTAGGATCGAGCCCAGAAAGCGGTTCGTCTAAAATTAATAAATGTACGTCTGTAAGTAATGCTTGCATAATACCTGTTTTTTGTTTCATACCTTTTGAAAAGTTTCGTACAACGGAATGTCTTGCGTGATGTAAGTGAAAAGATTCAAGGAGCATCGGAATTTTATTATGTAAGTATTTTGTTGATAAACCGTGAATGCAGCCGAGATGATATAAATAATCTTCTAATGTAAAACGAATCCCTTCAGGAAAATGCTCAGGTACATAACCGATTTGTATATGTTCTTTTCTTTGAAGTGTCCCTGCCGTGGGTGAAATAAAACCTGCAATTATTTTGAGTAGAGTACTTTTTCCAGTCCCGTTTCCGCCAACAATGGCGAGTGCTTCTCCTTCTGGAATGGATAAATCAATGTTGTCTAGTATGAGTGATTTGCCGTACTTCTTTTGAATTCCCCTTAGTTCTACTAGCAAAGTTCTATCCTTCTTTCTTCAAATAGTGTATATATCCATTATATAGGAGAATGAGAAAAAGACGTGCAAGGAGTGCACGTCTTTTTTTGGTATGTTTTGTCGAATTATCGATATATCTGAAAAATCGTTGATATATCCGACATTACGATAGATATAATTGAAAAATCGTTGATATAATTATCCCGCTATTTACCAGGCAGAAAAACCCGCTGATTAAAGTTTCACTTTATCGTTTCTCAATCGCCACAATAAATGGCGGGTTATTTTGCTGGTTAATGAAGCCGTATCGCAGTACGTGAGCTTGTTTTTGATCTAGTTCTTCGGCAAATTTAAGTACAGCGTCGCGTTCTACTTGTCCTTCTGGATGCCCGTGATAAATGACAAGGACGATGATACCTTCAGGTGCCATTACTTCTAATAGTTGTTCGATCGCTGAGATTGTTGAGTTCGGTTTTGTAACGATATGCTTGTCTCCGCCTGGAAGGTAACCTAAGTTGAAGATTGCGCCTGTTACTTTTCCTTTTGCATTCTCTGGTAATACGGATAGAAGTGTATCGTGACTATCATGAACTAAAACAGTACGTTCGAAAAGCTCTTTTTCTTTTAGGCGGATCGTAGAACTTTCAATTGCTTCTTTTTGAATATCAAATCCAAATACTTTTCCGTTATCTCCAACGATTTCAGCTAGGAAGCAAGTGTCATGTCCATTTCCAAGTGTTGCATCTACAGCGTAATCGTCTTCTTTAACAGCCGTTTGCAGCAGTGTGCGAGCAAACGGTAATACACGTTCTAATTTCATTTTTGTTTCTCCTCATTTGCATATTTTCCTTGCCAGCTTCCGCGGCGTACAAATTCTGCATCGATGGAATTTAATACTTCCCATTTATTTAAGCTCCACATTGGACCAATCATTAAATCAGGTGGACCGTCACCTGTAATACGGTGCACAATTACATCTTCTGGAATAATCTCAAGCTGGTCAACAACGAGACTTACGTAATCTTCAAGAGAAAGGAACTCTAGTTGTCCTTTTTCATATTGCTTCACCATCGGCGTTCCTTTTAATAAATGAAGTAAATGAATTTTAATTCCTTGTACATCAAGCTTCGCTACTTCACGAGCTGTTTCCATCATCATGTCGTAATCTTCAAGTGGAAGACCGTTAATAATATGGGAGCAAACTTTAATGCCATGTTTGCGTAATTTATTTACGCCTTCAACGTAAGAAGGATAATCGTGAGCGCGATTAATAAGGTTTGCAGTACGTTCATGAACAGTTTGTAGTCCCAGTTCAACCCAAAGATACGTGCGTTTATTTAAGTCCGCTAAATATTCAACGACATCGTCCGGTAAACAATCTGGACGAGTCGCAATAGAAAGACCGACAACATCTTTTTCTGCTAGAAGCGGTTCGAATTTTTCTTTTAACACTTCAAGCGGTGCATGTGTATTTGTATACGCCTGAAAATAAGCGATACATTTACCGTCTTTCCACTTTGAGCGCATTTTTTCTTTCATTTCATGATATTGCGTTATAACATCATCGCGGCGATCACCAGCGAAGTCACCAGATCCAGCAGCACTGCAAAATGTACAACCGCCATAAGCAACTGTACCGTCACGGTTCGGGCAATCGAAGCCAGCATCTAATGAAACTTTAAAGATCTTTTCACCAAATTCATTTCTTAAATGGTAATTCCATGTATGATAACGTTTATTGTCGTTTGTATATGGAAAAGGGTTTTGAACCTTCATTACTTTCCCTCCTAAGCCGAGTCAAAATGAAACAAAATACATTATAACATACTCATAAGGTTCATATGGAAGGGACACACTAAAGGGGAATTGAAGCAAGGAGGGACAATTATGGCAGAGCGTCAATCACTTGAATCGTATATTACACAAGCGGAACAAGCGGTGGAATATGCGAAAGAACAATTAGACCAAGGTATGAGACAAGAGCATTACAATACGATGGAGTATTCAGATGCGCAGTTACAATTAGAACAAGCATATAACGATTTACAAACGATGCAACAACATGCGAATGATGAGCAACGTGAGCAGTTAAATAGAGCACGTATGGCAATTCGCCAATTGCAACATCAAATGATTATTACACCGCGCTAATAAGGAGTGAATGTAATGGCGAAACGTTCAGATCAAAATAACCCAGAGCAAAAAACACAAAATGGACATAACGCTGAGTTTTCGAATGAGCTTGATCCAGTTGTTCAAGTGAAACAGCGTAACAGTAAAAAGGGACAACCTCAAAGATCGAAGCAATCAGAGTAGACCAGGTCGCAATATGACCTGGTTTTATTTTATTATATTACAATAATGTAAGATTTCTGTAAGGTTTGTCGATAGTTGTGAGCCGCTTTCTCCAGTAGAGTAAGGAAGGATTAAATTTTATCCCGCATTAACGGGCAGTAAAACTCCCACCTCAAAATTCGGCTGGAGCAAAGAAGTTAGGGGGAGATCCACTGCCCGTAAATGCCCGATTGGTTCAACTAATAATCAGTGGGGGATGAACCCCCCACTGATTATAGTTTCACTTTATACAAGGAGTTGCTTTATGGGGAACAAGATTACAAACAAACGAATTGATGAGTTAGATTACATTCGTGGCTTTGCACTATTGGGGATTATTTTAGTAAATATTCTCGCACTACTTAACATTAAAATTCCAGATCCTAATACAGTGGATGCTAGCTATCAAAGATTTTTATACTTATTTGTAGAAGGTCGTTTCTTCTCAATCTTCTCATTCTTATTTGGAGTGGGATTCTATATCTTTATCTCTAGAGCAATTGCGAAAGGGAAAAATGGGTATGTTTTATTTTTCCGCCGCTTAGTTGCACTATTTATTTTCGGTTTGATTCATCAAATGTTTCAGCCTGGAGAAGCACTAGCGTTATACGCAATTTGCGGGTTACTTGTTTTACCGTTTTATAAAGCGAAAAAAGAAGTGAATTTAGTAGTTGGACTTGTTTTAACAATTTCCTTTAGCGTACTTGCTGCGAAAGAATTTCTACCGTTAGGTTTAATTTTATTAGGGCTTGCTGCAGGACAATATCGTGTGTTTGAAAATCTCACGAAAAATATAAAGCAAGTCGCTATTTTTACAGGTATTATGTTTGTTTTAAGTGTCTTAGCTGTATGGTATCAATATGGGCACGTTCCTGCTGAACCATTTGTAAATGGGATAATGGAGAACGAAGATGGAACAATGGATGCTGCAAGCCAATTTTTAAAAATTGGTATTACAGTTGGGCCAATTATTTCAGCTTTCTATGTGGGAGCATTAATTTTATTACTTCAATTAAAACCAGTTCAAACATTGTTAGCGCCACTGAAATATTATGGTCGTATGGCTTTAACGAATTATATTGGACAAACTGCAATGATTTTAATCGCAGGAAGTGTATTTAACTTTGCAGAAAACTTAACGTACATGCAGACGTTATATGTGTGTATTGCAATTTACGCAATTCAAATTGTGTTTAGTGTGATTTGGATGAAAATCTTTAAAATGGGTCCACTAGAATGGATTTGGCGTGTTATTACGTATTGGACGGTAACACCTTTAAAGAAATAAAGAGAGAAGTGGGCTGTTCCTTTTGTGGAACAGCCTATTTTTTATTGTCATCTTTTTCGGTAAGTCGATATTACTTGTCGAATCGCTAATACAATTTCATTTACCAACGAACCTTACACACGCATCTTTTTTATATTACAAAAGTGTAAGGTAAATGTAATGTTAACAAATAGCAGTTCCCTTCCAAAAGGCGCAAAATAGGTAATGGAAAAACAAGCGTAGGAGGATATATATGACGAAACCAGTTGTAGACGTAAAAAACGTTCAAAAAGTGTACGGTAAAAAAGGTGAGAACCAATCGCATGCGTTAAAAGGTGTGTCATTCTCGATTCAAGAGGGTGAGTTTGTCGGAATTATGGGACCATCTGGTTCTGGTAAAACGACATTATTAAATGTAATTTCAACGTTAGATAAAGCAACAGGCGGCGTTGTTGAAATTGCAGGAACAGATATTACGAAAATGAAGCAAGGTGAGCTTTCTGATTTCCGCTCGCAAAAATTAGGATTCATCTTCCAAGACTTTAACCTATTAGAAAACTTATCTATTTATGAAAACATTGCACTTCCACTTTCTCTTCAAGGTGTTCCATCACGTAATATTGGACCGAAAGTAGAAAAAGTAGCGGATATGTTAGGGATTACAGAAATTCTTCAAAAGTATCCATCTGAAGTATCTGGTGGACAGAAACAACGTTCAGCAGCAGCTCGCGCACTAGTACATGAGCCGGCAATTATTTTAGGGGACGAGCCAACAGGAGCTCTTGATTCTAAAAATGCAGCGAGCTTACTTGATGCGATGACAAACTTAAATCAAGAGCAAGGTGTATCTATTATGATGGTTACACATGATCCGTATAGTGCAAGTTACTGTCAGCGTATTTTATTCATTCAAGATGGTGAGCTATATAAAGAAATTCACCGCGGTGGTACGCGTGAAGAGTTTTATAAAGAAATTTTAGATGTACTTGCAGATTTAGGTACACAAAAAGCGTAAGGAAGGAGGTCTAGAGCATGTTATTCAAACTTTCCATGTCAGGGCTAAAGAGTAAGCTAAAAGATTACATCGTCTTACTTGTCGGTCTTGTCATGTCGATTTCAATTTTTTATATGTTTCAAACGTTAGCGTTAAACGAAGCCTTCCTTAAGGAAAATTCTACTATTGGTCAAATTGGATTCGTATTCCAAGCAGGTTCATTTTTACTAGCCATTATAACGTTCTTCTATATTTTATATGCGAACTCTTTCTTATTATCTCTTCGCCAAAAAGAGTTTGGTATGTATATGATGTTAGGAGCAAAAAAGCATAAAGTTACATTACTTATGTTTATTGAAACAATCGTATTAGGTGCTGCGTCTCTTGCGATTGGTATTATAGTTGGGGTAGGACTTGCAGAAGGTATCGGTCAGTTATTAATGAAACAATTAGAATTTGCAGGTGAAGGTTATAAAGCATTTTATCTGCCATCTATGACTGTTACGTGTATCTTCTTCTTTGCATTATTTGTATTATCAGCAATTATGAATAGTATTAAGTTATCACGTATTTCTGTACTGCAACTTGTACATGCAGATGCACAAACAGAACGTGTTGCGGTAAAAGGAAAAATGACAGGTTTAGTCGCATTCCTTGCGGTTATTTTATTAGGAATGGGCTATGCATCAATGATTTACATGGAAAAACTAAGAGAAATGGGAATTCTTATCGCATTAATTACAACAACAGCTGGTACTTACATGCTATTTGGATCACTTCTTCCAGTGATTATTAAAAAGTTAAAAAGTAATAAAAAGCGTAGTGAAAAAGGACTTAACGCTTTTACATTTGCACAATTAAACTTCCGTATTAATAGCTTAACAAAGGTGCTTGCGACAGTAGCGATGTTAGTTGCTCTTGGAGCAGGTGCGATTTCTGGTGGTATGGCGTTTAAAAATAACGTTATAAAAATGGTTGATGGTTTAGTAATCTATGATTCAGTAGTTCATAATCCAACAGCTGAAGAAAAGAAAATCTTAGACGGTATTACATTTAAAGAGAAAAGCGAATATCGTTACAAAGTTGATGATAAATACGTTTATTATGTAAAAGAGGATTTGGAGAAAAATCGTCCTTTAGTAAAAGATATGACAAATATAAAATCGATGAAGGATTTAGTGAATACGAAGAAGGCTTCACAGGAACTACCAGTAGGCGCAGTTTCTAGAGAAATGAATGAAAAAGATGCGAACGCTAAAGAACTTCCAGAAGAATGGGTAGATGCTTTTAGCACAATTCATCCGTATTATCTATACGAAGATCATGCAATTAAAATTGTAGATCAAAAAATGTACGATGAGATAAATGGTAAAGAAGGTATAGCATTTATCGGAAAAACAGATGATTTCTTAACATATACAAAAGAATGGAAAAAACTTGACGAGTTGCAACTAGATAAATATAAAAATGTAACAGCTGAAAGAATGAACAGTAAATATCAATCTTACGACATGTTCTACGGCGTTGCGAGCGGAACAGTGTTTATGGGATTCTTCCTTGGAATTGCTTTCTTAGCAATGATGGCAAGTTGTTTAATGTTCAAAATTCTTTCTGGTGCATCAAAAGATATTACGCGTTATCAAATGCTTCGTAAAATTGGGGTGCGCCGTGAATTATTAACAAAATCAATTTATAAAGAGTTATTCTTAGTATTCTTATTCCCAGCAATTGTAGGTATTGCTCACGTATTAGTTGGTATGAATATTTTCGGATTTATTTTACTTGATCCGTACTTCCGTATTTGGGTACCGATTGTTATCTTTGTAATGATTTATGCAATTTATTACTTCATTACCGTTCAATTGTATAAAGGAATTGTTCTTCCGAAAGAAGATTAATAAAAAACCGAGCGAAACTGCTCGGTTTTTATTATTTTCAGAAAAAACACTTTGATGTTACTGAAATATATAATATAATATAAATAAGTAACATAATATAAAAGTAGAAGCAGCTGGATAATGAAAGGAGGAATCCGATCTGTAGAAAGAGGCTGAACTTGTATCCCCCTATTATTCCTACCCCACTGTATTTGCACAATTATCAATTTCCAAATGAAAAATTTTCGAATCTAAAAGTATATTGTAAAAATAATGGATAATACATGGAAATCCCATAGCGTGATAAGGTAAAATGGACAACATGATGAGAAAATTACCGTTCATAAGATGAGGAGAATACATGTATGGAAGTTGTAGAGGCATTAAAAGATATAAGCCAAATTGAGGCTATGAAAAAGTATTTAAAAGAGCACTCGCAGCGAGATTATCTTTTATTTGTTATTGGAATTAACACAGGATTAAAGATTACTGAGCTACTTAGTATGAAATTTGAAGAGGTATTAAATGAAGATGGAACTGTTAAAGAGTTTTATTCTCTTCCTGTGAAAGATGAAAAATTCAAACAAGATATTTATTTAAATACAAAAGTAAAAGAAGCACTTTTAGAGTACGTACAATCTATTAATGCTCAAAGAGAAAACTACGTATTTCAATCTAATAAAACGACAAATTCAATTACGCGTCAACAAGCGTATCGTGTAATTCATAATGCTGCTGAAGCAGTTGGGGTTGTTGGTAAAATCGGAACGAACTCAATGAGAAAAACATTTGGATTTCATGCATACAAAAGAGGGATAGCGATTGCGCTATTGCAAAAACATTTTCATCACGCGACACCTTCAGAGACATTAAAGTATTTGGGAATCTCAAAAGATGAAGAATTTAAAACAGAGATTGATGTAGATTTGTAAAAGCCGTAACTAAAAACTTTAGGAGGCGGGAATATGAATATTAGAGAGAGTGAATTACCGGGCATTGGATGTAAGTTTGAAGTAATTACAAAAGGTAATGAAAAAATGGTTATCGTTATTCATGATGATGGCCGAAGAGAAATGTATCATTTTGATGCGGATCATGATGAAAGTATTTCAAGCATTTCTCTTCGTGATTCTGAGGCGAGACAAATTGCAGCTATATTAGGCGGAATGGTATACAGACCACAAGCGTTAGACACAATTGAGATGGCTTTTGAAGGATTATCAATTGAATGGTTTAAGGTGGAAAATAACGCACCAGTCGTACAAAAAACAATTGGTAGCTTACATGTCAGAAAAACGTATAACGTAACGATTATTGCTATTTTGAAAAAGAATATGAAGAAATTCTTTAATCCAGGTCCAGACTCTATTATTGAAGCTGGTGATATGCTCGTGTTATCGGGTGAAAGACATGAAGTGAAAAGAATTATTAATGAATTGCTTTCAGCAGGAGGTGATTCATAATCGATGGATACTTTAATCTTTGAAGTTGGAACTGCGTTAGTATTAGTAGCTTTTGCAGCTATCCTTGCTGCGAAGTTAAAGTTCTCGATTATTCCGTTTCTCATTATACTCGGTATGTTGGTGGGGCCTCATGCCCCAGATTTAGGACTTATCGATTTAAGATTTATTGAAAGCGGAGAAGTTATTTCCTTCCTCGGACGTGTTGGCGTCATATTCCTCCTATTCTATTTAGGCTTAGAATTCTCAATAAAAAAATTAATTAAATCAGGAAAATCAATTGCTTTTGGGGGGACTGTCCACATATCACTTAATTTCATATTAGGTTTGCTTTATGGATATGTTATGGGCTTCCCCTTATTAGAAACATTAATTATTGCTGGAATCATTACAATTTCATCAAGTGCAATTGTTGCAAAAGTAATTGTTGATTTAAGAAGATCTGGTAATAAAGAGACTGAATTAATATTAGGAATCATTATGTTTGATGATATTTTTTTAGCTGTATATTTATCAGTCGTTTCAGGGTTAGTGCTCGGTGGTGCAACATCATTTTTAGGTGCTCTTACATCGGTGCTCATCGCAGTAGGATATATGCTCCTATTCTTTGTAATCGCTAGAAAAGCTACGCCGTTTTTAAATAAAGTATTAGATATTTCGTCTAACGAAATTTTCATTATCGTAATATTCGCTATTTTATTCTTTGTAGCAGGATTCTCAGAAACGATTCATGTCGCAGAGGCGATTGGAGCGTTATTGTTGGGACTCGTCTTTTCTGAAACAGAGCATAGTGATCGGATTGAGAAGCTAGTCGTCCCATTCCGTGATTTCTTTGGAGCCATATTCTTTTTCAGCTTCGGTTTAAGCATAGATCCGTTTTCGCTTGGAGGAGCAGTGTGGTTGGCATTAGGAGCAGTTTTCATTACTCTAATCGGTAATTTTACTGCTGGAATGATTGCGGGACGTAAAGCCAGGTTATCCCATAAGGCTTCTACGAATATAGGTTTAACACTTGTATCACGCGGAGAGTTTTCCATTATTGTAGCGAATATCGGCATTGCGGGTGGCTTACTGGCAGCGATTAAACCGTTCTCTGCACTATACGTTTTAATATTAGCATCGTTAGGTCCGTTATTAACGAAGGAATCTGGGAGAATATACTCTCTACTAGATAAAATATTTAAATGGAGCGCTAAAGAACGTGCAAAGCGAGAAAAAGAAGTTGGATAATATAAAAAAGAAGAGGCTGCATGAAGTTCATGCAGCCTCTTCTTTTTTATATATTGTTTCTGTTGTCGCTTTTTGTTAGTAAGTCGATATAATTAGAAAATCGCTGATAAAATCCAAGAAGTAATCAATATAATTTCACTTACCGACATCTCATTATCTGAATTTCATCAACTATTAATCAGTTGCCTTCCTATTTAAAAACGACTACAATTTTACTGTTATAGATGAACGAAAAAAATAGAATAGGAGGGGAGACTATGCCAAGGAAAGTATGGCTATTAGTAGCTGGGATGATTATTAATGTCACGGGTGCTTCTTTTTTATGGCCTTTTAATACAATTTATTTGCATGATCACCTAGGGAAATCTTTATCTGTGGCCGGAATGGTATTAATGATCAACTCGCTTACTGGTGTAATCGGAAACTTGCTCGGCGGTGTTTTATTTGATAAATGGGGCGGATATAAATCAATTTTAGTAGGAATTGTGATTACACTTGTATCGATTTTAGGCCTTGTGTTCTTCCACGGCTGGCCTTTATACGTTGTGTGGCTAGCATTAATCGGTTTTGGTTCTGGAATGGTCTTCCCATCGATGTATGCGATGGTTGGTACGGTTTGGCCAGAGGGCGGAAGACGAGCATTTAATGCGATGTATGTTGGACAAAACGTTGGTATTGCGATCGGAACAGCATGTGGTGGATTAGTTGCATCGTATCGTTTTGATTATATTTTCTTAGCAAACTTTATTTTATACTTTGTTTTCTTCTTAATTGCTTTTATTGGATTCCGTGGTATGGAAGACAAGAAAGAGCCAGGAGTGCAAAAAGAAGTCGAAACGAAAAAAGGTTGGTCGCTTACACCTGGATTCAAAGCACTTCTTATCGTATGTGTAGCATATGCTTTATGCTGGGTTACATACGTACAGTGGCAAGGAGCGATTGCAACACATATGCAAGAATTAAATATTAGTCTTCGTCACTATAGTTTATTATGGACGATAAACGGAGCGATGATTGTTTGTGCGCAGCCGCTAGTTAGTATGTTAATTCGCTGGATGAAGCGTTCGTTAAAACAACAAATTATGATTGGGATCTTCATTTTTGCGGCGTCATTCGTTGTGTTAAGCCAAGCGCAGCAATTTACGATGTTCCTCGTTGCGATGGTGACATTAACGATTGGTGAGTTATTTGTTTGGCCAGCGGTTCCGACGATTGCAAATATACTTGCGCCAAAAGATAAGTTAGGATTTTATCAAGGTGTTGTAAATAGTGCGGCGACTGTAGGGAAAATGTTCGGGCCAGTCGTTGGCGGAGCGATTGTTGATTTATACAATATGGAAGTATTGTTTATAGCAATCATGGTAATGCTTGTAGTAGCGCTTATTGCAACGAGCATGTATGATAAACGAGTAAAAGTAGAAGAAACAGTTGAAGAAAAAATTGCAGTTTAGTTTGACGGAACATGTAACATGTTTTAGAATATATTTAAATAAAACAACCTTTTGAACAAGGGAGATAGCTCGGCTGTCCTAAGACGCATTCGTTAGTTATTAAGAGTAACGATTAACCGAGAAGCCCCGCTTTAAGTAAGCTCTTATGAGATATACGAAGTGGTGGGTAGTTCATATTCACTCATATTTATAATAACAGTGAGAAGGAGTAGTAGTAATAGAAGCTGGTTTAGAGAGTTGACGGTCGGTGCAAGTCAATCCACGTTTCGTTATGAACTCGCCTTTGAGTTGCAGTTGTGAAACTAATAGTAGCAATTGCCGTTAATCCACGTTACGGATCTAAGCGAATGTATATTTTTTGTACATTAATTTAGGGTGGTACCGCGGGAATCTATAACCTCTCGTCCCTTTCTAGGGATGAGAGGTTTTTTGTATTTTGGGCGGTGAAAATAAATAGAATTTCAAGGAGGGTATCTCATGAGCTTTAATCATCAAGAAGTTGAGAAGAAGTGGCAAGGGTATTGGGAAGAGAATAAAACATTCCGTACGCCAGATGAGACAGAAAAACCAAAATTTTATGCACTAGATATGTTCCCATATCCATCAGGTGCAGGCCTACACGTAGGACATCCAGAAGGTTATACAGCGACAGATATTTTATCTCGTATGAAGCGTATGCAAGGATATAACGTTCTTCATCCAATGGGATGGGATGCATTCGGTCTTCCAGCAGAGCAATATGCACTTGATACTGGAAACAGCCCAGCAGAATTTACAGAGCATAATATTAATACGTTCCGTAACCAAATTAAAGCATTAGGTTTCTCTTATGATTGGGACCGTGAAGTAAATACAACAGATCCAAACTACTACAAGTGGACACAATGGATCTTCCTACAACTATTTGAAAAAGGCTTAGCTTACGTTGATGAAGTACCTGTAAACTGGTGCCCAGCACTTGGTACAGTACTTGCAAACGAAGAAATCATTGATGGTAAGAGTGAGCGCGGTGGACATCCAGTTGAGCGTCGTCCGATGAGACAGTGGATGTTAAAAATTACAGCTTATGGAGATCGTCTATTAGAAGATCTAGATGAGCTTGATTGGCCAGAAAGCTTAAAAGATATGCAACGTAACTGGATCGGTCGTTCTGAAGGTGCAGAAGTACACTTCAACATCGATGGTACAGACGAGAAATTTACAGTTTTCACAACGCGCCCTGATACACTATTTGGTGCAAGCTACTGTGTACTTGCTCCAGAGCATGCGCTTGTTGCAGACATTACAACAGCTGAGCAAAAAGAAGCGGTAGAAGCTTACATTAATTCTGTAAAAATGAAGAGTGATTTAGAACGTACAGAACTTGCGAAAGAAAAAACTGGCGTATTCACTGGTGCTTACGCAGTTAACCCAGTAAATGGTGAGAAATTGCCAATCTGGATCGCTGATTACGTTCTTGCAACTTACGGAACAGGTGCTGTAATGGCAGTTCCAGCGCATGATGAGCGTGACTATGAATTCGCATCAACATTCAATCTTCCAATGAAGGAAGTTGTAAAAGGCGGAGACATTACGAAAGAAGCATACACAGGTGATGGTGCACACGTAAACTCAGCATTCCTTGATGGCTTAAATAAAGAAGAAGCAATCGCAAAAATGATTGAATGGCTTGAAGTAACGAGCGCAGGAAATCAAAAAGTAACATACCGTCTACGTGACTGGTTATTCAGCCGTCAACGTTACTGGGGTGAGCCAATTCCAGTAATTCACTGGGAAGATGGCACAATGACAGCTGTGAAAGAAGAAGAATTACCATTAGTTCTTCCGAAAACAGAAAATATTCGTCCTTCAGGTACAGGTGAATCACCACTTGCTAACATTGACGAGTGGGTAAATGTTGTTGATCCTGAAACTGGTAAAAAAGGTCGTCGTGAAACGAACACAATGCCACAATGGGCTGGTAGCTGCTGGTATTACCTACGTTACATCGATCCAAACAATAGCGAAGCACTTGTAGACCCTGAAAAAGTAAAACAATGGCTTCCAGTTGATATTTATATTGGCGGAGCGGAGCACGCTGTACTTCACTTACTATATGCTCGTTTCTGGCATAAAGTATTATACGATATCGGTGTAGTTCCAACGAAAGAGCCGTTCCAACAATTATTCAACCAAGGTATGATTCTAGGTGAAAACAACGAGAAAATGAGTAAATCAAAAGGTAACGTTGTAAACCCTGATGATATCGTAGCAAGCCATGGTGCAGATACACTTCGTCTATACGAAATGTTCATGGGACCATTAGATGCTTCAATCGCTTGGTCTGAAAATGGTCTTGACGGAGCTCGTCGTTTCCTAGACCGCGTATGGCGCCTATTCGTTCAAGAGAACGGTGAATTAAGTGAGAAAATCACTGATGCACCAAATAAAGAGCTTGAAAAAGCTTACCACCAAACAGTGAAGAAAGTAACAGAAGACTATGCAGAGCTTCGCTTCAACACAGCGATTTCTCAAATGATGGTATTCATCAACGATGCATACAAAGCTGAAACACTTCCGAAAGAATATGTAGAAGGTTTCGTAAAAATGATTGCACCAGTTGCACCTCACATCGGAGAAGAACTATGGAGCAAACTTGGTTACAATGAAACAATCACATATGCAAGCTGGCCAACATTTGATGAGTCTAAACTTGTAGAAGATGAAGTTGAAATCGTTGTTCAAGTTATGGGTAAAGTTCGCGCAAAACTAACAATGAGTAAAGACGCATCTAAAGATGAAATGGAAAAACTTGCACTTGAAGCAATTCAAGACCAAATCGAAGGGAAAACAGTTCGTAAAGTAATTGTTGTTCCTGGAAAACTTGTTAACGTTGTTGCAAACTAATGAATGAAAGAAAAGCTCAGAGCATTTATGCTCTGAGCTTTTTTATGTAGAAAATAATCTCAGGATCACCTTCATCTAAGTTTTCGATCATTCCACTGCGTATAAAACCATTTGCGTTAAATACTTTCTGCATACTTTCATTCGATTCGTTCGTTGAAGAAAAGATTTTTTGAGTAGGAGAATGACTTAATATATATGAGATTAACGAGCTTGCATAGCCTCGCCTTCTTTTAGTTGGCGAAACAATGATTAATGAGAGGAAAATACAACCAAAGAAATTTGTATCGTATGTTAGAAAACCGGAAATAGAATTATCTTCTTTTACAATGATGCAGCGGCCCTCATCAATAGTGTGCTTAATGTAATTTCGTCTACTATCGTTTCCAATTACGTCAATATCTATATGTACGATTGAATCTAAATCATTGATAGAAGCTTTTGTTACGTTCTTCAATAGAAATACCTCCTAGAAAAAATATTCAGTAAATTAATTTTATCATGAATGAAGAAAAAGGAGCGGAATTCCAATACAGACAAACACCTATTTTTCTATAGGAAATATGATAAAAAAGGTAGGCTAAATTGAGTAGAAGAGGTGAAAGGAATGAAAGGGATGGACAATAATGCACCACACGGCTTTTTCGGAGGTGGATCGGATAGTTATGAACAAATGATGTTAATGGGAGGAGCAGGTCAACAAGGATATGGCGGAATTCCGAGCTGGATGGGCGGAGCAGGTCACCAACAAGGATACGGTGAAATTCCGAGCTGGATGGGTGGAGCAGCAGGAGGATTTCCAACATCGGTAGCTGGCATGCAAACTGGAATGCCTACATTAATGGGAGGATTTTCGACATCAGGGGCTGGAATGCCTACAGTAACAGGAGGATTTCCGACATCAGTAGCTGGCGTACAGACAGGAATTCCAGTAGGAGTACCAACTACATTTCCTTCTTTCGTTGGAGGAGTGCAGACAGGATTTCCGGTACCGGGAGTAGGTGTTGTAGCAGGCGGAGTAGGTGGTTATCCGCAAGGTGTTCACGGTCACCATGTACATCACCATCACCAAGGACAACATGGCCACCATGTACATCATCACCACCAAGGCCATCAAGGCCATCATGTACATCATCATCACCAAGGTCACCAAGGCCATCATGGTCATCATCATCACCAAGGCCAGCATGGACACCATGGTCATCACCACCATCAAGGACATCAGGGGCAACAAGTACATCACCATGGACACCATCATATACATCCGCAGGCTGTTCTTTATCAAACGCATCAAGGCCATCATGGTCACCACCACCACCAAGGCCAGCACGGCCACCATGGTCACCACCAAGGGCACCAAGGGCACCAAGGTCACCAAGGTCACCAAGGGCACCAAGGGCACCAAGGTCATCAAGGTCACCAAGGTCATCAAGGTCATCAAGGCCAACACGGTCAACAGCACCAACAATATCAACAGTATCAACAATATCAACAACAATCTTCTCCTTGGACAGGTGGAGTTGGAGCAGGAGGAGCAGGGGCAGCAGCAGGAGCAGCTAGTATTGGTGGAGCAGCAGGGCACGCTGGACACGTGGGTCATTAACGAGTCAAAGGAAAAAAGACATAATAAAAAACTGCTAGGAAATCCTAGCAGTTTTTTTCAGCTTCTTGGCGTTGACGTTCGATTTCAGCACGAAGTTGTGGTTCTGGTGCTTGCCAGCCTTCTGGTTTTAGGATTTTGCCGTCGCCTTCGCGGAATCGAGGTTTTCCATCAGGGAATAATTTTGCCATGTTTGCATTATTTACAATTTCGAATCCTTTATCTGGACGTACGCCCATTTCGGCAAACGTGCCGAATGCAAAGTAAATAAGGTCAATCAGTGCATCGTATTGATCTTCAACAGTCGTTGCTTCTAGAAACTCTTCTAGCTCTTCTTGCATAAAACTTGCACGGATTTTTGCACGTTCTTCTGTTAATTTTGTTGGAGTATTTGTCACGGGATGTCCGAATACTTCGTGCATTTTTGCAACAAGTTCGTATCCTTTATCTAAACCTTTTTCGTTTGTCATGTTGTTTCATCCTTTCTCGCTTAGTGCCGAATCCCATTGTAACATAAGGTGATTATGAAATGAAAAGGGACTGTCTAAAAGTTTCATCTTTTAGTTAAGATAGCGATAGTAAAAGACTATATCGATTTAAGGATAAAATATGACATAACCTGTTAATAAAAGAAAGCCATCCCGGAATACTTTTGGGACGGCCCTGCTCGTTATTTTTCTTCTTTTATAAAAACGGATAAAATAAGGTCGATGCCAAACATACCAACGAGCAACATTGGTATAACGACAAGTAAATAACGTGTGAAGGAAACATTTTTTAAGTATGTATGAGCAAATAAAAAGACGCCGAGAAATAAAATACCATTTAAAATAGGCTTTACTAATTTTTTAGACATAAGCTCCCCCGTAAATATCTTCTCTCTCTTTGGTAATAAAAAACTCCTCTCTCCGTTGTATCATGCTGGAGAGAGGAGTTCAATCATTTCTCATTCAATTACACCAGAATTTGTAATGTCAACGGTGTACTTTACTTTAATTGGCACATCTTTGTACATTTTTCGCCACTCTTCTAATTTAAATGGGCGATAATGTTGTCTATATTTTGCTCCAAGTCCAAGGGGATCAACATTTAGAGATTTAAACTGTTTAATTAGTTTTGTAGCTTTCGCATCTAATTGTTTTTCGACCGACTTAGCTATTTTTGTTGTATTTTTTTTGTTTTCTAAATTAAATTTTCTAGAGAGCTCCTGAATACGAGCTTCCACCTTTACATGAATATAGAAAGAAGGTTTCCCATTTTTTATGTTTACCTCGTAGGTAGGAACGGAACGAATGTTATTAATCATTGCATAGCCAGGATTGGTTTTAAATTCATGTGAGTCCAAGCGGTGCTTTTCTAGCAGTCCTTTGAAAACAAACATATCGTGGTACTTAATTGTTCCGACTAACTTATCCTTTTTCAAGAGACCGATACCAGTAATCTTTATTTTATCTCCATGTTTTTTTAGGATAGGCATATAGGAATCTTGTCCTTCACGGTAGTACCTGAAGGCGCCTAAATACAAATTGTCAGTTGGCAAAGGGCCAGTGTCCATATTATGTTCTAACATTTTTTTTATATAAATCGCAACATTGTAAGATGTACTATATTTTCCTTTAAATAGTTCAGTACCATTGCCTTCTAATAGTCCAACATACAGCGAGTTACCAATATTCACATCACGAATTAATGTGTCAAAGGAGTTGGATAATCCTTTTTTAGCAATTTTTGTTGTGAATAAGGCAACACGCATTTGACCGCTTGCGAACGGTTGCGAAGATTCTAAAGATGTATCTGCCTTTACTTGTTTTACTGCGTTTCCTGTGCCTTCATAAACTTGAACTTTATTTCCCTTTTTTTGTATGGGGCAAACGAATGTAACCTTTACTTTATTATCTTTTGCTGTATCGAAGACAGTTCCTTGAATGAGTTGAACATCATCAATAATATTTTTTTGTAAGCAACCAGCTAGACTGAAGATACTGATGCAAACAAGAAGTATTAATTTTCTTTTGGTTTTTTCCATTTTCTTTTCACCCACACAATAATAAATAGAATTGGGATGTATACATATATAAGCCAAAAACTAACTTTAGATATATTGCTAATAAAATCATTAATATCATGCCTGTTCGTTAAAAGTTGTGAAACAACTAAAGTGATAAGCATAAATGCGATTAAAATACCTCGTTGCTTCACACGAAAGATTTCATGCGTTCCTCTAGTTGCAGCCCATAAAGGTAGGATAAAGCTGGTAATAATAACGAGAGCATAACCGGAAATAGCAATATACTCAAGTCGCTCTATAAAAGGAAGCTTAATAACTTGTGTCATGGACAGCTGAGACCAAATAGTTTTGAGTAATTGTTTTTCGCTAAAGAATGTAAAAGCGAGAATGGTACTAAACAAATATAGAATATTGGAAAATAATGCCCCATATTGCGCAAATTTATGGGATTTCTCTGGTTCTTTAACAAATGGATAAATCATAAGGAAAATTTCAAATCCTGTCATGCTATAAATAGATAGTTGAGCTGCTTTCAAAATATCTGTAAAAGAATGTGAAAATATTGGAAGTAAGTTATCCCAATGTGAGAATTTCAAAATGAAAAGACTTAGAAAGAGATAACCTAGTGTTCCACCAACGGAAATAACACAAATTCCTGCAATGACGCGGAATCCTGATGAAATAATGTAATAACTTATTAAACACATAAAAAATGTGAGCATCCAGGTGGATGCACTAGGAAACATCCATACTTGAATAATTTCGACATATGTTCTAACAACAGAAATGCTTACAATAAAAAAATAAGCCATAAAAATGATATTAATACCATTTCCGATCCATTTTCCAAAAAGTTGTTTGTGTAAATCAATTAAGTTTCCCTCTACATTTTTCAATGAATAATACATCATCCAGATGAGAATATGAATGATGATTCCTGTGAGGAGAACTCCTATCCAGCCGTCGTATCCAGCAGATTTTGCAATAATCCGAGCGAAACCGAGAACCCCGGCACCAAACTGTGCACTGTGAATTAAGAAGAAAACAAAGATAGGAGATATTTGATATTTCTCTTGAACTTTACTCATCAATGCACCTCATTCCTTATTCATCAAAATCCGATCGATGTTTTGTTGAAATTCCTTTCGCTGCTTTTTTTACATGTTGTGGTCTTGCTTGTACATCTCTTGTATCGATCATTGTTAATGGGAAACGAATCCAAGAATCTTTAACGGATTGTTGTCTTGTCGGATAAAACAAAGCATACGGTTTACGTAAGGAAGTAAGTCTAAATAGATGGGTAAATAAAAAGATAAATCCAAGAGAGATGCCGAAGAGTCCTCCTATTTCTGCGAATGCTAGAAATGGAAAACGTAGTAATCGAACGGCATTACCCATTTTATAAATAGGTGTAATAAAGGAAGCGAGTGCTGATAATGCAACGATAATTAATAAAATGTTACTCGTTAAACCAGCTTGTACAGATGCCTGTCCGATTACGATACCGCCTACAATACCGAGCGTTTGACCAACTTTCATCGGCAACCTCGCGCCAGCTTCTCTCAGTAAGTCGATTGCAAGTTCTAAAAAGAGTGCCTCAATTAAAGGTGGGAATGGTACTTGTGCCCTTGATAAAATCAAAGTTTCAAGTAAATCACTTGGAATGAGCTCATAATGATAATTTAAAACTGCAACGTATAACGGTGTAGCACAGATTGAAAATAGAACAGCGATAAGACGTAAAATGCGTGAAAATGTAGCGTATAGCCAAGAGACGTTATAGTCTTCTGGTGAAATGAAAAAATCAAAATAGGATACAGGTGTTAGTAGAACACTTGGAGAACCATCCACAAAAATAGCGATTTTTCCATCAATTAGTGCTTTTGTAACTCTATCAGTACGTTCTGTATTGATATAGAGAGGGAAAATCGACTTTTCACCCATTAATTCTTGTATATAAGCACTATCATTAATTTGATCATACTCAAGAGCACGTAATGATTCCTCGAGAAAATCTACATTATCTTTTTCAGCGAGGTTGTCTAAATACATCATGACAACTTTTGTTTTGGAAAACTCACCGACAATCATTTCTTTTGTTTGTAAATCTAAAACAGGAAGACGTTTTCGTACTAAATTAATATTCGTATCAATAGCTTCTACAAAGCCTTCTTGTGGACCGATAACTGTTGATTCATTTAATGGAGGGCTTGGTGCCCGATAAGTATCAATTGCAATGTTTGCAAGCATACACTTTTGATCTTGCTGATTTACTTGAACAATCGCATGCCCCTTTAAAACCATGTCCTCAACTTTTTGTAAATCGTTCGTAATTGTAATACCGCTCATTGGAATATGTTCTTTCAATTCTTCTAGTGAAGCGTTAGGTCGTTCTAAAAGAGTAGGCATTAGATACTTTTGTAATTTCTCTCCATCAAGCGAAGGACGATAGTAAGAAATCCAATAAGGCATCGTTTCATCGTCAGATGTGTGATAATTAACAAAATCACTAGAATTTTTAAGCTTCGCTATTAAATCTTGTAGAGAATGAATGCGGTCTTTTTCTGGTTTTGAAAAATCATAAATACTATTACTTCCAGAGCTTTGCTGTTGATCTTGAGTAGAGTTGTTTTGCTTAGAATGTTGCTGTTTATCCTGGGATGAGTTATTTTGCTCAGCATTTTGCTGCTTATCTTGAGAAGATTCGTCTTGTTGAGCACTTTGTTGCTGATTCTGATCCGAATCGTCTTGTTGAGCATTTTGTTGTTGCTGTTGATCCTGATCGGAGTCATTTTGTTTAGAGTGTTGCTGTTGATTCTGATCTGAGTCGTTTTGTTTAGAGTGTTGCTGTTGATTCTGATCTGAGTCGTTTTGTTTAGCATTTTGCTGTTGATTCTGATCTGAGTCGTTTTGTTTAGAGTGTTGCTGTTGATGTTGATCCGAGTCGTTTTGTTTAGCATTTTGCTGTTGATTCTGATCTGAGTCGTTTTGTTTAGAG
>NZ_JBTIWT010000027.1:0-39203 GCF_054353775.1 Bacillus sp. 5w2 | reverse complement strand
TTTGCTGTTGATTCTGATCTGAGTCGTTTTGTTTAGAGTATTGTTGTTGATGTTGATCCGAGTCGTTTTGTTTAGCATTTTGCTGTTGATTCTGATCTGAGTCGTTTTGTTTAGCATTTTGTTGTTGATGTTGATCTGAATTATTTTGCTTAGGATGTTGTTGCTGATCCTGGTCTGAGTCACCTTGTTTAGAATTTTGTTGCTGATCCTGAGAAGACTCCTTGTGTTCCTCCTTTTTTTGCTCACCATTGTTACCTTTATTATGTTTCATACCTCTAGCCGGTTTTTGGTTATCATTCTCTTGACTATCAGGCTGTTGCTCCGAATTATCTGTTTCGCTTTTCTCTGTTGCATTTGATTTTTTTTTCTTACGTAGCCAATTCCAAATCATCTGTATGACCTCTTTAATTGTGTAATATAGTGCTATTTTGTGGCTAATTTTGTATATTATTCATTTATTTATGAAAAGAAGGAGGAGATTGGTTTGCATAGAAAAAATCCTTTAGTAAGCAGTACATACTATGACGGGAAGAGGGCGAGTCTGTGCAATTTGTAAAAAAAGAGAAGTTTGTTTTAAAGGAGTTTACATTTGAAAATGGTAGGGTAATTCCTGTTCAAATGGGATATGAGACGTATGGCACTTTAAATAGAGAAAGGTCAAATGCGATTTTGGTTTGTCATTATTTTAGTGCAACTAGTCACGCGGCAGGAAAATACACAGCGCATGATGAGGAGTCTGGGTGGTGGGATGGTTTAATTGGACCGGGAAAAGCAGTTGATACAAATAAATACTATGTTATATGCACTGATAATCTTTGTAATGTGCAGGTGAAGAACCCTTATGTAATTACAACGGGACCGAAATCAATTGATCCGAAAACTGGAGATGAATATGCGATGGATTTTCCGGTTTTTACATTTCTTGATGTAGCTCGTATGCAATATGAGTTAATAAAAGATATGGGAATCGTAAGGTTACATGCTGTAATGGGACCGTCGGCTGGTGGGATGATTGCGCAGCAATGGGCTGTTCATTATCCTCATATGGTAGAGAGGATGATTGGTGTTATTACGAACCCGCAAAATCCAATTATTACGTCGGTAAATGTAGCGCAAAATGCGATTGAGGCTATTCAATTGGATCCAAGTTGGAAGGGCGGAAAATATGGAGAAGAGCAGCCAATGAAGGGGCTTCATTTAGCAAATAGAATGATGTTTATGAACGCATTTGACGAGCACTTTTATGAAATAACATTTCCTCGTAATAATATAGAGATAGAACCTTATGAAAAATTTTCTGCATTAACATCATTTGAGAAAGAAATAAATAAGGTGACATATAGAAGTATAGAGTTAGTAGATGCAAATTCGTGGATGTACACGGCGAAAGCAGTTTTATTACATGATATTGCGCATGGATTTTCGTCTTTAGAAGAGGCTCTTTCTAACATAGAAGCAAATGTCCTTATGATTCCATGTCAACAAGATTTACTTCAGCCGTCTCGCTATAATTATAAAATGGTAGACATTTTGCAAAAACAAGGGAAATATGCGGAAGTGTATGAGATAGAAAGTATAAATGGGCATATGGCGGGAGCATTTGATATTCATTTATTTGAAAGGAAAGTTTATGAATTTTTAAATCGGAAAGTATCTAGTTTTGTGTAGAAAATAAACGGTGTGAAAAGGTGCAATGTATGTAGTAGGCACCTTTTTTTACATGATTTGTAGACGGAAAATATATGTGGCAATTGCTATACCGAAGAACGCTATACTAAGTAATAGAAATAAGAATGATATTTCTTGTGGCGATTTTATTTTTTTATTATTTTTCATACTAAGAGCAATAATTGCAGCGATTAAGAAAATGATGCCCGTAATGAAAAGAAAAAGTGTCATTTTCATTGGCTCCTTTCATAAAACAAGTATATTGAGGATACAATGCACGAGTTATGTTTGTAAAGAATAAATTTTGCGGGAAAATTGAGAAATAAATTTTCCATTCTTTGCGTTCTTTCTTTCGCATGCTAAAATTGATTAGACATGCTTGTTGAAGGAAGAGACTAAAGGTTTTATTGTATATAAGGAGGAACGACATATGACAGAAGTTAAAACAATTACTACAGAAGAAGTACAAGAGCGTTTAGAAAATGGAGAAACATTATTTTTAGTAGACGTAAGGGAAGATGAAGAAGTAGCAGCAGGGAAAATTCCAGAAGCTGTACATATTAAAATGGGTGATATCCCAAATAAAGTGGATTTCTTTGATAAAGAGAATGAATATATCTTTATTTGTCGTTCGGGAATGCGCAGTGAAAATGTATGTCATTATTTAAATGAGCAAGGATTTAAAACAATGAACATGGTTGGCGGTATGCTTCAATATGAAGGTGAAACGAAATAAGTAGTTAAAAAAACTTGAAACGAGTCTGTTTCAAGTTTTTTTCTTTTGCATACAGTGTACAAAAGGGGGATAGGTAAATGGGGATTAACTTGAGGAAAGTAAAAATTATTAATAATACAGGGGCTGTTAATGTTGGTGACTGTTATGATATCTCACCTTTAGCTGTAGCAAAAATATATGCAGGTGCTGGAGGGTCGAGTGCGGCTATTTTTTTAAATGGGAAAAGACAGCCAGAAGCAGTGATTCGAACATCAGTGTTTCTTCCGCCATTAGCAACGAGTACACGTACATTAGGTTCATAGAGGAAAGGTAGAGTGTAATTATGCCTGCTCATATAAAAGAATTTGTTATTGTGAATAACACTGGGAATATATTTACCGGTGATAATTTAAGTGATACGTCCTTTACTGCTACGAAATCGTACAGTGGTTCAATGGGATGTACTTGGATCGACGTTGTTACAGTAATAGGGACGGAGACCAAGCTTTGTTTGCAGCCGGGAGATTCGGTGACGACAACATATACAAGAGGTACTCCTGCTGGTACTGTAACAGGAACAAATATGGGGCAAAGTGTAAATACATCGAGTATAGCACAAGCTGTTCCTAATACAGATAATATGGATTCAATTGCTGGACTCCCTTAAGGAATTAAGGGAGTTTTTATTATTTAAAATAAAAATAGTCTTGGAGATTATTTTTGTAAATACATATTAAGAAGAGGTTTGTTTCATGTAAAAAAGATGGTGTGTAGGTGGTGAAAGTATGAAAGAGCGCGATAAACAAAATTCATTAAACTCTAATTTCAGAATCTCGCCAAATCTTATTGGACCTACTTTTCCTCCCGTTCCAACGGGATTTACTGGTATTGGGATTACTGGTCCAACCGGTCCACAAGGTCCGACTGGCCCACAAGGACCAAGAGGAATTCAAGGTCCGATGGGGGAGATGGGCCCAACAGGACCTCAAGGTGTGCAAGGAATTCAAGGACCAGTTGGACAAATGGGGGCAACAGGACCAGAAGGACAGCAAGGGCCACAAGGAGTAAGGGGACCACAAGGAGAAACAGGAGCGACAGGATCTCAAGGAGTGCAAGGGTTACAAGGTCCGATTGGTCCAACTGGAGCGACTGGAGCACAAGGAATACAGGGAATACAAGGATTACAGGGGCCGATTGGAGCTACTGGACCAGAAGGAACGCAAGGAATTCAAGGTATGCAAGGAGTACCGGGAGCAACTGGTCCACAAGGAATACAAGGAATACAAGGAGCGCAAGGGATACAAGGCGCACAAGGACCGAGTGGAAATACGGGAGCAACAGGAGTAACTGGTCAAGGGATTACAGGCCCAACAGGGATAACTGGACCATCAGGAGGACCTCCAGGTCCAACTGGCCCGACTGGAGCAACAGGTCCAGGGGGCGGACCGAGTGGAAGTACAGGGGCGACTGGAGCAACAGGAAATACAGGGGCAACAGGAAGTACAGGGGTAACAGGAGCAACGGGAACTACTGGTCCGGCTGGGAGCACAGGAGCACAGGGCTTGCAAGGAATACAAGGGATACAAGGTCCAATTGGGCCAACAGGTCCAGAAGGTCCGCAAGGAATACAAGGTATTCCTGGTCCGACGGGCGTAACTGGTGAACAAGGAATACAGGGAGTTCAGGGGATTCAAGGGATAACGGGAGCAACCGGAGATCAAGGTCCACAAGGAATACAGGGAGCTATAGGGCCTCAAGGTGTAACAGGAGCAACCGGAGATCAAGGTCCACAAGGTATACAAGGAGTACCGGGTCCATCAGGAGCAACGGGACCACAAGGAGTTCAAGGGATACAAGGTCCGATGGGTGAGATAGGACCAACAGGTCCAGAAGGGCCAGAAGGACTTCAGGGTCCGCAAGGGATACAAGGAGTGCCAGGACCAGCTGGAGCAACAGGTCCAGAGGGCCCACAAGGAATACAGGGAATTCAAGGGCAAGTAGGAGCAACGGGTCCAGAAGGTCCACAAGGAATACAGGGAATACAAGGGATTCAAGGTGTAACGGGAGCAACAGGAGCACAAGGAGCAACTGGAATTCAAGGCGTTCAAGGGAACATAGGAGCGACAGGTCCAGAGGGCCCGCAAGGTGTTCAAGGTGCACAAGGAGCGATTGGCCCAACAGGTCCGATGGGTCCACAAGGAGTTCAGGGAGTACAAGGAATTCAAGGAGCAACGGGTGCTCAAGGAGTGCAAGGTCCACAAGGAATACAGGGAATTCAAGGTCCAACCGGAGTAACAGGAGATACGGGTGTAACTGGAGCGACAGGGGAAGGAACTACAGGCCCAACTGGAGTAACCGGTCCAACAGGGGTAACTGGTCCTTCTGGAGGACCAGCAGGACCGAGTGGTCCAACGGGGCCATCAGGTCCGACTGGAGTGACAGGTCCATCCGGTGGACCACCTGGACCGACAGGAGCAACCGGTGTGACAGGAGCAACTGGAGATACCGGGGCGACAGGCTCAACTGGAGTGACAGGAGCGACGGGGCAAACGGGAGCAACAGGAGTGACTGGGTTACAAGGTCCACAAGGAATTCAAGGGGTGCAAGGAATCCAAGGTCCAACAGGCCCGCAAGGAGTTCAAGGTCCCCAAGGGATACAAGGAGTAACTGGAGCGACAGGAGATCAAGGTCCACAGGGAATCCAAGGTCCACAAGGAATTCAAGGTCCAACAGGTCCACAAGGAATTCAAGGGGAACAAGGTCCCCAAGGGATACAAGGAGCAACCGGAGCCACTGGAGCACAAGGTCCACAGGGAATTCAAGGAATACAGGGAGTGCAGGGCCCGACCGGTCCACAAGGCCCAACAGGAATTCAAGGTGTTCAAGGCGACATAGGTCCAACCGGTCCACAAGGTGTGCAAGGTTTACAAGGTCCACAAGGTCCAACCGGTGACACGGGAGCAACCGGAGCACAAGGCCCGCAAGGAATTCAAGGTCCAACCGGAAGTACGGGTCCAACAGGAGAGACAGGTCCACAAGGAATTCAAGGTCCGCAGGGAATCCAGGGTTCCCAAGGTCCAACGGGAGTCACTGGAGCAACAGGTTCTCAAGGTCCAACCGGTTCGCAAGGAATCCAAGGTCCAACAGGCCCAACAGGAGCTGGCGCAACCGGGGCCACTGGCGCAACGGGTGTGACTGGAGTTAGTACAACTGCAACGTATGCATTTGCGAATAATACATCAGGAACCGCTATTTCCGTTTTATTAGGTGGTACGAACGTACCATTACCAAACAATCAAAATATTGGCCCAGGAATAACCGTTAGTGGTGGAAATACTGTATTTACAGTTGCGAATGCAGGAAACTATTATATAGCTTATACAATTAATTTAACGGCAGGATTACTTGTAAGTTCTCGTATAACTGTAAATGGTAGTCCGCTTGCGGGAACGATAAATGCTCCGACAGTGGCTACTGGTTCATTTAGCGCACCGATCATTGCTAATTTGCCTGCGGGAGCTGCTATTAGTCTGCAGTTATTTGGATTAGTTGCAATAGCTACATTATCTACGACAACGCCAGGAGCTACTCTAACGATTATTAGATTAAGTTAATAAGAGAAGAAAACCTTGGAGCTTTTACGCTTCAAGGTTTTTTATCTCATTATTTGTATGTAGTCTCGTTGCTTAGGAAAGTTTTACTTTATTCACATGAGCAAAAACATCGCAGTTCGAAAATATATTATAATAGAATGAAAAGAGAGAAATTTGGCAGAAAAGGAGGGTGGCGATGCAGGAGATGGTTAAAGATTTTTTTGGACGCCCACTTCAAGATTTGCGCATATCTGTCATTGATCGTTGCAATTTTAGATGTACATATTGTATGCCAGCGGAAGTGTTTGGGCCAGATTATGCTTTTTTAAAAGATGAGTTTTTACTGACGTTTGATGAAATTGAGCGTTTGGCAAAATTATTTGTTAGTATCGGTGTACGAAAAATTAGACTTACTGGTGGCGAGCCACTACTTCGTAAAGATTTAACAAAACTTATTGCACGTCTCGTGAAAATTGATGGGTTAGTAGATATAGGATTAACGACAAATGCGATTCATTTAACAAAGCAAGCAAAAGCATTAAAGGAAGCTGGATTACATAGAGTAAATGTTAGTTTGGATGCAATAGATGACGATGTATTTAAGGACATTAATGGCCGGAATATCAATACGAAACCTGTTATAAAGGGAATTATGGCTGCAAAAGAGGCCGGGCTTGATGTAAAGGTAAATATGGTTGTGAAAAAAGGGATGAACGACCATCAAGTACTTCCGATGGCTGCGTATTTTAAAGAGCAAGGAATCGCGCTTAGGTTTATTGAGTTTATGGATGTTGGTAGTACAAATGGATGGAACTTTGATCAAGTCGTTACAAAGCGAGAATTAATCGAAATGATTCATAGCGTGTATCCGCTTGAGCCAGCTGAAGCGCATTATTTCGGTGAAGTTGCGAAGCGATATCGTTACGTTGGAACAAATGTCGAAGTCGGTTTTATTACATCTGTTTCTGAGTCATTTTGTTCCTCTTGTACGAGAGCGAGAATTTCGGCAGATGGAAAGTTTTATACTTGCTTATTTGCCACAGAAGGATTGGATGTAAGGGAACTTCTTAGAGGAAATCTTTCGGATGATGAGTTAGTAAGTGTTATACAAGATGTATGGATGAATAGAAAAGATAGGTATTCAGATGAACGGACAGAAGAAAGTGCAAAGAATCGTCCGAAAATTGAAATGTCTTATATAGGAGGATAAGGAAGGGGGCTATCGTATGCAGGAGCGATATTCAAGACAAATATTATTTTCTGGTGTTGGAGAAGAGGGACAGAGAAAAATTAGAGAGAAGCATGTGCTTATTATCGGCGCTGGTGCTCTCGGTGCAGCGAATGCAGAGGCGATTGTTAGAGCAGGTGTTGGAAAAATAACAATTGCGGATCGTGATTATGTAGAATGGAGCAATTTACAAAGGCAACAATTATATACAGAAGAAGATGCAAAGCAGTATAAACCGAAGGCGGTAGCAGCGGCAGAACATTTACAAGCGATTAATTCTGAGGTGGAAATAAATCCGGTTGTGACTGATGTAACAGTGCAAGAAATGGAAGAGCTAGTGAATGATGTAGATTTAATATTAGATGCGACAGATAATTTTGAAACGCGTCTTCTTATTAATGATATTTCACAAAAGTATAATATTCCGTGGATATATGGTGGTTGTGTCGGAAGCTACGGAGTAACGTATACAATTTTACCAGGAAAAACACCGTGTTTCCGCTGTTTAATGGAGCATCCGGCGAGCGGGGCAACATGTGATACGGCCGGTATTATACAGCCGGCAGTGCAATTAGTAGTTGCGCATCAAATAACGGAAGCGCTGAAAATATTAGTAGAAGACTATGGAGCGCTTCGCGAAACGATGTTATCGTTTGATCTTTGGAATAATCAACAGATGGCATTTAAAGTAAATAGGCAGAAAAAAGACACGTGTTTATCTTGCGGAAGATTACGTACATATCCGAGTTTAACATTTGAAGCACAAACGAAAACAGAAGTGTTATGTGGCCGAAATACAGTACAAATTCGTCCAGGTGTGCGGAATGAATTTAATTTAGAGGAAATTAACAAGCGCTTACAAAGAAGTGTGGATGTAAAAGCTACTCCGTATTTATTATCATTTCTCGTAGAGGAATTTCGTTTTGTTTTATTTACAGATGGCAGGGCGTTTATTCATGGGACGAATGATATAAATGTAGCAAAACGTTTATATGCAAGATATATAGGGTGAACCTAAAGAGAAACCCTTTAGGTTCAACAGAGAGAAGGTTAAGACTTTCTCGTATAATCTCCACTTTTTCCACCTGTTTTTTCAAGTAAGTACGTTTCGCCAATAATCATACCTTTATCAACAGCTTTACACATATCGTACACGGTAAGAGCGGTAGCGGAAGCAGCAGTTAAAGCTTCCATTTCAACACCGGTGCTACCTTCTGTTTTAACTTTTACTTCAATAAGTAATCGATATTGTTCTTCGGATTGTTTCCAATCGAAAGAAACGTCAACACCTTTTAATAATAAAGGATGGCACATTGGGATAATATCAGAAGTGCGTTTCGCAGCCATAATACCTGCGATTTGCGCAACTGCTAATACGTCACCTTTCCCGATTTCATTGTGAGAGATTTTATCGTAAATTTCTTTTGTAACGACAATGCTAGAGCACGCAATTGCTGTTCGAACGGTTGCTTTTTTGTCGCTTATATCAACCATCTTCGCGCGTCCTTGGTCATTAAAGTGTGTGAATGAAGACATGGAATTCCTCCTTGAAGTAATTTCTATTTAATATATAAAGTTTAATCGAGATAAAAAAAATTGCAAATATGAGGTGAGAAACGATGGTAGAAAAACGAATTCCGATTCAAGTTGCCGAGGCAGTAGAGAGGGTAATGGAATATGCGAAGAATGGTGAAATAGAAGAGATTTCTATTACGGAAAGTTATGGGAGAATTCTTGGGGAGGATGTTGTCTCTGATCATGACGTTCCTCATTTTGATCGTTCTCCTTACGATGGTTTCGCAATTCGAGCAGAAGATACGAAAGAAGCAAATCAAGAGAATTCGATTGAGTTTGAAGTAATAGGAGAAATCGGGGCGGGATCTGTTTTTTTAGATGAAGTAGGCCCTTTTAAAGCAGTTCGTATTATGACGGGAGCAGCTATTCCAGATGATTGTAATGCAGTCGTAATGCTAGAGCTGACGGAAGGTTTTGAGAAGAACGGAAAAGCATATATGAAGTTAAAGCGTCCTTTTAATAGTGGTGACAATGTGTCATTTAAAGGAGAAGATATAAAACAAAATCAAGTTCTCGTTAAGAAAGGTGTTGCAATTAATCCAGGTGTTGCGGCCTTATTAGCGACGTTTGGATATAGTGCTGTGAAAGTTGTGAAACAGCCTGTTGTGGGTATTGTGACGACAGGAAGTGAATTGTTAGAAGTACATGAGTCGTTAGAGCCGGGGAAAATTAGAAATAGCAACTCTTATATGATTGCGGCTCAAATTATGAAAGCCGGAGGAAAAGTTCGTTATTATGGCCAACTTGCCGACGAGTTAGATGCATGTTTTACAGCTGTTCAATCGGCGATGAATGAAGTTGATATTTTAATTACAACAGGCGGTGTGTCGGTAGGAGATTATGACTATTTGCCGGCTATTTATGAGAGATTACAGGCGAATGTACTCTTTAATAAAATAGCGATGAGACCAGGAAGTGTAACGACAGTAGCTGAAGTTGATGGAAAGTTACTTTTCGGTTTATCAGGAAATCCATCAGCTTGCTACGTAGGCTTTGAGTTATTTGTGCATCCGGTTATAAAGACATATTTGTATGCGAAGGAGCCTCACGTATATAGAGCTGATGCTATTTTACAAAAAGATTTTCCAAAGCCAAATCCGTTCACTCGTTTTGTAAGAGCAAAGGTGACAATCGCGGAAGGGGCATTACAAGCAATGCCGGTCGGTTTAGATAAATCGAGTGCGGTATCTTCACTCGCGGATGCAAATGCTTTTATTGTATTGCCTGGAGGAACGAGAGGATTTGAGGCAGGGATGAAAGTGTCAGTATTATTGTTAGAGCACGCCGAGGGATGTGATTGGCCATGGGCAAAGCCCCTTCAATCTTACAAATAGTAGGGTATCAAAATAGCGGGAAAACAACACTTGTTGAGAAAGTTGTGTATGCATTAGCTGAACGAAAAATGAAAGTTGCTACCATTAAACATCACGGACACGGAGGTTTTCCAGAAGTAGCGCAAAAAGATAGTGAAAGGCACCGCCAAGCTGGTGCTGTTGTCAGTAGCGTAGAAGGCGCTGGGTTACTTTCACTTTCGTCATTAAGAGAGGAATGGCCTTTGCAAGAAATTATTCGCTTATATGAGTTTTTTGAAGTGGATACAATCTTAATTGAGGGCTATAAAAAAGAGAGCTATCCGAAAGTCGTGTTACTTCGTTCTGAAGAAGACGTTGAACTTTTACATAAAGTAGAAAATATAGTAGCGGTTATTACGTGGCATGATGCTCCGGCAAACTTACGAGAAGAATATAAAGTATTTCATATAACAGAAGAAGAGTTGTATATAGACTGGTTTTTACAAACGGTAAGGAGTACAAAATGACAAATACGTATTATGAAGTAATTGATACAGAAATCTCGATTGAAGAGGTAGCGAAGAAAGTAATTCGCCGTGAATGCGGTGCTGTTACAACATTTATTGGAACGGTTAGAGAGTTTACGAAAGGGCGTCGTACATTATATTTAGAATATGTCGCTTATAAAACGATGGCAGAAAAGATGCTACAGAAAATCGGCTTAGAAGTGAAAGAAAAATGGCCAGGTACACACGTTGCAATTACACATCGCATCGGTACACTGCAGATTTCTGATATAGCGGTTGTTGTTGCTGTTTCAACGCCGCATCGTAAAGCGGCTTATGAGGCGAATGAATATATTATGGAACGCATAAAACAAATTGTTCCAATTTGGAAAAAAGAGTTTTGGGAAGATGGAGACTCTTGGATTGGTGATCAATTAGAAAAAACGCCATATCCGGCTGGAGAGCCTGGGAAGGAGCTATAAGTATGATTCGAGTATTGTTATTTGCGCACTTGCAAGAGGAAGCAGGAACAAGTGAATTACAAATAGAGAAAGAAAATATTACGGTTGCAGAGTTAAAAAATGTTGTCGCGAAAGAATATAATGTAGCAGTGACAGAACCAATTATGGTTGCGATTAATGAAGAATACGCTAATGAAGATGACACGATTCAATCTGGTGATGTTGTTGCACTAATCCCGCCAGTGAGTGGTGGTTAATATTGGATTCCTTAAAACGACTTTCCTACATAGGGAAAGTCGTTTTTTTATGGCAGTTTTGAGAACACTAGTCTATAGAACAAGGAGGGAACTATGAAAAAAATATGTGTAGTTATCACAATGCTATGTGCGGCCTTTTTCTCTTCTCCAAGTGATTCTTTCGCGAAAGAATCAAGAGAACAACTTTTAGAGAGTGCATTATCGAATAGGTACTATTCAGTTGTTAGACAAGTGACAGAAGATCAATATGAATGTGATTCAGTTATAAATATAAAGCGTCTCGGCAAAAAAGATGAGTTCGTTCCTAGATTTGAAGTGACGCTACAATTTCTTACATTTCAAGGGGCGCATAATCCGCCGAATGATAAAGTTACACTTACTTTGGAAGATCATTTAGATCATATAAAAATAAAGAAGGTGGAACGAGAAAAAAATGTCTCTAGTGCAATCGCAGAAAAGGTTTGCGCACGAGCGAAGGAAAAAATGAAAGCACACTCTAATGGTGTAGAGCGGTAATTAATGACATTTTGTAGAGAAAGGTAATGAGCGATGGATATACTTTTAGCGATTTTACCGGCTATATTTTGGGGAAGTATTGTGTTATTTAACGTGAAACTGGGCGGAGGACCGTATAGTCAAACGCTCGGTACGACGCTTGGCGCACTTATTTTCTCGATTGTTGTTTATATTTTTGTGAAGCCAGTACTAACTCCTACTGTTATTGGGGTTGGAATTGTGTCAGGTTTATTTTGGGCGCTTGGTCAGGCGAATCAATTAAAAAGTATTGATTTAATGGGTGTTTCGAGGACGATGCCGATTTCGACAGGACTTCAATTAGTTGCGACGACTTTATTTGGAGTCATCGTATTTCATGAGTGGTCTACGACAATATCAGTCGTTCTTGGCGTGTTGGCGCTCGTTTGTATTATTATCGGTGTTATTTTAACATCGCTTCAAAGTGAAGAAGAAAAGAATGCAGAGCAAGCAGGGAATTTTAAAAGAGGCATTATCATTTTATTAATTTCAACAGTCGGTTATTTAGTTTACGTAGTAGTGATTAGGCTATTTAACGTAGATGGTTGGTCGGCTTTATTACCACAAGCAGTTGGTATGGTATTAGGGGGCATTTTACTTACGTTTAAACATCATCCATTTAATAAATATGCGATACGAAATATTATTCCAGGATTAATTTGGGCAGCTGGAAATATGTTTTTATTCATTTCGCAGCCGCGTGTCGGAGTCGCAACAAGTTTTTCATTATCGCAAATGGGGATTATTATTTCGACGCTTGGCGGGATTGTTATATTAGGTGAAAAGAAAACGAAACGCCAATTGACGGGGATTGTTGCCGGTATCGTTTTTATTATCGCAGCTGGAATTATGTTAGGTGTTGCGAAAAGCTAAAGGGGGTATTGAAATGTATAGTGATTTAGAAGGAAAAGTCGTCGTTATTACAGGATCAGCAACTGGTCTTGGAAGAGCGATGGGAGTAAGGTTTGCTAAGGAGAAAGCGAAAGTGGTTATTAACTATCGCTCCCGAGAGTCTGAAGCGCATGATGTACTAGAAGAAATTAAAAAGGTAGGTGGAGAAGCGATTGCTGTAAAAGGAGATGTCACGAGTGAATCGGATGTTGCGAATCTCATTCAATCTGCTGTAAAAGAGTTTGGTACGCTCGACGTTATGATTAATAATGCGGGAATAGAAAACGCGGTACCATCTCATGAAATGCCGCTAGAGGATTGGAATAAAGTAATTCATACAAATTTAACAGGTGCTTTTTTAGGAAGCCGTGAAGCGATTAAATATTTTGTGGAAAACGATATTAAAGGATCTGTCATTAATATGTCTAGCGTTCATGAAAAGATTCCGTGGCCCTTATTTGTGCACTATGCAGCAAGTAAGGGTGGCATTAAACTGATGACAGAAACGTTAGCGTTAGAATACGCACCGAAAGGTATTCGAGTAAATAATATTGGGCCAGGTGCAATAAATACGCCGATCAATGCAGAAAAGTTTGCTGACCCTAAAAAACGTGCTGACGTAGAAAGTATGATACCGATGGGTTACATTGGAAAACCAGAAGAAATTGCAGCAGTAGCAACTTGGCTTGCTTCGTCAGAGGCGAGCTATGTAACTGGAATTACGCTATTTGCAGATGGCGGAATGACGTTATATCCATCATTTCAAGCTGGGCGTGGGTAATAAAAAGGACAAAGAGTTTGATCTCGTTGTCCTTTTTTGCAAAAAAAAATAGCGGCCAGCTATTTTAAAATTAATGATTAATTGTATCTTGAAGAAATTCTGTCGCTTGATGTTCAGAAACATTTTGTACGAGTGCAACTTCGCTAATCATCATTTTTCGTGCATTATCTAGCATTTGTTTTTCGCTCGCATTTAATGCTCTTTCTTTATTACGGCGAAGTAAATCCCGAACAACTTCTGCACTATCTTGCAGATTGCCGTTTTTCATTTTTTCCATATTCATTGTATATCTTTGTTTCCAGGAAAGTGATGTATCTGATTCCCCGTTTTGAAAGTCAATAAGTATATCATCTAACGTACATTTATCTACGATATAACGAATACCTGATTTTTTTAGTTGATCCATAGGAAGCATTACTTGCATATCTTTACTAATGATACGTATCACACAATATTGACGTGTTGTTCCTAATATTTCTTTCTCTTCAATGGCTTCGATGACCCCTGCGCCGTTCATTGGATAAACGATTTTATCACCAATTTGAAACAAATCATCCACCTCCATATGTGGTAACCACTTTTTATGATATCACAAGTTTGTAAAAATGTCAAATTTTATATAATACCATAATATTAATATTTGAGTCAATAAGTAAAAATTCTTTTTTTATATTTTTTTACTTTTACTTATTGATGGTTTTTTAGAAAAATAGTACAGGCGAAGAAAGAAGGCATATCCACTTATTTTTAAGCATAAAATGTAAAATCGCTAATACAATATACCTAAATCCGTTCTTTGCAAAGGAGGGAGAGAAGGTGGGGCGCACAATAAAAATTGATATTACAAATAAAGTGGTAGCTAAATTTAGACCAGATTGTTTGGAATTATATACGAGTAAATTTATGATAGGTAAGTTTTATGTCTATACTGAAGGTAAACAATATGTGTTAGAAGACGGATATATATATGAAGACGGAAAATTTTATCGCATCATAGATACGCACCGTGGCAATAATCAAGCGGCGGAGGGCTGCGATCTAGGATGGTGTTAACATGATTCGTGTAAAAGTGTTTGATGAAAGTCATGAAAAAGACTTAGAAGACGCTGTAAATGTTTTTTTGAAAAAGATTGATGATAGTAACTTTGTAGATATTAAGTACCAAGTTGGTGTTTCCATTAACGATGACGAAAACCAAATTTATTGTTTTTCAGCAATGATCGTTTATAAAGCATAAAAAAGAGCTGGGTGAGCCAGCTCTTTTTTATGCTTTATGTTGGGACAACATGTGTCGGTAATACGTTCATAATAGATTGGGGTGTACCTAATTTCTTTGTCGTTAAAAGAGGCTCCCCTGTTTCATGGTTTTGGGCATCTGTACACATACCAAGGTGATAGCGATCACCTAAAAATGGATCGATATAAAAACCGTTTTTGAATACTTTATCATTCGGATGTTTTTCATGGTGAATGTCAGAACAGTTAATGCAATAGAACATAGCTTTCATCCCCTTTTTATTTTTGTTTGAAAAAAGTGAGTCGGTAGTCATTTCGCTCCTAAGGAAATGTTGAGGAGAAGAGAAATAACTACCTACTCAAATGGTGGGCATATTCCTTCTGATTTTTCATATCCCGCGTAGTGTCCCTTGAGGGAAGGAGGAGAGACGAAATACGCATGATATAAGCAAGGCTCTTCTTTCAAGATGAATGATGGGGTTTCATGTTAAGAGAAGTTTTTATTTTTTGTTGCCTTTGTGAGTATATTATGAAGGAATGCTGAGAGGGTGTTTGTCCTGTTGAAAAAATGTTGAGGATTTCTCAACAGTAAAAAAGAATTAGCGTTGACATGAAACTAAAAGGTGTTATATCATCTAAATGTAACCAAAAGGTGTTATATTTGAGCGCCGAATAAAGGAGAAAGAAACAGTAAACAAAAACATAGACAAAAGTAGGCAAAGTAGTTATTTACACAAGAGTATCAAATTCAGGTCAGAAAGATGATTTAGAAAATCAGGTTGAGTTTTTAAAAACATTTGCAAATGCACGAGGAATGATTGTAGATGAAGTTATCAAAGATATTGGTAGCGGATTAAACTACAAAAGAAAACAGTGTAATAAGCTGATTGACAGTTGTATGGAAAGAAATATTTCGACGATCATCATTGCACACAAAGATAGATTTGTACGTTTTGGATATGATTGGTTTGAAGAGTTTCTTCGTAAAATGGGAGTGGAAATTATGATTGTTAACAATGAAAAATTATCTCCTCAAGAAGAACTTGTTCAGGATTTAATATCTATCATTCATGTATTTAGCTGTAGAATATATGGGTTGAGAAAATACAAAAAGAAAATCTCGGAAGATGAAGACCTATGAAAAGAGCATATTTAATAGAAATCAAACCGACAACTGAACAAGTTAGTAAAATCCATCAAACTATTGGGGTCTGTCGATATGTATATAACCTGTATATCTCTAAAAATAAAGAGGCATATGAGTCGGAGGGGAAATTTCTTAGTGGCTATGACTTTTCCAAATGGCTAAACAACATTCATACAAAAGAGTGTGATCAGTGGATTAAAGAAGTGTCGAGCAAAGCGGTAAAACAAGCGATTATGAATGGAGATAAAGCTTTTAAGCGATTTTTTAAAGGTTTATCTCAGTTTCCACGATATAAAAAAAGAGGAAGCAAGATGTGAAGTGCTACTTTCCGAAAAACAACAAAACAGATTGGACAGTAGAAAGACATAGAGTAAAAGTCCCTACAATTGGTTGGGTAAGGTTAAAAGAGTATGGATATATCCCTAAAAATGCAACTGTAAAAAGTGGCACAGTATATCAAAGAGCAGGAAGATATTTTGTATCTGTACTTTGTGAATTGGAAGAAATGGCAACAAAGTTAGCACTCAATAAAATAGGTCTAGGGATTGATTTAGGAGTGAAGGATTTTGCTACACGTAGCGATGGTATCGTTCATGAAAACATCAACAAAACAATAAAAGTAAAAAAGATAGAAAAACGGTTAAAACGTGAACAACGCTCTTTAGCACGTAAATTTGAAAATCTAAAAAAGAGAGGTGAAAAATCTGTTACTAATAAAAGAGTGAATATAGATAAAAATGTTCTTAGAGTGCAAAAGTTGCATGCTCGATTAGCGAATATTCGAATAGAGTATGTAAAGTCTATTGTAAATGATGTGGTGAAAACCAAGCCAACGTTTATTACAGTAGAAGATTTGAATGTGAAAGGTATGATGAAGAACAAACATCTATCTAAAGCTGTAGCACAACAATGTTTTTATGCTTTTAAAACATTGTTATCAACGAAATGTAGGGAATATGGAATTGAACTACGGCAAGCGGACAGATTCTATCCATCTTCTAAAATATGTTCATGTTGCGGTCAAAAAAAGTCGGATTTAAAGCTGTCTGACCGAGTATATACATGTGAATGTGGCAATGTAATAGATAGAGATTTAAATGCGTCAATCAACCTTTTACAAGCAAAAAAATATACAATACTAACGTAAATAGATTGTATATATGTACGGTGGGCTACATCGGAATTTACGCCTGTGGAGTGTCACAGCAAACTGTAGTAGCAAGTGATTAGCGAGGCAGGGCACGTAGAAGCAGGAATACTCTAAGAATATTCATTTGTCTATATTTTTAGTAGCAGAATGAAAATGGAACAACAAAATACATTAACTGATATTAAACAAACGATCGTTTTTAACGCGTCTATTCAAAAAGTATGGAATGTAGTATCAACTGCAGAAGGAATTTCGTCATGGTTTATGCCAAATGATTTTGTATTAGAGGTAGGACATGAATTTCATGTACAATCACCATTTGGTCCATCACCATGTAAAGTGTTAGAAATTGATGAACCAAACCATCTATCTTTTTCATGGGATACAGATGGCTGGATTGTTTCATTTAATCTGAAAGACCTAGGAGATAATAAAACAGAATTTACGTTAATTCACGGCGGCTGGAAACATCCTGATGAAATTCTTCCGAAAGCGAATGCGAAGAGCTCTATTATTCGCGATAGAATGAGCGGTGGATGGGTAGCGATTGTAAATGAAAAACTGAAAAAGGTTGTCGAAGGTTAAGTGTCCTCTTCAGCAGCGAAATATGATGTATTTCAAGCAATTGCTGATCCAACCCGCCGAGAAGTAATACGGTTATTAAGTGACAAAGAGTTACCGATTTCAAAAATAACGGATCATTTTCCGATGAGTCGTACTGCGGTTGTAAAGCACCTTCATATTCTTTCAGAAGCAAATTTAGTAAGTGGAAGAAAAAGTGGAAGAGAGAAGATATATCGTTTGCATCCAGAACCACTAGAGGAATTACAACAGTGGCTCTCGTATTATGAGCGTTTTTGGGATAATAAATTGTCCATGCTGAAACATATTGTGGAGAATGAAGAGTAAAAAGAGGATGACCATTTTGGTCATCCTCTTTTTTATTGCTCACTTGTTTGTGTAGCTGGCTTTAATAAAAGCCAAGCGATAATTAATGTAAATACTGCTAATACGAAAGTACTCATATAAATGACGTGAACACTTGCTGCTAACGCTTCTTGCGATTCGGTTACTACGTTTGCTGTAGTTCCTCCGTGTCCGCCACCAGATACAAGATCAAGGTTTTTAATACCACGTGCGTGAATCATCGTATTGAAGATTGTGCCGAATATTGCAGCACCTAATGTTTGACTAAATGTATTAATAAATGTGTTTAAACCAACGGCTGTTCCGCGTGTATGAGCTGGTACGGCTGCTTGAATTGTTACCATGTAAATCGGTGTCACAAGCCCCATTCCTAAGCCGAATAATCCGACTGCTACATAAATAAGAAACGATGGTGAATGTGTTGATAATGTAAATAATAAGAACGTAGCGACTGATAAAATGCTAGCTCCAAGTAAAATAATTTGTTTCGTTTTTAATTTGCCAACTAAGTTACCAGAGAACATTGCACCAAATGTCCACATAACAGGAATCGGCATTAAAATGAGTCCGGCTTCTGTCGCGTTTTTTCCTAATACACCTTGGCTCCAGATTGGAAGGTATACCGTAATACTAATAATCATGGCACCGGCAATGAGAGTTAGTATGTTTATCGTAGATAATGTACGATTAGAGAAAAGTGCTAACGGAATTAATGGTTCCGGAGATTTTTTCTCGATGAATAAGAAAAGAATGAATGAAACGACGGCAAAGATTAATAGACCGATAATTGTAATGTCTCCCCAGTTTTGCTTACTGCTACCTGTTAATAGTGCGTATAGTAGAGCGATCGTACTTAATGAGAAGACTGTTGCACCAAGATAGTCGATATGATGCTTAGCAGGCTTAATAGATTCTTTGTAGTAAATGGCAATCATTAAGCAAGCGATAATTCCGAATGGAACGTTTAAGAAGAAAATATAACGCCAAGATAGAGAATCAACTAAAAATCCACCTACTAACGGCCCGATAACACCAGATACACCCCAAACGGCACTCATCCAGCCCTGTGCTTTCGCGCGGTCTTTCGCTTCGCTATATAGGTCTCCAATAATCGTCATTGTGATCGGCATAACAGCACCAGCGCCTATACCTTGAAGAGCACGGAAGAAGATTAATTGTTCCATTGATGTAACGACTCCGCAAAGTGCAGAACCGATTAAGAAGATTGCTGCTCCAATGAGCAAAACTTTTTTACGGCCAAATAAATCAGCCAATTTTCCGTATATTGGAGTCGAAACAGCTGTTGCAAGCATATAAATTGCATATACCCAACTAACAAGTTCGACGCCTGACAAATCACTCGTTATACGAGGGATCGCTGTACTAACAATCGTTCCTTCTACCGCAGAAAGAAACGTCATTAGCATTAAAGACATCATGACTTTTTTTCTCATTTGTTTTCCCCTTACCCTTTTTCAATTGTTCAACAATATAAAATATAAAGGTACTAAGGTATATAAAGCAACAAAAAAGAAATGGGAGGGTGAGAGGAGGGGATATTTGTCGTTCTTTGTTGGTAAGTCGATATCTCTTGCTGGATCGCCGATATATCTTGCAAAAGCACTTATATAATTTCATGTACCTATAAAAAAAGAAACAGGAAGCCCTGTTTCTTTTTTAATACTGCATTTTTGCATTTTCTCCAGCTGTTGTTCCGGCAATTCTACCAGTAACAAGAGCAGATGTAATGTTATAGCCGCCAGTATAACCGTGAATATCAAGAACTTCTCCGCAGAAATATACGCCGTTCGTGAATTTAGAAGACATTTCTTTCGGATTAATTTCTTTAACGGATACACCGCCGCCAGTAACAAATGCTTTTTCAATTGACTGCGTACCATTTACATTTACAGTAAACTCTTTAAAGTCTTTCACAAGTGCACGAATCTTCTCGTGAGAAACTTGTCCAGCTTGTTCACTACCGTCAATTTCATTTTTTTCTAATAAGAATAGGAAGTAACGTTCAGGAACATAACCTTTTAGCACGTTTTTAATTCCTTTTTTCGGATCTTCCTTCATTTGTTTCAGCATGCGCTGGAATAGTTGTTCACTATTTTCTTCTGGCAATGCATCAATACTCATTTGAACTGTATTCGTTTTAAACTTTTTCAGTGCTTTCACAACGAATTGGCTACAACGAAGAGCAGCAGGACCAGATAGGCCGAAATGAGTGAAGAGCATGTCCATTTTATGAGAAATGATAACTTTTCCTTTCGGGTTTAATACGCTTAAGTTTACATCTCGTAAAGCAAGACCTTGTAAGGAGCGGTCACGAATAAATGGTTCGTTTGAAAGGATTGGTACTTCTGTTGGGAATAGTTCTGTAATGGTATGCCCAGCTTTTTCAGCCCAAGCATATCCGTCTCCAGTAGAGCCGGTTTGAGGAACAGATTTTCCGCCAACAGCGATAACGACGTGATTTGTTTCGAGTACTTCGCCAGTTTGCAGTACTACTGCCTGCGTTTGCCCGTTCTCATATTCAATCGTTTCAACAGGTGTATTCGTACGAATTTTTACACCTAAGTCTTTTAATCGTGTTAAAAGTGCGTCTACTACCGATTGTGCTTTATTTGATACAGGGAACATACGGCCATGGTCTTCTTCTTTCAGTTTTACACCGAGATTTTCGAAGAATGTAATAATATCTTCATTATTGAAAATAGAAAAAGCGCTGTATAAAAAGCGGCCATTTCCTGGTATATGTTTAACGATCTCATCAAGTGGTAGACGGTTCGTTACGTTACAGCGACCGCCACCAGAAATCGCAAGTTTACGCCCTAGTTTGTTTCCTTTATCAAGAAGTAAGACATTTGCGCCTTCTTCTGCAGCACCGATTGCAGCCATTAGCCCAGAAGGCCCGCCGCCGATGACAATAACATCATAATGCATAATATATCGACCTCATTTTCTACATTTCCTGCCTAAAAGAATAGCATGTTTTCCCTTAAAAGAAAAATAGAGTGAAGTACTGCTTACAGGGAGAATTGTGGTACAATACAAAAGTTAGAGTTCAGTACTATCCTGCTATTTGTGGGCAATAAAACTAAAACCTTAAGATGTAAGAGAAATAAAAAGGGAGTTTGGCAGCCCGTAAATACTCGAATAGTTCAATTAATTATAGTTTCACTTTATGTAGATGTAGGAGGATTTTTGTATGTCCGATTCGAAATTTCTGCGCGGAACGCTTATTGTTACGTTAGGGACATTTTTAGTAAAGTTCTTAGGCATGATTTACGTCTTTCCGTTTCATGCATTAGTAGGTACAGAAGGCGGAACGCTCTATACATATGGATACATTCCATATACGATCTTTTTAAGTATCGCAACGGCAGGGGTGCCGCTTGCTGTTTCAAAATTTGTTTCCAAATATAATGCGCTTGGCGATTATAAAACGAGCCGGAGAATGTTCCGCTCGGGAATGGTTATGATGATAGTAACAGGAGTTCTTTCGTTCCTAGTTCTATACATGACGGCGCCACTGTTTGCAGAAGCAATGCTTGGTAAACAAAGTATACACAGTAATGTAGAAGAAGTTACGACGATTATTCGTCTTGTAAGTTTTGCTCTTATTGTTGTACCAGCAGCGAGTTTAATTCGTGGTTATTTCCAAGGTCACCAATCAATGGGGCCCACTACTGTTTCGCAAATTATTGAGCAAATTATTCGTATCGTCTTTTTATTAGCGGGTAGTTTTATCGTTATTAAAGTACTTGGCGGTACAGTTGCAACAGCAGTTGGGGTAGCGACATTTGCTGCGTTCGTTTCGGCAGTTGGAGCGCTCGGTGTACTCATTTGGTACTGGTTAAAACGGAAAAAACATTTGGATCAATATTTAATTGAACAAACCGCACCAGAATCGACAGTGAGTACCGTTCAACTATTTAAAGAATTATTTGCATATGCGATTCCTTACGTTGTAATTGGGTTAACGATTCCTTTATATCAACAAATTGATACATTGACATTTAACTCAATTATGCAGGCGATTGGCCAAGGTGATATCGCAGAACGTGCGCTTGGTATTTTCACAATGTGGACGCATAAATTAATTATGATTCCTGTATCGCTTGCGACAGCGTTTAGTTTAACGCTTGTACCAGCAATTACAAAATCATTTACTGAAAAACAATATCGTTATTTAAAGTTACAAATTACACAAACATTCCAGGCAAATATGTTCTTAACATTGCCAGCAGTTGTCGGTATTTCAACACTTGCATATCCAATTTATACTGCGTTTTACGACTCAGATCCATTAGGTGGACAAGTATTAATGTGGTATGCACCGGTTGCGTTGTTATTCGCTTTATTTACAGTAACAGCAGCAATTTTGCAAGGGATTAACCAACAGAAGCATGCGATTATCGCGCTTATCATGGGTGTTATTTTGAAATTTGTATGTAACGTAATCTTTATTCGTTATTTCGGTACAGTTGGAGCGATTTTAGCAACAGCAGTCGGCTTCTTAGCTTCCGTATGGTATACGAATAGACAAATTAAAAAACATGCACACTATTCATTTGGTGTTGTATATAAGAGAACTTTCCAAATTGCAGTATTAACACTTGTAATGGTCGTTGCTGTAAAGTTATCACAATGGATTCTATCCTTCATGATTTCGCCTGATGGCCGAATTGGTGCTCTTATTACAGTTGTGGTTTGTGCAGGTATTGGTGGTCTTGTTTACGGATTGTTAGCGATTCGCACAGGAGTACTTGAAAGAGTATTTGGCGGAGAAGCATTAGAGAAAATTCAACGTAAACTTGGCAGTAGATTCAAAATAAAGTTGAAATCAAAAGGGGCGTAATTACGTCCCCTTTTCTATGATAAATAAAGAAGGTGAAAAACGTGAGATTAGATAAATTATTAGCGAATATGGGATATGGAAGTAGAAAAGAAGTAAAGAAATTATTGAAAGACGGCGTTGTGAAAATTGATGGAACGCCAGTGAAAGATGCAAAGGTTCATGTAAATGTAGAAGAACAAGAAGTTATGATTCACGGTGAAGTTGTGGAATATAAAGAGTTTGTTTACTTAATGATGCATAAACCACAAGGCGTTATTTCAGCGACAGAAGATGATAACCATGAAACGGTAATAGATTTATTAGAATTAGAAGATGCAATCTTTGATCCGTTCCCAGTTGGAAGACTTGATATTGATACAGAAGGTTTCTTATTAATAACAAACGACGGGAAGTTATCACATCAATTGTTATCTCCGAAAAAGCATGTGCCGAAAAAATATTATGCACACGTTGCAGGAGTAGTAACAGAAGAGGATGTAGAAGAGTTTGCTAAAGGTGTTATTTTAGATGATGGCTATGAAACAAAGCCAGGGGCACTCACAATATTAAAAAGCGATGATATTTCTGAAATCGAGCTTGTCATTACAGAAGGAAAGTTCCATCAAGTGAAGCGTATGTTTGAAGCGGTAGGGAAAAAAGTAGTCTACCTAAAGAGAACAGAGATGGGACCGTTAGTATTAGATGAAGAGCTAGAACTTGGACAATACCGAGAGCTATCAGATGAAGAAGTAGAAATGTTAAGAACATATCAAGTAGATACTGAGAAATAGTGCTGTTTTTAGGCGCAGAAAAGACCCCTTTCTAATGAGTTAGAAAGGGGTATGTATTTATTTACATACAATTATTTTTCGTTATGAGGTCATTCTCACTTTCTTTCCTGTTGTTGTCCACTTACCGCGGCAAGGGCTATACACGAGTTCATTAAACTGCAACACATTTAGATCACGTTGTATCGTTCGCGGTGTGATCCCGAACTCATCTACAAGGTCTTTCGTCGTTACCGTTCCGTTTTCATTGATGTACATATAAATTGATTTAATGCGTGTTAGCATACGAGTAGTTGTAGGTTTCAAGAGAAAACCACTCCTCTACTAGTTTTTTTGACCCCATTCAGGAAAGAAGGTCGTTACTACCATTGTACTCTACATGATAAAATTCATGCTTTAATCTACTTAAATTTTACAAAAGTTTAACAAAGATTCATATAGAAAAATATTGGTAGTTGACATTATATATATGGTCAGTCAACTAACACATAAAATTCTACGTAAAACGCCAAATTCCTGCAAATTTTTTTGGGAAAATAAAAGAAAAACTAATGAGAAATATCTGAAATATTACAATTGTTCGGTATTTGAGTTTCGTGTATGGCATAAGAGATTTCGGTTTGTTATGATGAAAGAAACAATATAGTGAAGGATGGATGCGTGATGTCAGCGATTAATTGGACAGAAGAAGTTGCAAAACGAAAAGATGATTTAATTCGTGATACACAACAATTTTTACAAATTAAAAGTGTATGGGAAGAAGAATCGGCGAAAGAGGGCGCACCATTCGGTGAAGGTGTAGAAAAAGCTTTATCTTTCATGTTACATAAAGGAGAAGCTGAAGGTTTTGCTTCTAAAAATTTAGAGGGGTATGCAGGTCATCTTGAAATGGGACAAGGAGAAGAATTAGTAGGTATTCTTTGTCACGTTGATGTTGTACCAGAAGGAGATGGCTGGACGACTCCGGCATATAGCGCGGATATTCGCGATGGAAAGATTTTTGCACGTGGTGCAATTGACGATAAAGGCCCAACGATGGCAGCTTATTATGCGATGAAAATTGTGAAAGAATTAGGTTTACCTCTTTCAAAGCGCGTTCGTATGATTTTAGGAACAGATGAGGAAAGCAATTGGAAATGTGTAGATCACTACTTTAAAAACGAAGAAATGCCAACAATTGGTTTTGCGCCAGACGCGGACTTTCCGATTATTAATGCAGAAAAAGGAATTTCTGATATACAAGTTGTGCAAAATGGTAGTGAAGAGAAGAAAGGTACATATGAACTTGTTTCATTTGAATCAGGTCGCCGTTTAAATATGGTTCCTGATTTTGCAGAAGCGATTATTACAGGAGAAGATGTAAATGCTCTTACAGTAGCATATGAAGAGTATTTACAAACTGCTAAAAAAATAGGTGAAGCAATTGTAGAAGGTAATACGGTGACGTTGCAAATCAAAGGGATTTCAGCTCACGGATCTACTCCGGAGAAGGGCGAGAATGCCGGTTTATTACTGGCAAACGTTTTAACGAAAGTTGCTCTTGATGGAAAAGGGGCTTCGTTTGCATCGTTTGTAACAGAAACATTTACAGGAGATATTTTAGGAGAGAAAGCTGGTATTTCTTATAAAGACGATATTAGCGGACCATTAACAGTAAATGTTGGTCGCCTTTCTTATACGAAAGAAAATGGTGGCAATTTAGGATTAAATGTACGTTATCCAGTTACGACTAACTTTGAAGAAATGATTGCAAAGTTAAAAGAATACGTTGGTACTCATGGATTTGAAGTGGCAGATTATTCAAACTCTCGCCCGCATCACGTTGATAAAGATCACGTATTAATTCGTACGTTGCAACGCGTATATGAAGAACAAACAGGAGAAAAAGCAGAGCTATTAGCAATTGGCGGCGGTACTTACGCTCGTTCATTGAAAGCTGGCGTTGCGTTTGGTCCGTTGTTCCCTGGAAAAGAAGAACTTGCGCATCAAAAAGACGAGTACATTGAAATTGAAGACTTATTAAAAGCAACAGCAATTTACGCGCAAGCAATTCATGAATTAGCGAAGTAATGGATATATAAATAATGACCGCTCTCTATTTTGGAGGGCGGCTTCTTTTTACCTGAATGAGATAAGAAAGAAAAGCAACAATAGAAAGAAGGAGAAAATGTAGATGGAGCCGCATTATTTTGTCGCGATTACGTTACCAAATCATATAAAAGAAGTGCTGTCTAACTATAAAGAGGAAATGAAAGAGGAATTGCCATTTCGTTCATGGGTACATAAAGAAGACTATCATATTACCCTTTCATTTTTAGGGAGTGCGACAGAGGAACAATTAGAAGGAATAAAGAATGGATTACAAACACTTATAGAAACGAAAGAACTATCGTTTACATTACAAGGATTTGCAACGTTCGGTATGGAAGACAGGCCGCGTATTTTTTGGTCGAAGGTAAGCGAGAATCAAGATTTGTTTCAATTGCAAAAGCAAGTACACAATATGTGTGAAGGAAATGGATTTTCTTTAGAAACACGCCCGTATCATCCGCATATTACTGTTGCTCGTAAATGGGTAGGAGAAGAAAAGTTTGATTTAGAACATATAAAGGAAGTACCTGAAATATCATTTCAAGCGGATACGATTACTTTATACGAATCTCACGTGAAGGAGACACCGAAGTATAAAGCGATTGCTGAAATAATATTACAAAAATAGAATGTATGAAAACGTTTTTTATACAGGTGAATATACTATAGAGAATAATGGAGTTACTGTATAGAGTCTTACTGATCAGAAAAGCCTTATCATTTGTAGCTCGTTTCATCCCGCTATTTGCGGACAGTCAGACTCTACCTCAAAATTCGGCGAATGCGAGGAAATTAGGTGGGGAGATAACTGCCCGATTGTTGGGGGCAATAATCAGTGGGATGAACAAAATAACCACTAATTAAAGGTTCACTTTATTTTAACTTTGAGAATGATGGTGATTTTTTTATGTTGAAAGTAAAACGTCCATTTGATGCCTATTTAGATGAAATGAATAAAATTACAATTTTGCTCCCACATGCGTATGGAACAAGTCGGACATTTCGTTTGCAAGAAGGAAGTAACGTGAAAGATTTACCGATTTCTCATACGATTGCGCTTCCGGATGCAACGAAGTATGAGTGTTTTATAAAAGAGCCGCTAGATGTGGGGAAGTATTATACAGTACGAGATGAACGGAATGAAGAAACAGATTTACAAATAGGTGCTGTCATAAGAACAGCGATTTTCGATGAAAAGTATTATTACGAAGGTACAGATTTAGGTGCTGTGTATCAAAAAGAGGCAACGACATTTAAAGTATGGGCTCCAACTGCGAGGCTTGCGAAAGTAAGGATTTATAAAAGTGATAAAGAATATACCGATCATGAAATGTATAGAGGAGAGAATGGCGTTTGGGCCCATACATTACAAGGGGATCACGATGGAGCTCGATATACATTTCTTGTTTGTATTAATTTAATATGGAATGAAGCAGTGGATCCTTACGCAAAGTCAGTGACTGTAAATGGGAAGTACGGCGTTGTTATCGATTTGGAAAAGACGAATGTAACAAAGCAAGAGCAATTACCACCATTGCAGGCAATGACAGATGTCATATTGTATGAACTGCATATTCGTGATGCCACTATTCATCCAAACAGTGGAGCGAGTAAAAAAGGAACATATAAAGGGCTAATGGAAGAAGGGACAACAGGGCAAAATGGGACGTTAACAGGCTTGTCTCATATAAAAGATTTAGGTGTTACACATGTTGAATTATTACCTTTATATTGTTTCGGTGGTGTAGATGAGGCGAATCCTTCCTCTGCATATAATTGGGGTTACAATCCATTATATTACAATGCGCCAACAGGATTTTATGCTACAAACCCCTCTGACCCATATAACAGGATAGTAGAGTGTAAGCAACTGATTGAAACATTTCATGAGCACGGCATAAGGGTGATTATAGATGTTGTATATAATCATGTTTATGAAAGAGAGCTATCATCATTTGAAAAGCTTGTCCCAGGATATTATTTTCGTCATGGTGAAGATGGTATGCCTTCTAATGGGACGGGAGTCGGCAATGATATAGCATCTGAACGGAAAATGATGAGGAAATTCATTGTAGAGTCTATTTTATATTGGCTTACTGAATACAATGTTGATGGATTCCGATTCGATTTAATGGGAATTTTAGATGTTGATACATTGAATATAATAGAAAAAGAAGTGCGAAACATAAAGCGAGATGCATTGTTATTAGGAGAAGGATGGGATCTACAAACCCCACTTCCTCTAGAGGAAAAAGCAACGTTAAATAATGCAAAAAAAATGCCGCATATCGCGCAATTTAATGATCAATTTCGTGATGGGATAAAAGGGAGTACCTTTCATATAAATAAACGTGGGTTTGCACTTGGTGGGCATGTAGACTGTAATCATTTGCAGTATATAGCATCAGGAAGCCTTTTGAGTATGAAAGAAACAGGTTTGTTTTTAGAGCCTGTGCAAAGCATTAACTATGTAGAATGTCATGACAATATGACGATGTGGGATAAACTAATGCGTAGTAATGAAGAGCCAGAAGAGATTTTGAAAAAACGTCACCTTCTAGCGAGCGCAATGGTGATTCTGTCGCAAGGGATTCCTTTCTTACATGCTGGGCAAGAGTTTTATCGTACGAAGCAAGGAAATGAAAATAGTTATAATGCAAATGATGAAATTAATCAATTAGATTGGGATCAAAAAGAGAAAGAGATAGAGACCGTTAACTATATAAAAGGTTTAATTGCGATTCGCAAAGAGCACGGAGCATTCCGATTACAAAACGTAGAACTTATAAAAAAGCACATGACTTTTTTGCAAACATCTTCAGAAGTACTTGCATATCACCTACAACATGCAGAATCGTTTGGACCATGGAAAGAGATTGTCGTTTTATTTAATAGCGATTTAGAAGCTAAAACGGTGCAACTTCCGAAAGAAGAAACGTGGCATGTGTTAGTAAACGAAAAGCAAGCGAAAATAGAGCCAATTTCTTCATTTAGAGGAAAGGAACTGAGGCTCGCTCCAATTAGCACGTATATATTGACGATAATGTGACAAATCGCTACTTGACGATGAGAATGTAATAAATGTAGAATTGACAAAGGTGACGATTTTGATAAGTTGTCATTCTATGACTGGTTTTGTAAAATAAAATAGAGAGTTTTTGGCTTATGCCAAGTTTTCTTTTCATTTACAGTAAAATATATATGAATCCACAACATGTGTAGAAATGTTGCGGTTTTTCTTTTCATAACTATAAAAGATAAGGATTTGTTAACGGGTAATGAATATGGAATGGTTGGAACAATTATTAGGAAAAGAGTGGAGTCTTGTACCGGCTGGTGGAGTAACGGGCGATGCATATATTGCGCAAAACGGACAACAGAAGTTATTTTTAAAGCGGAATACATCGCCCTTTTTAGCGGTATTGTCAGCAGAAGGAATTGTTCCAAAATTACTTTGGACAAGAAGGGTAACGAACGGTGATGTAATTTCTGCTCAAAAATGGCTTCCGGGACAGAAGCTAGAGCCAGAGGATATGAAACTAGAACGTGTTGCGAAACTTTTGAAGAAAATACACTCCTCTAAAGCGCTTGTACAGATGATTCAAAGACTTGGGAAGCAGCCGCTTCACGCACAAGAGTTATTACAACAACTGCAACTTGTTTTAAGAGGAGATATAAGGGATGATGAAACAATTCAGCAAGGCCTTCAATATTTAATGGATTCATTAAAAGATATTGAATACAATGAATTCGTTGTATGCCATTGTGATGTAAACCATAACAACTGGTTATTGTCGGATGAAGATGAGTTGTTTTTAATTGATTGGGATGGAGCTGTAATTGCTGACCCAGCTCTAGACCTCGGTATGTTATTATATTGGTACATTCCGCGCCAAGAATGGAGCGAGTGGCTCGAATATTATGATATTGAAATGGATGAATCGCTGCTTAGGCGTATGAGATGGTATGTAATAGCACAAACGATTTTGTCTATTCAATGGCACACAACAAAAAAGCAGCAAGCAGAAGCTGAATATTGGCATCAATATTTACAGCAACTACTTGCTTCAGAGTAATACTTAAGAAAAATTGTCCATTCCAGCAATCCACTGAGTAAGTTGTTCTTGATTATTGGAAATGTGGTTGTCCAAATTAGAGGAAGATTTACCCGATTGACTATAAGAATATACATCGTTTAGCATGGTTTTAGCGTCACTACTTATATTATCGTTTGCGAGTAACGATTGAATGAGACGCTCTAATTGCTCGCATTCAGAAACTGTCCCGCAGCAATCACTTTGGTGATTGACTAAAATATCTTTCAGCACTTCTAATTGATGTTGTTGATTAATTGGCATGAACGGATCATCCTTTCGATTGTTTTTCTCTTCAAATGTAAGAGAAAAAGCTGTTTCGTCATGGAATGTTTAATGCTGTATGTAGTTTTTATCAAAATGGTACATCTTATACTTGAAAGAAACGGACCGAGTGCTCGTACGTACTTGGTTTTTTGTTTGGGAGATTGATTAAAACAGAAAGAAGGAATTATTCCTTTAAAATAGCTATGTAAAGAGAGGGAAACATCTATGCGTTTAAGACATAAACCATATGCAATGGATCGAATTAATGAGTATTCACATATCGTAATCGGAAACCCAGAGGAGCGCGCTGGTAACTGGAAAGAAGTATTTGGAAATGACCACCCAATTCATATTGAAGTAGGTACAGGTCGTGGTCGTTTTATGTATGATATGGCAAAAGCAAATCCGCATATTAATTATATTGGAATTGAAAAATTCACGAGTGTTGTTGTAGATGCACTTGATAAATTAATTGAAGAAGAATTACCGAACTTAAAGTTAATTAATAAAGATGCTGAAGATTTAAAAGTTTTCTTTGCACAAGGTGAGATTGATCGCGTTTATTTAAACTTCTCAGATCCATGGCCAAAGAAACGTCATACGAAGCGTCGTTTAACGTATAAAACGTTCTTACGCAATTATGAAGAAGTGTTAGTAGAAGGTGGAGAAATTCATTTCAAAACAGATAACCAAGGTTTATTTGAATACTCTCTAATGAGTATGGCTGAGTATGGTATGTTACTAACTTACTTAAGCTTAGATCTTCATAATAGTGATTATGAAGGTAACATCATGACTGAATACGAAGAAAAATTCTCTAGTAAAGGTCATCGTATTTACCGAGTTGAAGCGAAATATCGTACAGAGCCTATGCAGTAATGCATAGGTTTTTTGTAACTAAAATAATCAGAATTTTATGTTAAAATTAAATAAAAAGGGGGATGTGTGATGGAACAGTTACAAATTGGAGATATAAAAGTGACATGGTTAAAAGGCGGGAATACACATTTAGACGGAGGAGCAATGTTTGGTGTCGTGCCGAAAGTACTTTGGTCACGTAAATATAAACATAATGATACAAACCATATTTATTTACGAACAGATCCGTTACTTTTGCAAACGAAAGATGGTAATATGCTGATTGATTCCGGAATAGGAAACGGTAAATTGAATGAGAAGATGAAGCGAAATCAAGGTGTAACAGAAGAGTCATCGGTTTATGAATCATTAGAAAAACTAGGATTAAAGTCTGAAGATATTCATTATGTTTTAATGACACACCTGCATTTTGATCATGCATCTGGTTTAACAAAATGGAAAGGTGATCAACTTGTGCCAGCGTTTCCGAATGCGAAAGTTTACGTTAGTGAAACAGAATGGGATGAAATGAGGAACCCAAATATCAGGTCGCGCAATACATATTGGAAGGAAAATTGGGAGCCAATTATAGATCAAGTTGTTACGTTTCAGCAAGAAATAGAAATTACAGATGAAATAAAAATGGCGCATACGGGCGGTCATAGTGATGGACATGCAGTTGTTGCTTTGGAAAGTAAAGGTGAAACGATGCTTCATTTAGCAGATCTTTTGCCGACGCATGCACATCAAAATGTACTATGGGTAATGGCCTATGATGATTATCCGATGACATCGATTGAAAATAAGCAAAAGTGGATGAAGTACGGCGCTGAAAAAGAGGCATGGTTTACGTTTTATCATGACGCGTATTACCGTGCAGTAAAGTGGAATGAGGAAGGGCATATTGTAGAAAAGATAGAGCGGAAAACGAGTATAGAAGCTTAAAAGGAGGAGGTTGTTCCAGAAGTCTGTTGGGGCAGCCTTTTTTTTCTGTTATCGGCTTTTGTCGGTAAGCCGATAACAGAAAAATCGCTGATATAATTTCAATCACTACCCGTAATTTCAAAAAAATAAGAGGTTCACCTAATGGGAACCCTCCTTTTTATGCTGCTATAACCTCTAAAACAGTACCTGTTTTAGCATCAACTAAAAATTCAAATCGTTCTTGTATATCATCTAACATCGTTGTAAGACCGCCACGATAAACTTCGTATGCGACATCATATTTTTCAAATGTCTCTGGAACCATATGTACCCAAGAGCCAGTAATTTCACCTTTATGACTTAATGCTTGTTTCACCATTTTCAATGCTTTTTCTGAAGAAATATGGGATTGTTCTTGTACTTTGTTTGCAACAAGATAACCAGCTGCGAACCCAACGCCAAGACCTGCTACTAAACCTTTCCAGCTCATATATTCACCTCAATTCTGTAAAATAAAAATAGTGTACCAATAATAATTATAAAGCAAATACAGCTAAAAAAGAAGAAACTAGAAACATTTCGAAAATTTCGTTACAATAAAAGAGGTATTCTACTAAGGTTTGAAAGAAGGGGACTTCGTGAATAAAGAGACATTACAATTATTTCGTACGTTAACAGAATTACAAGGTGCATCAGGTTTCGAACATGATGTACGCCGTTTTATGAAGCAAGAATTAAGCAAATATGCGGATGAAATTGTGCAAGACGGTTTAGGTAGCGTATTTGGTCTGAAAAAAGGGGACGAAACTGGCCCACGTGTTCTTGTAGCAGGTCATATGGATGAAGTAGGTTTCATGGTTACGCAAATTACGAAAAACGGGATGCTTCGTTTTCAAACGTTAGGCGGCTGGTGGAGCCAAGTATTATTAGCACAGCGTGTACAAGTGATGACGAAGAATGGCCCTGTTATTGGGGTTGTTGGTTCTATCCCGCCTCATTTATTAAGTGACGCGCAACGTGCAAAACCGATGGATATAAAAAATATGTTAATTGATATAGGTACAGATAGCTACGAAGATGCGATTGAAATTGGTGTAAAACCAGGACAACAAATCGTGCCAATCTGTCCGTTTACGCCGATGGCAAATGAAAAGAAAATTATGGCGAAAGCTTGGGACAACCGTTACGGATGTGGCCTTGCAATCGAATTATTAAAAGAATTAAAAGACGAAACATTACCAAACACATTATACTCTGGTGCGACTGTACAAGAAGAAGTTGGTCTTCGCGGTGCACAAACTGCTGCAAATATGATTCAACCAGACATTTTCTATGCGCTTGATGCAAGTCCAGCAAACGATGCATCTGGTGATAAAACGCAGTTCGGTCAATTAGGAAAAGGTGCTCTTCTTCGTATTTACGACCGTACGATGGTAACACATAGAGGAATGCGCGAATTCATTTTAGATACAGCAGAAACACACAACATTCCGTACCAATACTTTATTTCACAAGGTGGTACAGATGCGGGCCGTGTACATACAAGTAACTCAGGTATCCCATCAGCAGTAATTGGTGTTTGCGCACGCTACATTCATACACATGCTTCTATTTTACATGTTGATGATTATGCGGCAGCGAAAGAACTAATTACGAAGCTTGTAAGAGCAACGGATAAAACGACGTTAGAGACAATTAAGAATAACGCGTAAGGAAGAAGGGCTGAAGAGCCTTTCTTTTTTTGGGTTGAAGAGATGACCCATCGGTGTGTGGTGGCGGTTAGTGCTTAATGGGTGCTCGAATGATGTATTAAGACCGCGGATAGGAAGAGAGAGGAAGGCTGTTTTTGAGTTCGAAGCCGGTAATGTTGTGGGAAAAACCTCTTTCTTTAGGTTGAATAGATGCCCCGGTGATATGCGGTAGTGGTTCGTGCTTAATTTGTACCGGAAGTGGATATTAGAACAAAGTGATAAATTTTTACAGAGGTGAGCGGAATGAAAGTAGTAGTTGGATCGAAGAATAAAACGAAAGTTGGAGCTGTGGAGAAGGTTTGGAGAGATGCTGAAATTACGTCGCTTTCTGTTCCTTCAGGAGTAGCAAACCAGCCGTTTACAGATGAAGAGACGATGCAAGGAGCGGTTAATAGAGCCAAGCGAGCGCTGCAAGAAGGAGAAGCTCAAATTGGTATTGGTCTAGAAGGCGGCGTAATGAAAACAGCACACGGCTTATTTATGTGTAACTGGGGTGCTTTGGCGACAAGTGACGGTAGAGTATTTGTTGCAGGAGGCGCTCGTATTAAATTACCAGATGACTTTTTAAAGCCACTGGAAGAAGGAAAAGAGTTAAGCGAAGTGATGGAAGAATTTGTACAAAGAAAAGATATTCGAAGCCACGAAGGTGCTATCGGTATTTTTACAGATGATTATGTTGATCGCACAGAATTATTTGTACACGTTGTTAAGTTACTTGTTGGGCAATATAAGTATGACGAAAAGCAAGCATAAACCTTGCACCGTGCGCGATGTATGGTAGTATAAAAGAAAGATTATAACATGAAAAAATGCACTCGTTAGAGGAGGAAATATAGATGAAATCATTAGAAAGCATGGAGCAATTCCAACAATTGAAAAATGAAGAGAATGTAGTCTTTATGTTCTCAGCAGAATGGTGCCCAGACTGCCGCTTTGTAGATCCATTTATGCCAGAAGTAGAAGAGAAATATAGTGATTTCTCATTTTACTATGTAGATCGTGATGAGTTTATTGATCTATGTGTAAAATTAGACGTATTTGGCATTCCGAGCTTTGTAGCGTACAATAAAGGTGAAGAAACAGGTCGCTATGTAAACAAAGATCGTAAAACACAAGAACAAATCGAAGAGTTTATTGAAGGTTTAAAATAAGGCAATTTGCCAATTGAATTGTAAAACAACCTCTACCTTCGCGGGGGAGGTTATTTTTTTGGAAGGGAGGAAAAAGAGATGAAGATGACAAGTAAAAAGATGAAAGATGAGTTAATGAAGAAATTATCTCGCCCGGAATGGGACTTTCAGTATGATAGCGAGAAAGAAGTTCTACGTATAGAACAAAAAGACTCGAAAAAAGGTATTAACGTATCGCTTCCAGGAGTTGTAGCAAAATGGGAAGTGAACAAAGAAAAGGCGATTGAAGAAGTTGCTTATTACGTACAAGAAGCACTAATTGCGATGCATAAAGAAGAAAATAACGCAGCGAAAATTTTACCTGTTATTCGCTCTACTTCTTTTCCGAAACAAGCAGAAGAAGGAAATCCGTTTATTATGACGGATCATACGGCGGAAACACGTATTTACTATGCGTTAGATTCGAATAAAACGTATCGACTCATTGATGAGCGTCTATTACAAAAATTAGAACTTACAGAGCAACAAGTGCGTGAAATGGCATTATTCAACGCTCGCTCATTAGGTTATGAATTTAAACAAGACACAGTAGCAGGGAATACATTCTACTTTTTAAACACAAATGATGGGTATGATGCGACGCGTATTTTAAACGAATCGTTACTACAATCGATGCGTGAAAAGATTTCTGGTGATATGGTTGTGGCTGTTCCTCACCAAGATGTATTAATTATTGCTGATATCGTCAACGAAATCGGTTATGATATTATTGCACAAATGACAATGAAATTTTTTGCCGAAGGGCATGTTCCGATTACATCACTTTCATTCGTATATGAAGATGGAGACTTTGAACCAATCTTTATTTTAGCGAAGAATCGGAAGAAGACAGATGGAAAAGAGAAAGGATGAACGAAGTGAACGTTTTTTACAACCTTGAAGGAATTGGTGACACTCTAATTGTTGCCTTACAAGATATTACTTTAGAGAACCGTACTTTTGATCGCAAAGGAGATGTTGCACGCGTATACGATCGTGAAAGCAATGTAACAGCAGGATTCAACATCTTTAATGCATCTTCTTATTTAGAAGTAACAGAAACAGGTAACCTTACATTAACGAAAGAACTTGTTGAGCAAATCAACGAAATTTTAGCGAAGAACGGCTTTGAAGAAACAGTAGAAGCAGACCTTTCTCCAAAATTTGTTGTAGGCTATGTAGCTGAGAAAGAGAAGCATCCAAATGCTGATAAGTTAAACATTTGTAAAGTAGAAATTGGTACAGAAACATTACAAATCGTATGTGGCGCACCGAACGTTGATGCAGGACAAAAAGTTGTCGTTGCAAAAATCGGCGCTGTAATGCCAAGCGGTATGCTAATTAAACCAGCTGAACTTCGCGGTGTTCCTTCTTCTGGAATGATTTGCTCAGCACGTGAATTAGAGCTTCCAGATGCTCCACAAGAAAAAGGTATTCTTGTATTAGAAGATAGCTTTGAAGTTGGACAAGAGTTTAAATTTTAATTGATATAAGAAAAGAGAGGTTGTCTTTTGGACAGCCTCTCTTTTTGTTTTATCATTTTTTGCTGGTAAGTCGATATTCTGTGTCAAATCGTTGATATATCGCGAGTTGTGATAGATATATTTGAAAAATCGTTGATATATCGCGAGTTGTGATAGATATATTTGAAAAATCGTTGATATATCGCGAGTTGTGATAGATATATTTGAAAAATCGTTGATATATCGCGAATTGTGATAGATATATTTGAAAAATCGTTGATATATTGCGAGTTGTGATAGATATATTTGAAAAATCGTTGATATATCGCGAGTTGTGACAGATATATTCAAAAAATCGTTCATATTATAGGATGTCACTTTTTTTCTCAAAATCTATATTGTATTTTATAAACAAACTAGTTAAAATTTAGAAAAATAGAAGGGGATAGACGTATGAAACAACAACTAAAAATCGCAGAACTTCTGAAACGAATTGAAACTTCAAAACAGCAAGATATTGAGTTAGGTTCTTATGAAATATATTTGTTTAGCGAAAATGAATTAGAAAAAGGGCAAATTGGTTACCGATATGATAAACATAAAAATTCATTAATAAGTGGAGAAAACGGTAAATGGCAAGAAGAATGGATTGTTATCGGATATGAAACAGATATGGGGGATCCGGTTTTCGTAAATGTGGCTGATGATGCTTATCTAGTTTATACTGCGGAGCGTGGTACAGAAACGTGGCAACCCGTTCATATTGGAAATATGGCTGAGATTATAAAACAATTATAAGAAAAACTTTGAGACCGGTGCAAAGTGATGGGAGAAAAACATGAAGTATATAAAAATAATGAGCATGATTGCATTCATTGGAATATATATGGGAGGTTGCTCACAAGAACAACCGAAAAAAGAAACAACATCTTCTATAAAAGAAACAAGCGAAGATAAAAAGGAAGACGCACCGGTAGAAAAGCAGCAGGAAGAACAAGAAAAGAAAGAAGAACCACAAGCAGTTCAAACAAATGAGCAAGTGGAGCATGAGCAGGAGGAAGTGCCGGCCGAGGAAAAGAAAGAGGAAGCTACGCCAGTGCAGCCAAATGAGCAACCAGTACAACAGAATGAACAAAAAGTAGAGAGTAATGAAAAACAAGGAAAGTTTCTTGTTGTTATCGATCCGGGGCATCAACAAAAAGCGAATTTAAATTTAGAGCCGGTTGGTCCAGGAGCAACGACGCAAAAATATAAAGTGACAGATGGTACAACTGGTATTGTGACGAAAAAAAGAGAGGCTGTTCTTGTATTAGAAATGGCTTTCGTATTAAAAGAAAAGTTAGAAGCAAAAGGTATACAAGTATTAATGACGAGAACGTCACAAGATGTTGATATGAGTAATAAAGAACGCGCGACATTTGCGAATGACCATAAGGCAGATTTGTTTTTACGTCTTCATGCAGATGGTTCTGAAAATCCGAATCAAAGTGGATTCGCTGTATTAACGCCGGCAGAAGGAAGCCCGTATACCAAAGAGATTTATGCGGAAAGTCTTCAAATCTCTCAAACGATAGTAAATAAAATGAGAGAGAATCAGCAAGTGAAAGTAAATGGAATTAAATTCAGGGATGATCTTTCTGGGTTTAATTGGTCAAAAGTTCCTGGCGTACTATTAGAACTTGGGTTTATGTCAAATCCTGAAGAAGATAAAAAATTATCTGACCCGCAGTATGTAAATTCTTTATTACAAAGTGTAACGGATAGTGTAGATGAATATCAGAAGAGTAAAGCTTAAACGCAGTCTTACATGGAAGGCTGCGTTTTTCTATATGAAAACACTCGTAAATTAGAATTATGGATAAATATGACATGCTTAATTTTACCTGCACTTTTTGCGGAATGCTGATACAATAAAGGATGTTACTATTTAGTAGAAAGAGTGGTAAGCATGTTAGATTGGATGAAAAAGCTGTTTAACAAAGAGGAAGAACAAACAGCGATGAATAAAGAAGTACCAAAGCAAATTGAAAGTCAGCCGAAAATTCCTCGTGTAAACCACTATACTGAAGCAAGAGAAGCACAAATGGCAAGTAGGAATGCAGGTAAATGCCGTTTTCCATTAGTACCGGATAATGGGTTCGATGAAGAGGATGTTATAGAAACAGGGCATTTTGAAGAACAACCTGTTCAAGGTGTAACATATGAAACTCAGCCTATTCAAAGAGAAATCAAAGTGGAAAGAAGTAGACGACAGTATGTAGAGAAGGTAGTTTCTACATATGAAGAGCCGGAAATGCAATATGAACCGGAGCAAGAGCCTGTCGTAAAAAAAGCACCTGTACCTTCGCAAGAAAGTAACCGTAGACCATTTCGTCCAACAGAAATGATTTCGCCAATTTACGGATATAATCGTCCTTCAGTAGAGAAAAAAGTTGTACAACAGGAGGAAGAAAAGGAAAGAGAAGACCTTGAAATATCTGTAGAGGGTAAATCAGTTGTTGATGCCTGGTTAGAGAAAAAAGGATATACATTATCTGATTTCTCTGAAGGAAAAGCAAAGACTTCTTCCAGTCATGAAGGAGTTGATCAGCGAGATCAACCAAGTAAAAAGGAAGAAAAGTCAGTTGTCGATCAATGGCTAGAGAAAAACGGTTATGAAATTGAACGCCAAGAGCCTATAGTAGAAGAAAAAGAAGTGGTTCAAGAAATGAGTGCACCGCAGGAAGTTCCAGCGGCTGAATTACTTCATCAAACAATCGCTGAGCGTATGGAAGATACTAAGCAAGAAAGTGATGTAGTGGCCCGAAACATTCTACAAGCAGAATTAGTAGATTCTAAAGTAGAGCACGAGGATACAATATTATCAGAAGAAATTAAACGTAATACAGAAATAGAACAACCTACTATTGAAGTAGAAAAGCAAGCTCCAGAAGAATCAGTGATTGTTAAAGCAGAAGTAAAGCTTGAAGAAACAATCATTGTGGAAATACC
>NZ_JBTIWT010000026.1:44773-80206 GCF_054353775.1 Bacillus sp. 5w2 | reverse complement strand
TTCATGTTGTATTGTAATCGTATTAATCACTATATTAAGTATAATGGATAAAATTAAAAAATTGAAATTAATTCTCCTCCCAATCTGAGTAGAAAACTTACAACCACTTGTGTAAAAACAAATAGTTCATTATCCTTAAGCTATACAATCTCATTCGTTCGGAGGGAACTATGTTACAAAAATTCGGTTTCTCACAATATGAAAGCCAAGCTTACGAAGTTGTCGTATCGAGCAACGAACCATTAGATGCTACAACGATTGTGAAGCATTCTGGTGTTCCAAAAGCCAAAATATATGAAGTGCTTGCACGCCTAATCGATAAAGGAATGGTAATGGATTCTGTTTCAGAAAAGAAAAAGCTGTATACAGCATTACCACTCAAGCTAGCAATTGAAAAATTAACGACAGAGTTTCAATCAAATATTGAAGAATTGGAAACGAATATATCAAAAAAATCATTTACAGATGACCGTGTGTGGAGCTTAAAAATGCAATCTTCTATTCGAGTTCAAAGTAAAGAACTCATCGAAAGTGCAAAAGAATCAATTCGCATTTCAGCTTGGAATGATACCCTTTTAGAATATCTTCCTTTATTAGAAGAAAAGGCAAAACAAGGCGTCAAAACCGAGTCCCTTATCGTTGGAAAAGTAGAAACAGACTTAGAAAACATGCATTTTCTAATCCCAGCCGAAGAGCCTAACGCGCTAGAGCGATACTTACTGCTCATCGTTGACGACCGTGAAATTTTATTTGCTGGTGTAGAGCAAGAGTCATGGCAAGCAATGAAAACAATGTCACAACCTTTCGTGAAGTTCTTTACAGAATTTTTCTATCATGACGTTGCACTTGCAAAGATTACCCAGAAACACCATGATCTATTTATGGAAGATGAGGAAATTAAGAGTTTGTTGATGAAGTTGAGATACTAAAAAAACGCCCTTATTACAAGGCGTTTTTTTTCTACATTTCTTTTCTATTTTTCATCCTTAACACATAAGCACCAGCAATAATAAAACCAATTCCTAAAACGAATAAAGCCGTAAATTCATTGCCGACGCCGCCAGTAGCTGGCAAACTCACTTCATTATGAATATTAGCTTGTTGTACCGGCTTCACATCAGCAGAAGGTTTCACTTCCCCATTCGGTGTTGGCTTATTTGGCTTAGAAGGAAGCGATGCCTTTTCTTCTTTCTTATTTTTCACAATATGTTTAATAATTTCTCCGTCCTCTTTTATTTCAAATGCGAACGTCTCTTCATTTATTACATATCCATTTGGCGCGATTGTTTCTTTATACGTGTACTTTCCGTATGGTAGTTTAAATTTCGCTACACCTTTTTCATCCGTTTTCCCTTTTACTACTTCTTTCCCTTGTTCGTTGTAGATTGTAAATTCTGCATTTGGTAACTTCGTATTCCCATCCGCTACATCTACTTTCGTTATTTCTAACTCGCCTTCTACCTTCTTATCTTGAACGATATGTTTAATAATTTCTCCATTCTCTTTTATTTCAAATGCGAACGTCTCTTCGTTTATTACATATCCATTTGGCGCGATTGTTTCTTTATACGTGTACTTTCCGTATGGTAGTTTGAATTTCGCTACACCTTTTTCATCCGTTTTCCCTTTTACTACTTCTTTCCCTTGTTCGTTGTAGATTGTAAATTCTGTATTCGATAACTTCGTATTTCCATCCGCTACATCTACTTTCGTTATTTCTAATTCACCTTTTACATTTTCATTTTTCAGCTCTAATACAGCTGTTTCACCAGTTTTCACTTCAATTTTTTTAACACTTCCGTCTAACACATATCCAGCTGGCGCTTGAATTTCTTTGACACTATATATACCGATTGGAAGATTACCTAACTCCGCAATCCCCTTATCATTAGTGGTAACATTTTGTTTAAAGTTTTCATTAGAAACTTCAAACACCGCTCCTTTTAATAATTCCTTTTTTTCTCCTAATTTCATAATCTTTAAAGAGCCTACTGATTCCCAATTTACAACTAAATCTGTACTGATTTTCTCACTATTTCTTTGTAACAATACCGTTGTATTTTGAACTTTTTCTGACCCTTTAAAAGCTATCGCTTGTAAATTTGTTAACGTAGACTTCACTTTCATTTTAAAATTACCACTACTCGTATCTTTCGGGATTAAGATTTTGAATTTTTCGTTAATTGATAATATGCTTTTCTCTTCTCCATTTTCATTTACAATTCGAAGCCCTTTAGGAGCATTTTCAGGAAGAATTGTATAAGAGCCAGATACCGCATTTGTTTGTACTGCATAAAATCCTGTTTCTAAATAATCTCCTTTTTGTGTAGCAGTTTGTGGATCTACAGGATTAACTTTAAAGAATACATCTTGTGATCCAGTTTCTTTTTTTGAAGCCTCTACTAAACGCTTCATAAGATTATGTACACGTTCATTTTTTGCAACTAAATCTTCTTCCGTTAATTCATTTGCTGCAATCCATACTGCTAATTGTGTAGCATAATGCGCTTCTTCCGTTGTCGCTACACCTAATTCAGATGGGCTTTTTTGAGGATATCCATTTAATAAAATACGATATACGGCATCAGATGTTTTCCCCATCTCAGGCAAATCGTCCCCATTGGGTGAACGTAAATCAGGCGTTAAACAATACGCAATACTACCCGAAGCCGTTTTAATTATTTCTGTCTTTATTTCACGCTGTTTCGAATTACTATAGCTCCAATCCATTTTATATGTTTCTCTGTTCATTACTTCTGCCTTTACTTGTGGCATTGCAATTCCTAACAAAATAATAAGAGCACTTAAAAAACTAAACCATTTTCCTACCATCTTTCGTTTCATTCTCTCCACCACCATATATAAATTTCTACATGAAGCAATCTTACTGTTTCATTGTACTTATAGTAAAAAAAAGAGAATAGGTGGTTTTTTTGTAGTATCTTGTCGAATTGTTGAGAAAGTTTCACAGTAATAAGCAACTTTAAAATTGTTTGCTCTCCTGCTACTATTGACAAATAAATATTACATGTTTTCAATTTTCAAACATAATAAAAAAGACACTTTATAAGTGCCTTTTTAACTTACGAGAAACAAATTTCAAACGAATACATATTACTTATCTTTTTCCTTTATCTCCATCAACAGCTCAATGATTTTCTCATTTTGCTCCACTTGCTTCTCAGAGTTTTGATAGATGCAACGAATCCATCCTAATACAAAAACAACTACAACTATCGGTAATAGTGCAAGTATTACACCGAATATCGAGAAGTTAAACATCATTTCTCCATCACCTCGCTACATACAACTTTCTCCATATACCCACTAAAACCTGCAAAATTTTACAAATAAAAAAAGAACCTATCAAACGATAGATTCTTCTTTCGCGAACTGAGTAGAACGTCCTCTCGTAATCGAGAAAATCGCACAAAGCAGCGCTAGTATAATAAAGCCGCCTCCTACCCAAGCATTATATATAACAGATGATTTTTCAATAACAACTCCGCCTACTGTTGAACCGAGCGCAATTCCTAAGTGAAGGGCAGAATTATTTAAACTTTGCTGAATACCAGCCGATTCTGGTGCAATTTCAATTAAATAATTTTGTTGTGCTGGCGAAATAGCCCAGCTCAGCATACTCCAAAGTCCCATCATAATAATGAACAGTGGGAATGAGAATGTCATCATTGGCAATAGGAAGATCGCAAACGCAAATATGATAATAATTGAGATAATGCTTTTCTTTGATCCCCATTTATCCGCAAGCCAGCCTCCGAAGCCGCCTCCAATTACTGCTGCGATTCCGAAAATGAAGTAAAATACACTAATCCAATTCGCTTCAACATGCATGATATCTTTTAAGAAAGGTGTTAAATATGCATATAGTGTTAAATGACCCGTTAAAAATAAAAATGACGTTAACTGTGCACTGACGATTTTTTTATCTTTTAACGTAGCGATTTGCTCTCTTATCGATAACACTGATGTCGGTGGTACTTTCGTTAAAAATAATGAAATACAAGCAATTGCCATAACTGTTAATACCGAAATTAATACAAATGGTGCACGCCATCCATATGCATTTCCAAGTACAAGACCAAGTGGTACCCCAAGTACAAGTGACCCACTAATCCCCATGAAAATGATTCCAATTGCACGCGCACGAAAATGTGGTTCTACAACGCTAGAAGCAAGTGTTACTGACAGTGCAATAATAAGCGAGCCACTCGCTGCACAAATAACCCTTGAGAACATTAACATCCCGTAATTCACACTACATGCTGAAATGATATTTCCGATTAAGAAAATCGATAATGCCCCAATATACAATTTCTTTCTTTCAAACTTCCCGGTTAAAGCTAATAAAACCGGACCCGATAAAGCAAATACTACTGAAAATATTGTTATCAGCTGACCAGCTGCACTAATAGATACGCCTAAATCATTGGCAACTAAATCGAGCGTTCCTCCTATAATTAGCTCAACCGTTCCGACTACGAAAGCCGCGATAGCTAAAATATACACACGAAAATTCAAGTCTTTCCCCACGCTTTCTATTTTGGTTACTACTATTATAGTAACCAAAATAGAAAGTGGATGCAAGTACAATTTTTTTACAGTAAAAAAGGTAGGCGTATTATACGCCTACCCTTCAATCATGACACTTCCGTTTTGTTCTTCTTATTTAAATACCAATACACCGGAAGTCCAGTAAAGACAATTCCAATTGATAAGAAACAACTTACCGGATCATTAATAATCGCACTACCGATTACAAAGAACGAACCTAAAATCGCAACGATTGGTACGATTGGAAATAACGGTACACTGTATGCACGCTCTTTATTCTTATTACGCTTTCTTAAAATGAAGACACCAATAAACGTCATTACATAGAAAATATAAATAATGAATACGGAAATCTCAGATAGCTTATTCGGATCACTAATAATCATTAAAATAATTCCTAAAATGATTTCAACAGTTATTGCATTTGCGGGTGTTTTAAATCTTGGACTTTCCTTTGCGATAAACTTAGAAAATGGCAGTTGTCCACGTTCTGCCATCGACATCGGGATACGTGGGAACGTTAAAATCTTTCCATTTAAACAACCGAAAATAGAAACGATAATACCGATACTAATAATTTTTCCGCCATATTCTCCAAGTAACATGCCCGCAGCTGTCGCTGTAGCATTTTCTCCAAGGTCTACAATTTGTGTTGCTGGTAATACATTTAGTAACGCTAAGTTAATTGATACGTAAGCAGCCGTTACAATTAAAATACCAACCGTCATCGCTTTCGGTAATAACTTTGTTGGATTTTTCATCTCTCCACCAATCGAAGCAAGTAGAATCCAGCCGTCATAAGCAAATAACGTTGCTAAAATTGCCATACCGATACTTTGATTTTCTGATATCGGCACAACTACGTTAAAGATATCACTATTCCCTTTCCAAAAACCTAACACAACAATTAAAACGATTGGAATCATCTTCCCAATTGTCGTAACCGTTTGGACGATACCTCCATATTTTGTTCCCATACTATTTACAACGCCAAGGAACACAACTGTTCCAATTGCGATTGGTAAATTCCATACTTTATCTAAATAGAAAAAATTAATCATTAAAGAACTAAAGTACAAGCCTAATGTTCCAATAATAGCTGGTCCATAAACAATCGTTTGCATCCAGCCTGATAAATATCCCCAAAAACTTCCGTAGATCTCCTCTAAATACGTATACAACCCACCATTTTTCGGGATTTGCGCTCCAATTTCAGCTACTGTTAAACCACTCGCTAGCGTCAACAGACCACCAATTACCCAAGCAAGAATAGCCATATTAGAACTCCCCGAGTAATCTAATACGCTCCCTGGTTTCATAAACACACCAGATCCTATAATCGTTCCTACTACGATAGAAAGTGCTACTGTTAAACCAATTTTATTCTTCTCATCATGATGCATGCTGCGTATCCTCCTTCCAATTCTAGTGTGATGCAAAAATGAAATAAAAAAACACTCCTCCCTAAAAAAGGGACGAGTGTTGTATTCGTGGTTCCACCCTTGTTTCAATTCGTAAAGTAACACACTTCACCAATTTCTCAAGTCTAAATAACGGTTTTTGCCGGCAAGCAATTACTAGGTATCCGTTCACTGCTGCAGTTCAGAGGTGGTAATCCATTTTTCCGTATTAGGAAGCTCACAGCCAAAGGCTTCCCTCTCTGAGAATCGTAAAAAATCGATCGTGTCCTCATCATCACTTCTTGATGTCGAATTTTGTAGTTATTGTTCATTATATTGAATTGTTAGAAAAAATCAATATATTTTTTTATATAACATAAGAAATATTTCTCTTCTTATATTATAACAGAAGATACGACACTTCTCTAATTCCCTAAAAATGGTATGATCCATCTAGGAGGTGCACGAATAATGATTGCTGTTTTTTGTATCATCGCTACATTTCTTTCTGTTCTATTCGCTATCATGTACAGGCACAAGTATCCTAGTTATAGCATTTTAACGGTAGCTATTATACCAGCTGTTTCCTTCTACGTGTTAGGTAAGTATCAATACACAGAGGTGTTTATCGGTTTTGCAATCTTCTACTGTGTCTTTGGATACATACTAACAATGAAAAAAATTTCAACGAATCATTAAAAGGGACCGATTTCTGCTGACAGAAATCGGTCCTCGCACGTACCTTTCGGTTGCCCACACGAAAGATACGACATAGTTCAATTATTTATCTTCATTTTTCATAAAAAATTTACCCCTCATTAACGGGCAGTAAAACTTCCACCTTAAAATCCAGCGAATACAAGGATGAAGTTGGAATATTAACTGCCCGTAAAAGCCCGATTGGTGAGGGCTAATAATCAGTGGAAATACATCACTGATTAAAGTTTCACTTTATGATGCGGAAGATCCACATTCAATGCCTCTAATTGTTTCTTTTCATTCTCTAAAATTGATTTCGCTTTTTCTTTCGTTTCCTCATCTAATCCCGCAAAAATGTCTTCATGTTTCTCTTTCTCTGGAAGTTTCACACCTAGCTTCGTTAATTCTTCTTTTGCTTGCTCATGAGTTAATTTCCCGGATTTTTCTTGTTCAAAAATAGACTTTGCTTTTTCTTTTGTTGCTTCATCTAAGTCAGCAAGCATGTCTTTACGCTTACCTTTCTCAGGGAATTTCACACCTAGCTTTGCTAATTCTTCTTTTGCTTGTTCACGAGTTAATTTCCCGGATTTTTCTTGTTCAAAAATAGACTTTGCCTTTTCTTTTGTTGTTTCATCTAAGTCAGCAAGCATGTCTTTACGCTTACCTTTCTCAGGGAATTTCACACCTAGTTTTGTTAATTCTTCTTTTGCTTGTTCACGTGTTAGTTTCCCAGATTTCTCTTGCTCTAAAATTGATTTCGCTTTTTCTTTTGTTGCCTCATCCAAGTTAGCAAACATATCACCATGCTTACCCTTCTCTGGCATTTTCACGCCTAACTTCGTTAATTCTTCTTTTGCTTGTTCACGTGTTAATTTACCAGATTTCTCTTGCTCTAAAATTGACTTCGCTTTTTCTTTCGTTTGCTCATCTAATCCTGCGAACATGTCTTTACGTTTCTCTTTCTCCGGAAGCTTTACACCTAGTTCCTCTAACTGTTTCTTTGTATCGTCCATAATCGTTTTTACTTTTTGTTTTGTGGCGTCATCTAAATCTTTTTTCGCCGTTTTTGTAGACTGCTCAGCTGCTGGAGTATTCGTTGCCGCAAATGCCGGAATACCGACTCCTCCAATAATTCCGAATGATAAAGCACCTGCAATCGCTAAATACCCAACTGTTTTCTTCTTCATAGGAAATTTCCTCCTTCATAGTTCTAAAGCATGTACACTTTCGTATACAATGCCTATAGTAATGTTGGTTTCTTAACATTTCCTTAACGACTTAACAAAAAAAAACGCCGCTCATCCCGAGCGGCGTTTTTCTAAGCTTTTTGTAATTGTAATTCTTCACGTTCCATTATCCTTCTTAATACAATTGTTTGTGTCATTGTAAATAAATTACCCGTTATCCAGTACAACACAAGTCCTGATGGCGCCGCAAATCCCATAAATAGAATCATTGCCGGCATCATAATTTGCTGCATTTTCAGCATCTGTACTTGTTCTCCAGGTGTAATATTAGATTGGAAAACTTTCATCTGAATAAATGTCGTTAGCGCTGCAAGAATTGGTAATATGTGATACGGATCTGCATGTCCTAAGTTCACCCATAAAAATGAAGATGTGCGAATCTCTTCTGTTCGGCTAATCGCATAATACAAAGCAGAGAAAATCGGCATTTGTATTAATAGTGGCCAGCAACCAGCAAGTGGATTCCAACCCCCTGATTTCATTAGTTCTGACATTTCTTTTTGATACTGCTTTTGTTTTTCAAGATCTTTGCCTACATCACCGTATTTTTTCTTGAGCTTCTGCAATTCAGGTTGCATTTTTTTCATTTTCGCTTGGCTACGATATTGCGAAATAGCTAATGGAATCATTGCTGAACGAATAACGAGCGTCATAATAATGATAGCAATCCCGAAGCTAGCTCCTGGTATATGATGAGCAACAAATTGAATCATAAACGAGATTGGATACACGAAATAATGATCCCAAATTCCCGCACTATGTGCATCAATTGGGGCTGCATTACTGCAACCAGATAAAACAAAAACAAGTAATAATGATAAACTAACGAGCACAGCTCGGTATGATTTTAACATGTTCATTCCTCCAATGTTTCGTAATTATTTAGCGAAACATTGGTGTATACGGACCTACCTCGTCATTCTCTTCACTTGATTCTTGTCTGCGCACAGATCGAATCATTCCATATTTATAAAAAATAGAGAAAAGCGGTACATTACCAGTACCCTCTTCACACGTATTAACTAGTTTAAAAGCTCTTTGTCTACCGCTTGATGCTTGCTGACGCACAAAACGAGAAACGTTAGCAAGGAAGAAAACTTCTAACAAACAAAGCGCCGTCGTTACAAACGATATATATAGAATTGCATCCTGCAATAAAAATTCCATCGCTTCACATCCTTAATAAGATCATTTTAGCACATTCAACAAACATTCTCTATTTCCTTTTATTTTCAAAAAAAGTATTTTGCATATTTTCTCAAGAAAACAATAATTAAGAAACATTGTATTCGCTTTCTTTAGTATATTCACACACATCAATGAATAGGCTTGATTTATTAGAAATTTATAAAATTTTTGCATTATAATAAAACTATTGCCAGTTTTTGAAAAAACCTTTATTCTCTTCTTGTAATCAAAAATGAATATGGAGATGAAACATACTATGGGTCAACTAGGAGACGCCGATTACGTTCCCGACACCGCCTTTTTATCCTTCCCAGCAGCTAAAACATTTCACTTAGAATTTATCATACAGTTGGTTGTTATTTTCGTAGCCTCTATTTTGTATGCAATTTCTATGAATATGTTCTTTATCCCGCATAACATGATTAGCGGTGGATTCGCTGGTGTAGGGATGATTATCGGTTATTTAATGCATTACAATATCGGTGCACTTATCTTTTTACTAAACATTCCTCTTCTTATTTTAAGTCACTTTTACTTAGGTAAGAAGACAACCTTTTTAACAGCGTACTTTGTAGCTGTATCATCGTTAGCGATGAATATTATCCCTGTACACCAAGTTTCAGACGATATTTTACTGTCCTCTGTATTCGGCGGTGTAATCTGCGGAGCAGCCTCAGGAATCATATTCCGATTCGCTTCTTCAACAGGTGGCTTTGATGTTGTTGGATTGATTGTAGCGAAACATCGAGATATTTCGATTGGAGCAATCATCTTTGGATTCAACTTAATCTTACTTGTTGCAGCAGGATTTATTTTCGGATGGGATATTACACTTTATACGTTAATTAGCCGGTTTGTAGTCAGTAAAGTAATTGATGCCGTGCATACGAAACATATTAAATTAACGATAATGACAGTTACAGAAAAAGGCGAGGAAATAAAAAGCGCCCTACTACATCACGGCATACGCGGAGTGACAATGGTAGATGCTGTCGGCGGCTATACAAACCATAAGAAAAAAATGATTTACACCGTCGTGACTCGCTATGAGTTAGGCGAAATGAAACGTATTATCCGTCAAGTGGATAACAGAGCATTTATGAACATTACTGAAACAGTTGAAATTGTCGGCCGTTTCAAACGCATATAAAAAGGCGCAAGGAATGGCAGTTCCTTGCGCTTTTTATTTTTTACACTTATTACAAAATCAGATAATTCTATTATTGTGACCCTAAATGTGTTATAATGAAAGCAGACTCACAAAAAAAGAGTATATAGACTTGGAAGTTTCTCTTATTTTACAAGCAAAAAGAAACGAGCAGTCAGGTATATTTCAGACACCATACACGTAACGGTTTACACAACCGATCACTCTTCAATGATCTTTTTATAAAAAGATACGTACAACTAAAACTCACTTCAATATACTATACCTACCTTTTTGACTTCCAAATCATCTTATTACATAGGGAGATGAACATATGAATCAATATATAAGATACACAATAGCTGTCCTGTTTGCTATTATCGGCGGAACGATCTGCTTCTGGACAAACACTCAGCTTGGAGAGAATATCATTTTTAATGGAATCGAAACACTTGTAAGCGCTTCAATTTTAGGCGGGTACATTTTCTTCCTCTTCAATCCAGAAGAAAATGCGCAAAAAACAATGTTATTAACAATGATCGGAATCGTTGGCGGATGTATTTCCTATTCAATGACTAACTATACATTACCACTTCAATTAAGCTCAGCTTTCTTCCACGGTCTATGGACTTGGTTCATTGCATTCTGCCTAGCAGACGTATTCAACTTATTACAAGACAATGAAGAAGAAAACGGTCGCCAAATTGAAAGTAACTCGTAAGCTGGAAGATATTCTTCCAGCTTTTTTTATGTTGTTTTGCATACCCCGTCACCACAATAAAAAGAAGTTACCCCGCGGCAACTTCTTTTCCACATACCCCACTCAGTATTCGCCGAAATATATCAACGATTTTTCAAATATATCGATCATTTCTCCACTTATATCAACGATTTTTTCATTATATCAACGATTCGATATAGGATATCGATTTACCGACATCCTTCGACATTCAAAACGTACAACATACCCTATCCCCCAAGCAACTTACTGCCGAACTCTACGATTAAAAAGATAACTAATAAGATCGCGAGTATTTTTAATGCTACATACGCTACTTTAAAAACAGCATAAATGAGCAAGACGATTAAAATAACCGTTAAAATTTCCATCTAGAATTCCTCCAAGCTTTGCTCTTCTGCTCTTATTTTACTCGCCTCAGACTTTTTATGGAACGGCATAAGATGACATAGAAAAAAGAGGATATCTCACCCATCGTAAGATACCCTCTCTTTCAGCTGCTCAAACCATTCTCTTTCTAATTGTAAATATCCCATTTCACTATTCTCAGCGCTCTTCAATTCTTTATCCGCTTTCCTTATATAAACGTTGGAAGCTTCCATATCGCCCTCTAAATATTTAATAATTCCTTGTGTACGATAATACCCATGTAAGTCTATTTTCGTAATGGCCTTCCCACGTTGCTTCGCTTCTTGCAGAGAAAGACTATCCATCTGATAAAGAGCTTTATATAAAAGATACCAGCTATGAAAACTACTAACGAAAAACTTATTTTCTTTCGTTACAGGTAGTTGAACAATTGGTTCTATATATGGTATCGCTCTTCCCATTCCTTCTTGATCGGCTCTGGCATAAAAAACGAGCATAAGTCCGCTCATTATATCTCTTATACTTTTATCCTCTTTTAATTTTTCCTCACTAAGTTCTATTAATCTCTTATCCCAATCTTTCGGCCTCTTATAACTAAATAACTCACTCGATACTTGAATGTTATCTAAGTGCTGCTTCGCTTTCTCATCATCTTTAATTAAAATGAGAAATTGCATACCATCACTCAATAACGTTCCTTTTATCGGTACGATTGTAGCTGCAAAAATCACAAAGTGTAAAACAGAAAAATATAAAAGATATTGATAATAGCTCACTATGTATATGTAACCGAAAGTAATACCAAATAATAAACTCGTAATCGGTCCACCTAAAGTGAGCCACGCCCATTTTTTCGAAAGTTTCGGTGTCTCTATAGAAGAAGGCACTAACATCGCCACGCCTCCGAAGTACGCCCATAATTTATTTTCTCGAATGCGTACTTTCCCCTTCTCTTTTTGAAAAGTAATCGGCCCTACTGTCATAAATTTAAAATTTAAACCACCTATTAAACCAAATACTACATGTCCTAGCTCATGAATAGCTATGACTAATAAAAAAATTCCAAATAATGCCCATATATCCAACATTACTTCTAATTTCCCAGTTCGGATTACTCCGTATAAAATGGACAAAACTAACGCCGCCGTCATAGAACCAGCTGGCCTTCTTAAAATATCCACCTTTTTCTCCCCTTAATAAATCATTTTTCTTTGCATTTCGTACATGAATTTTCCAAGATGCAATATCCAAATAAATGAGATTAAGCCAATTAATACAAAATCGATATCGCTAGCTGCTGTATATATAACGGCTGCCCACCATACATATGCCAATATTGTATTCGTAAATTCATATGCTTTATATCCAGCCTCATACACAATATGTTTTAATCCTTCATCTGCGTTTTTCGTCCACATTTTCATAGATTCCATATACGTTACACCTTGTTCAGGATATAGCTTATTATAACGATTTTTTGTTATGAGCCCGATAATCACTACGATAGTTAAACAGACGATAGAAGCTACTAAATTCCACACTGCAAATGAAACATTTGTATCTTGTAACAGTGCACGTCTACATGTAATAACTGCATATACAAACCATGCCTGTGTAACTATATCACCTACACGTAAATATATACTTATAATGCCTAATTTTCTGCCTTGTACGCTCTCTTCCTCATCGCGTGCCTCCGCTAACATACGTGTATTCTTCCAAGTGTAATACATCATTAAGATTCCAAAAATAGTACATACACCTATAAATGTATTAGATGATAATTTTCTCGGTTCATCCGAGAGTAAATTTAAAGCTACATACGTTGTTAAAAAGCCACCCATCATGCTTAATGATATTTTCCCCACAAAATCAAATTGTTTTTTTCGTTTACTCTTCATCGTCCTCTTCCCCCTCCACTAACATAAATATTTCCTCCACCGGTACATTGAAAATGTGTGCGATTTTTAACGACAATACAATAGATGGCGCATAATCGCCGCGCTCAATTAAACTAATCGTTTGCCGTGATGATCCAATCGCTTTTCCTAAATCCCCTTGTGATAAACGATGCTTTGCTCGCAATTCCCTCACTCGATTTTGAAGCTTCATGTCTTCCCTCTTTTTCATTTATTTAATTAAAATTGTAAATAATATCCTTATATTTGTCAATTATAATTGTCATTTTGACGTTAATAATTGACAGAACAACCTATGAAGTTTTAAATGGGATGAACAAAAACGTATTAAAATAGATTGGAATATAAAATAAAAAGGCAGTGCTTTTGCACTACCTTCTAAATTCTGACATAGAATGGATTCCATATTAACTTGCGTTTTGTAAAAATGCTTGTTTTAACTGTTTGCGGAAACGAATGCCTAACGTAACTGCCACAATCACAATCACTCCAAAAATAATTTTACCAATATGACCTTCTAGCACTCCAAAGATGTCATGTAAATTTCCACCTAACCAATAACCACCGATTAAGAAGAATGATACCCAAAATAGAGCACCTGAGTAAATTGTAATCGCAAAACGACGGAATGGTAAGTTAATAATTCCTGCAAAGTATCCTGTAAAATGACGTACACCAGGAATAAAGAAACCGATAAAAATCAGGAAGTACCCATACTTATCAAACCACATTCTTGTTAAGTCGATTTTTCTTTGTGTTAAAAATACGTATTTCCCATACTTTTGAATAAAGGGCATACCTAATTTATTTCCTAAAAAGTATTGAATTGTCATTCCTACACTTGTCCCAATAAAAGATAGGATAATTAAAATCGGTAAGCTTAAATCGCCCTTCTGTGCTAAAAATCCCGCATATGCTAATGTTGGCTCTCCCGGAAACGGAAGTGCAATATATTCTAACAGCAAACCAACAAGTACAACATAGTACCCGTACTGCTGAAATAATTCATGAACCCATTCCATGTCATCGCTCCTTTCAATCACGTACAACTTCTTACTATTATTGTATAAAAAAATTGTCGAAATAACTATCACAATAGCTTACATTTTTATTACATTTTTGTAAGGCTCACACTAAGGTTTTCTGTTCTTTATTTGCTGCTATCCATTATCATTTTAAAATGAGCTAACAACTATATATCGTGCGAAGCAAAGGAATTAATATACATTTTTTATCCAGTTTTTAACACCTGAAAATCACCACATTTTGTTCTCAATAAAAAACCACCACAAACTCATATGAACTTCATATTAGCTTCATATATGTATTGTAAGATTATATCGGAATTTGTTGAAAAATTTAACTAATATATTACTAAGCATTAAATTGAATAAATATAAGTCGCTTTTCGAAATTGAAAAAAGGGTGAATAAGAAATGGAAGCTTATAAAATGCACGATTTTATTAATACAAATGTTGAATCTCATCAAAATGAAACCGTTTTTAATTTACACATATGTGAAACAAGTGAATTTGACGTAAGTTTAACAAAATCTACTACACTATCTTTTATCGTTTCAAAAAAGAACATTAAGATTGTCACGAAAAAATGGATTAATTCAAATCAAGAAAGCATGATTGGCAAAAGTTACATCATTCCAACGAAAGCTTTTCACTATTTCTTACCAATCATTTCTGAAAATGAAGATGAACTAAAGATTCAAGTTCAAAGCTTTGGACTACATGGTGAGCTTTTACTAAATGAAAGATTACTTATTGATAAAAACAACAAACACAATCCAAAGATTACTACCTTCTTTGAAACATTAGATGAAAATGTAAATAAAGCATTAAGAGGATTACAAATTCATTGTATGTAAGACTATTACAATAGTAAAAGGAGAATATAATGAAAAAACTATTATTAAGTGCCCTATTATCATTAGGATTTTTAACTATTCCATTCGCAAATGCGGAGGCAGCTACAACGAAAGACCAGCTTATCGTAGACACGCAGTTAAATAAAATGGATTATTATCAAAATGGAACATTCATCAAGAGTTTTACTGTCGCTACTGGCAAAGCAACTACACCTACGCCTAAAGGTACTTTTCAAATCGTTAATAAAATTAAAAACCGTCCTTATTATACAGGCAAAATTAAAGGCGGCGACCCACGTAATCCACTTGGTGATCGTTGGCTCGGATTAAACATGGCAGGAACTTACGGAACAACTTATGCGATTCACGGGACTAACAATAATCAGGCAATTGGCAAATGGACAACACTAGGTTGTATTCGTATGTATAACAATGATATACACTGGTTATTTGAGCGTATTCCCCAGCAAGCTACTGTCACTGTAAAATAACCTAAGAACACGATTTACGTGTAGCCAAGAATTTTATGTCTTGGCTTATTTTATTTATTCATTTACAGTAGCAAAACAACTGTATTTACATATATAATGGGAATAGATTGTGTTAAATGAAATTAAAACATTGATAAACATGGATATTAAAATTATACAGTTATAATATTTTATAAATTTTACAATACATACTATAATAGAATTACTGTAATTCTTAAATATTCAGTTTCGCTAAACAACTCCCCTTGCTACTTTCATGATTATTTTATGGCGGGGGCTTATTATATGTATAAACAATCTGAGTCATCCGAAAAATGATGAATTCGAATATTGCAGTAAAAAGCGTTATTTAGGAGGTGTTACTATGACGCATATACTGGTGATTGAAGACAACCCAGATATACAAGAACTTATTCGTGAATTTCTAATGGCACAAAATTTTACCGTTGATGTTGTTGGCGCTGGAACAGAAGGTATACTTCTTTTCCAAAAAAATTCATACGATCTTGTCCTCCTTGATGTGATGTTACCAGATATAGATGGCTATAGTATTTGTAAAATTATGCGAGGACAATCTGACGTACCAATCATTATGTTAACAGGCTTACATAATGAAGAAAGTGAAATTAAAGGATTTGAATTAGGTATTGATGACTATATTACGAAACCGTTCCATTACACCGTATTTATTAAACGTGTAGAAGCTGTATTAAGAAGGGCAGCAACGAAGGAAGCAGAGACTGCAACTATACTACAATTCCATGAATTGATGTTAAATTCTACAGCATATGCCGCTTATGTTCATGGTAATCAAATTGAATTGACAACAAAGGAATTTGAAATTATTTATACTTTACTGCAAAATCGAGGAAAAGTATTATCAAGAAGTGATTTGCTGAATAAGGTATGGGGCTATGAACATTATGGTGATGTAAGAGTTATAGATACACATATTAAAAACTTACGAAAAAAATTAGGAATTACTTATATTAAAACGGTGAAAGGCATTGGCTACAAAATCGAATCGTAGCAAAGACAACATCACCAAAAATATTTTCATCAAAACCTTATTATTTTGTATTCTTTTATCACTTTGTCTTTATCAAATCATTTACTTCTTAGCTTCAAACTACGATAAAGAACGTTTTGCGAAAGAAAATGGAACGCATACTACAGAACAAGCGGATTCAGATAAACGAAACGACCAAAGTAAAACGAATCAAAATAAAGCTGTATCACAGGGAGACATTTTTAATTTCCAATCTTCTATTATAGATTATAAAGCTCTCTCTACAGCTATCACTCACCTTTTGCAGCCTAGCCAAACTGCAAAAGCAAAAGAACATGCTCAAAATATTCCGGAAAAAAATAGCGCTTCTGCTCCACTTACAGAAACGGAAAAGCAAGTCGCTACTAATGATGCCTTACATAAACAAAATGCAGCCAGTAAAACAAATGATATACAGAATGATCCAAAATTAACAGATGCACTACAGCAGTTAGCTCCACATATTGGCGCAACAATGCTTGCACTATCTCTGCTCGGATCTTTAATTTATGCAAAACTAATTGCCAAACCTTTTCAATATATGAGTGATGCTTTAAAAGATATTATAAATCTTGATTTCTCAGATAAAAAGCTACTTAACAAAAATGCGGATCAAACAGATTTTAATTTGCAAGTAGCTGCTTCACAGGTCCCAAGTATAGTGAAGAATCTACATGCAAGCAATCAAGATTTAAGAAACGAACTCAAAAAGGAGCAACAATTAGAACAATCTCGTAAAGAATTTATGTCTATGGTTTCCCATGAATTAAAAACACCAATCGCAGCTGTTATGGGACAACTAGATGGCATGATTCACGGAATTGGAGCTTATAAAGATAGAGATAAATATTTAAAACGTTCTTATGAAATGATGCAAGACATTAACATATTAACGGAAAAAATGTCGGAATTATCCAAAATACAAAACCCTCAATTTAAACCTGATTTAAAAGTTATCTCATTAACCAATATTATTGAGGATGTTATGAAGAAAGTAGATTATTTCGTATCTGTAAAGCAATTAAATGTTCAATCTAACATTAAACAAGATGTAAAGGTTTTAGCAGATCCTAAATTTATTCAAACTGCTATTTTTAACATTATTTCAAATGCAATTCATTATACAATTGACCATCAGCATGTATATATAAAGCTTTATGAAAAGCCTAACGGTTACGCATTAGAAGTATTAAATACAGGTTCACAAATAGATGAAGATAAACTTGCCCATTTATTTGAGCCATTCTATCGCGCGAACCCTGACAAACATGGCTTAGTACAAGGTAGTGGTCTTGGGTTATACATTGTAAAACAAATACTAGATAAACATCAGTTTCCTTATGGGATACAAAACACACCTCAAGGTGTAAAATGTTCTATTGTATTCCCAAAAGCAATGTAAAAACCTACTACAATTTCATACCCCAAATTCATACTTCGTATGAGTGGCGGAATTTTGTAGAGTATCTTACTCTGTTTCGTTCGCCCGTTATCCTTATTTGGATAGCGGGCGTTTTTTATTATTTAAAAGGAGAATTTTCATGGAAAAATTTAAGTATTCATTACTCGTTTTATTCGGAGCTTGTAGCTACGGCGTACTTTCAACTATTTTCAAACTCGGATTCATTGATGGATTTTCAGCACATGAACTATTAGGAGGACAATATGTCTTCGGATGGATTGGGCTTCTTCTGCTCGTTCTTTTCGTTTCACGTCATAAAGTAACAAAAAAGCAATTCTTTTCATTATTAACAGTCGGCACAACGATGAGTATGACTGGTATTTTCTACGCTATTTCTGTAGAAGAACTACCGGCATCTATCGCTGTTGTCCTACTTTTCCAGTTCACATGGATTGGTGTAGTCATTGAAGCAATTGCAAATCGAACATTCCCAAGCCGTGAGAAGGTTATATCTATCATTATTTTATTTACTGGTACATTGTTTGCAGGCGGTGTCTTTGAAGGTCTCGGACAAAGCTTTTCTACGAAGGGTATTATCTTTGGTCTATTAGCCGCTGTCTCTTTTTCATTCTATGTTTTTGCAAGTGGGCGCGTTGCTACAGAAGTTCCACCTTATACGAAAAGCTTTCTTATGACGACAAGCGCTACTCTTATCGTATGCCTATTCTTCCCGCCAACCTTTTTAACGGATGGTGCCCTGCAAGCCGGTCTTTGGAAATACGCTTTCTTCCTCGGATTGTTCGGTGTTGTCGTACCTGTCATTTGTTTTTCAATTGGCGTACCGAAAGTAGGAACAGGACTTAGTACAATACTAGGAGCAGCTGAATTACCAACGGCCATTATCGCTTCTATTACACTTGTACATGAAGTCGTAACATTCATGCAGTGGATTGGGATACTCTTTATATTGCTTGGGATTTTTATTCCTCAGATGCTTACGGCTAGGAGAGGAAAAAAACCTAATCATGTGCATAGTGCATAACAAAAGACCTTTCATTTATTTGAAAGGTCTTTTTCCCTATCTCACTTTACCGCTCCATACAGCTTCTCTACCTCATGCTCAATTTGTTTTACATCAATTCGTTCAAATAGTGGCTGTACACTATCAATTCTATTCGGCAACGTATTTTGAGGTTCCCAATTTCGGTTCACAATCGATAATGTGTTTCTAACGCTTTCACTTGAAAATGGTAAAAACGGTTCAAGGAGATTTGCAAAATTAGCGATAAGATACACACAGTTATAAATCGTTTCTTCGCATGAAACTGGATCATCTTCTCGTTGTTTCCAAGGTTGTCTCTCATCAAAATATTTATTTGCAAAACGTACTGCATCAAATATTGTTTCTAGCGCCACCTTAAATGTAGTTTGCTCAATCGCCTCTCCTACATTTTTATATAATCCTTCTACTTTATCTTTCAGCTCTACATCAATACTTCCCTTCGGCAGGATACCACCATAATATTTTTCAATAAACTTTAATGTCCGGTTCACAAAGTTCCCGTATGCACCTAACAATTCACTATTATGACTGTAAATGAATTCACGCCATGAAAAGTCAGTGTCACGATTTTCTGGTGCATTGACTGTTAAAAAGTAACGAATAGAATCTGGATTATATCTTTCCAACATATCAGGTACCCATACTGCCCAGTTTTTACTTGTCGATAATTTTCTTTTTTCCACTGTTAAATATTCATTCGAAACGATATGACGAGGAATTGCTCCTTCTCCTATTCCAAGCAATACCGCTGGCCAAATGATGGAATGAAACGGAATATTATCCTTTCCGTGCACATAATATGTTTTCGCTTCTCTATCCCAGAACTCTTGATCATCTTTCCCTGTTTCTTCAGCCCAATGTTTACTCGCTGAATAATAGCCTGTCACTGCTTCAATCCATACGTAAATTTTCTTATCTTCATACCCTTCTACTGGAATTGTTACCCCAATTGATAAATCACGTGATACGGCCCTATCTAGTAACCCTTCCTTTACATATCTCTCTGTTAGTTGAATCGCATTGTCGCGCCATGTCCCTGTTTGTTTGGCGATTTCTACCGCCCTTTTAATTTGCTCCTGAAATGTATGCAATGCGAAATAAAAATGCTCTGTTTCCTGTACAGATGGCGTACTACCACATAACTTACATTTCTTTTCTAACAAATCGAGTGGATCTAAGATTGCTGAACAAGCATCACATTGATCTCCTCTTGCTGCTTCATGACAGTGCGGGCAAATTCCTTCTACATAACGATCTGGTAAAAACTGCGTACATGTTTCACAATATGCTTGTTCCACTGTTTTTTTATAAATATGGCCTTCTTCTAATAAACGTAAAAAAACTTTTTGAACCATTTCATGATGGTGCTCACTATCTGTACGTGTATAGCAATCATAAGTAAAACCAAGGCTACGAAAACATCGCTCAAACTCTTCATGATACTTATCAGCAATTTTCTTCGCCGTCACACCTTCTTGTTTTGCCCTAATTGCAATCGGTGTTCCATTACAATCACTTCCCGAAACATACAACACATTCTCACCTTTTGCCCGGTAATAACGTGCTAAAATATCTCCAGGTAACAAACTCGCAATATGTCCAAGATGTAACGAACCATTTGCATACGGCCAAGCGCCTCCAATAAAAATACTCATCTTACATTCCTCCTTTTAAATATAAAAAAGCCCCGCCCTTATCTTAAAAAAGATAAGGGCGGGGCTGTATAAACAGTCGCGGTACCACCTTATTTCGCCAATTACTCACATAATTAGCCTTAACAAGTACGGAGCTATATGCTCTTATACTGTGGTTTTGATAACGAGTACCAACTCTCGTCGCCGCCTACTATTATCATTTGATAAGTTCAGGACGAAGCTCAAAGGCCATTGTTCAAATGAATATTCTTGCTTCTTCTCAGCTACCGAAGCTCTCTGGAAAGAATGTGTTCATCCTACTTTTCCTTTTCAACGCTTTTACGTATAACAAGTATTGTACGACTTAATAACAGAAAAATCAAACTTTTATTCAGAAAGAAAAGGAAATCCCATCCTCTTGCCGAATAACTATACGTTCACAAAAGGAGTGATACGATTGAATCAAAAACAACTAAGCACACGTAATAAAAAAAGCTGGAATGCAGCTGCTTATGAAGCTTGGACGAATCGCCACGGGGCACCAGCCGATTACGCGAAAAAACTCATAAAAGATCCTATGCGCGAGGTAAATCACTATTTACCTTACATACAATCTCCAACAGGAAAACGCATTATTAATTTACTCGGGTCAAAAGGAAATAAAGCCGTTGCTCTCGCTCTTTTAGGAGCTGATGTAACAGTTGTTGATATTTCAGCAAGTAATGCAAAATATGCAAATGAACTTGCGGAAGCAGCAGGTGTCTCTATCCAGTATGTCGTTTCTGATGTATTACATGTCCAGCTATCCGAATCATTCGATATCGTATTGCTAGAACTTGGTGTACTCCATTACTTTCTAGATTTAAAACCGCTCTTTCAAAAAATTGCTACCTTACTTAAGCGAGATGGAATGCTTATTCTTCGTGACTATCATCCTGTTTACACGAAATTATTAGGAGTAGACCACCCATCATTTCGGGCCAATGGAAATTATTTCGATGAAGAATTGATTGAAGATGACGTTGCTTATAGCATCCTTCTTACAGAAGCACAGAAAGAATCGTTACCGAAAACAACCATCCGTCGCTGGACATTAGGAGAAATTATTACAGCACTCGCCGAAGAACATTTTAAAATCGAAAAACTAATTGAAGAACAGGGACCTCATCAAAAGTGGGTCTTCCCTTCTACTGCCCCAGAAGGAATTGAAGAAAGAATACCCGGTCTATATACATTAATTGCGACGAAATGCAAAAAAGGATCCCTTCACGGATAGGATCCTTTTTGCATGCTTACGCATATAAGTTGAGGTTGGAGATTACCATAATTCTGTAGAATAGGACACAAGATATTTCAACATTTCGTCTCTGACTTACGTCGTCAAAAAGGGGTATGACCAACATAACGAAGAGTAATGTTACAGTTGATACTGATAATCGTTATCAACTAATTAGAAGTATACATGATGTTATTTCAAATTACAATAGCCTTTCTCATTTTTATTTATGAATTTTTTGATATACAAATGTATACATTTTAAGAACATTTACTCATATCAATCTGCCATCTTCCATTATCTGCTATACTTTTCATTGAACAGATTAATAACTTCATAATAATGTTTTTTATTAATTTCGTTCTTAATATTAATAAATCATAATAAACAGTTTTTAAAGGTAGGGGTAACTATGAAGTATGTTAGTATTCGAAAAAAACTACTGTTCACACTCTTAAGTATTTGTTCCTTATTTAGCATTGCTCTTATTGTTATTCTTTCATTCGCCATGAACCAAGCAAATGAAGTCGAAACATTAAAAAATGATGTATCAAAAAGAGCCACCATTTTAAAAGAACGTGGCGATTGGTTCCAAGCACAAGTTGCTGGTTTACAAGAATATTTACTGTCACATGATCAAAAAGGATTGGATAAGTTCAACCGAGAAGGAAAAAAACTAGCTGATACTAGAGAGAAAGTAACAAGTGATAAAAAACTCCCAGAAGGAATGAAAGAAGCCATTTTAATGGGAGGGAAGTGGCGAAGCGTCATAGATAATGAAGTCCTCCCTCTCGCTCGTGAAGGAAAATGGGACGAAGCATCCAAAATCGCTTTAGCTCAAACCGATTATGTAAATGATCTTTTAGGTCGTTTTACTAAATATACAAATGAAGAAAATGATAAACGTGATGCATTAATTGCTGACGTAGAGTCTTCCTCATCTCTTATTCAATATATTATTTTCTTCTCACTCATTACATGTACAGTAACGTCTATTTTATTAGCATGGTGGTTCTCTGGTAAACTCGTTAAACCGATACGACAAATTGATGAGAAATTAAAAGAATTAGCTTCTCAAGATGGCGATTTAACTGCTAGATTGCACGTAACGAGTAAAGATGAGATTGGTGATATCGCCAATTCCTTTAATCAAATGCTCACTAACTTACAACGTATCATAAAACAAGTTCAACAAACATCAACAGATGTAAAAGAAGCGTCTGAAAATGTGTTTATCGAAACAACTGCTTCTATGGAAAATAGTGCAAAAACCCAAGAAACTATGAATGTTCTCGAGCATAATATTCGTTCACAAGTTTCCAGCATCGAAGAAAGTTCAACTGCAATGGATGATATGACAACGAGTGTTCAGCGTATTGCAGAATCTGCCTCTTCTGTTGCTAGCCTAGCTGTTACAACTTCAGAAAAAGCAGATGATGGGAATAAAGTCATTGAGAAATCTATTACGCAAATGCATACCATTAACGAAGCTGTTAACGCTACATCACAAGTAGTAGAGCGACTCATTACACATACAAATCATATTGATACTGCACTTCAATCCATTTCTAATATCGCGGAACAAACGAATTTACTTGCTTTAAATGCTTCCATTGAAGCAGCCCGTGCTGGGGAACATGGAAAAGGCTTCGCTGTTGTTGCCGATGAAGTACGAAAACTTGCTGAACAATCTCAGCTAGCAGCAACTGACATTAACCATTTACTTCATCAAATTCAAGCAGATACAAAAATAGCAAATGAAATGATGGCGCAAGGTCAGTCAGAGGCTTCTGAAGGAATTACAGTCATTCGTACCGCTGGATCTTCATTCTCAGAAATTGTTAACCACATTAACAAAGTCTCTACACAAATGCAAGAAATGTCTGCAACTGCTGAAGAAATGGCCGCAAGTTCCGAAGAAATGAATGCAGCTTTAAATAACATCGCTTCTATTTCAAATGAGGTTGCCGCCGAAACATCACAAACAGCAACTTCATCTGGTGACCAAGTAAACAAAATGGGTGTCGTTGCTAAAAAAGCGTCTGAAATGAAAACGACTGTACAAGAACTTGAAGTTCTCGTTTCTCATTTCAAAACACACGCTTAAAGTGAAAAAAGAGAGATTTACAGTCTCTCTTTTTTCACTTTAAAATATCTCTTTCTATCTCTCATTCCGTCTGCTATAATTCCTAAAGGAAAGAAGAAAGCTTTGTTCCAGATGGAGTAAAGCTTTCTTTCAATTTTTTAAATTTATTAATTCTAATACTAAGATTTCACAAAGGAGGCTTTTTATCATATGAATTTTATTAGCATTCGAAAAAAACTTATGTTCATGATGGGAACGATTTGCGCTTTATTTGGAATCGCCTTAGCTTTTATTTTATTTTTTGCTATTGACCAATCTCGTAAAGCTGAAGCTTTACAAAAAGAAATTTCTCCCCTTGCAACAGAATTGAAAGAACGTGGAGACGCTTATCAAGTACAACTTTCTGCTTTAAGAGGTTATTTATTACAGCATGATCAAGTCGAATTAGACAAGTTTAATGAGATGAGTAAACGTCTGGAGGATTCAAAAGATAAACTTCTTTCTAATCCAAATATTTCTCAATCTGTGAAAAATACAATGGAATCAGGATCAACTTGGAGAAAATTTATTGAAGAAAAAGTTTTCACTCTTGCCAAAGAACAAAAGTGGGAAGAGGCTTTACAAGTAGCTTATGCAGAAAATGGTACTGTTTATAAAGTAATTGGTGACTTCACAAATTACAGTAATGAACAAGCTAAGTTACGTGATCAATCTATCGAAAAAATTGATCAATCTTCACTACAAATTGAATATGTTATCTTCTTATCACTTGTTATTTGTATTATCGTAGCTATCATTCTTGCATGGTGGTTCTCTGGTAAACTTGTAAAACCAATTCAACAAATTGATAGTAAACTAAAAGAATTATCATCTCAAGAAGGTGACTTAACAGCCCGCCTACAAGTAAATAGTAATGATGAAATTGGTACGATTGCAACATCATTTAATAAAATGTTAGAAAACCTACAACATATCATCAATCGTGTTCAAAAAACATCTGTGGAAGTACAAGATGCTTCTGAAAATATGCTAGAAAAGACGAATATATCACGCGAGGCAACAATAAAAGTTCAAAGCTCGATGTCCAACTTAAATGCAAGTATTCAATCGCAAGCCTCTAGTATGGAAGAAAGCTCAACTGCAATGGACGATATGACAGTAAGTGTTCAGCGTATTGCTGAATCTGCTTCATCTGTAACTGAACTTGCTGTAGCTACATCTGAACAAGCTAACGATGGAAGTACTGTTATTCAAAAATCTGTTTTACAAATGACAACGATACACGACGCTGTAAATGCTACGTCAGAAGTGGTCGAACGTCTAATCACACATACAAAATATATTGATACAGCTGTACAATCTATTTCTAATATCGCAGAACAAACCAACTTACTTGCTTTAAATGCATCTATCGAAGCAGCCCGTGCTGGCGAGCAAGGAAAAGGTTTTGCTGTCGTAGCTGACGAAGTTCGAAAACTTGCTGAACAATCTAAAACAGCGGCAACAGATATTAACCAATTACTACATCAAATTCAACAAGATACTGAAACTGCGAATTCCATGATGTCCCAAGGCCGTTCTGAAGCATTTGAAGGCATTACTGTCATTCGTGAAGCTGGCAATTCCTTCACAACGATTGTCGAACAAGTAAATAAAGTATCTACTCAAATGCAAGACATCTCAGCAACTGCTGAAGAAATGGCTGCAAGCGCTGAAGAAATGAACGCTTCGCTTAATAACATCGCTTCTATTTCAACTGAAGTATCTAGCGAAACAGCAGCTACAGCACAATCTGCTGAGAAGAAAGTCACTACTATGAATGAAATGACCGTAACTGCAAGACAAATGAAACAAACAGTTGCAGAATTAGATCAACTCGTATCTCATTTCAAAACTGAATAGCTTTCAAAAAATATCCCTTTCCCAAAAGGGATATTTTTTTGAGCTCATTTCCTGCACATTATACACATTTCCGTTATAATGAGAATCGATATCATTAATGTGTAGGAGGTGCTACTTATGTCACAAGAAGCATTTGAAAATAAATTATATGCCAATTTAGAAGCTGTTATCGATCCTGAGCTAGGTGTTGATATTGTTAATCTCGGATTAGTTTACGATGTTACAGCAGATGAAAATAACAATGCTGTCATTACGATCACGATGACTTCTATCGGCTGTCCAATGGCTGGGCAAATTGTATCAGACGTTAAAAAAGTATTATCAACGAACGTACCTGAAGTCAATGAAATAGAAGTAAATGTCGTTTGGAATCCACCCTGGTCTAAAGAACGCATGTCACGTATGGCGAAAATCGCATTAGGTATTCGTGACTAAATAAAGTGAAACTTTAATCAGTGGGGGTCTTCATCCCCCACTGATTATCAGCCCTCACCAATCGGGCTTTTATGGGCAGTTGATCCACCACCTAACTTCTTTGCTTTCGCTGAATTTTGAGGTGGGGGTCTTACTGCCCATTAAAGCGGGATAAAGAAAGACCTGACATCCTAGTCAGGTCTTTTTCTTTTATTATTTTATGCCTACTGCATCATAAGCTTTCGTTACAGCTTGTACAGCTTTAGAGTTTTTACCATATAAATCTTCAGCTGACTGAAGAGCTGCTTGACGCATCATCTTAAAGTCAGAGTTTGCAGTTAAATATTTCGTAAGAGCACGGTAATAAATTTTTTCTGTCGCTTCACGGCCTACTCCAGCTACTTTCACGCCGTAATGCTCTCCGCCATCAGATACTAAATATGCAGCTTTATTATTAATACTACTGTTAATATGAACGCCACCATTATCAGCTGCTCCAGTGTAGCGTTTATTGTAATGATCTGGGTAACCTTCACCTGGTTTTAATGGGTTTGGAATAGATGCTGGATCTTTCAGAGAACGAAGTGCATCACCAGGTTTTCCAGGTGTATAAATGTCAGCACCTAAATCCCAACTCTTCTTCTCAACCATGACACCCATAATATCAGATAACGATTCATTTAACGCGCCTGACTCATTTTTATAAACAAGATTTGCTGTATGCTCAGTTACAGCATGCGTTAATTCGTGACCGATAACATCTAGGCCAGCAGATAATGGAATAAATGTCTTGCCATCTCCATCACCGTACATCATCTGAATACCGTTCCAAGCTGCGTTATTCCAGCTCTCCCCTACGTGAACAGAAGAAATAAGCTTCGCACCTTTATCATCGAAAGAGTTACGGTTAAATGTCTTTTTGTAGTAATCGTATACTTTTCCTGCATTTACATGCGCATCAACCGCTGCTTTGTCATCAAAAAACTTATTTTTACTTTCTACTTCGACACCTGTATATCCAAACCATTGTGAGAACATATTAAACCAGTTTTCATCCATATTCTCTGCATCAAATGTATGAACACCTTGTCCACGCTTACCATCAAATAAATGGAATGCTCCTGTCTTCTCATTTTGAGCAATTTCAAATGATTGTCTATTTCCTAATACTCCGTAACCAAATCCTGTAATGTTATCTACAGCATTATATTTCTCAATCACATTTCCATTTGTTGCATCAACAAAGTAATGCCAATAGCCTGGAGCTGGTTTTGAAATCGATGCCTTAACTAAGTATGCAAGATAGTAGTTTCCATCTTTTTCATACACAAATAAATCTTTTTTCACACCGTCATAATTCTTTACTTCTCCAATTTCTTTCTGAATATCTGCCTTTGCAATCGTTTCTGCTTGTTCTGCACTAATGCTTGCAAATGCAGGAATATTTTTATTCTCTAAATTCGGAATAACTTGTCCGAAGAATGCTTTTACATTATTCTCTTTATCTAGTGTAACAGTTTGGTCTGAACCGTACACAGGAATGTTATTATGTTTCTCAACTAACTTCACATGTGTCGTACCAGATTCAGCATCTTTTTCTTCCCCAACGACATTGAAGTGCTTATCAATGTTTCCTGCTAATTTAAACATATCTTTCTTACTCTCTAAGTATTGAAAGACCGTCTCTTTTTTATCTAGTCCTTCCGGTGCTTTCCATTCTTCACCTATGTATGCAGGTGTTTTAAATTCTTGATGATATTGAATTTTTTGTTCTTCCGCTTTCGTTGTCGTTGCTCCAAACGTTCCAAATCCCCCGGCGATAACAGTTAACGCTAATGCTGATGAAATGACTTGCTTTTTCACTATAACATTCCCCATTCCCATAAAGATTTTTGACACTTTTATAAAATTCTGAATCTTTAACCAAATACCTCTTTCGAAAAATTGAGAAACATTTTTCAGATAATTCCATTCAAAAAGAGGACACCCTATCAGGTGTCCTCTTTTTATAAACATTTTGTTATTTTTTTAACTCAATTGCTAAAAAGTGTGATTGCTCTTTCGCTTCAATATGAATATCTTCTTCAATCGCTTCTGCCGCATCGCGCATAACAAGTGTCTCACCATTTATTACACTACTTCCTTCAATTTGAACAAGGTATAATTGACGACCTTCTTTCACTGGAAAATGAATTTCTTTTCCAGCTTCTAACGATAAAGAATATAAATTCGCATCTTGGTGAATTTGAATTGGTGCCTCTCCTTCTAATGGAGATACCATATGGAACCACTCATTTTCACGCTTTCTCCAATCAAATTTAAACTCACCATAGTTTGGCTTATGATCCGCACGATCCGGTAAAATCCAAATTTGTAATAAACGCAATGTCTCATTTCCTAAATTATGCTCACTATGAAATACACCTGTACCAGCACTCATATATTGAACATGACCACGCTCAATTGTTCCGCGATTCCCCATGCTATCTTCATGTGTTAAAGCACCCTCTACAACGTACGAAATGATTTCCATATCGCGGTGCGGATGCATATCAAAACCAGTTTGTGCCGCTACTAGGTCATCATTAATAACACGTAATGCTCCAAAGCTCATGTTATTTGGATTATAGTAATTAGCAAAGGAAAAATGAAAATGTGTATTTAACCAACCGTGATTTGCTCTGCCCATATTTTTATGATCAACTTTTCTAAACATATCCTTCACCTCATATTATCTCGAATTCAAGATTTATTTTAAAATTTTTTCTTACTGTAATTTTTTTAGTAATTGTAATAATTGCTGTTGTTCTTCTATATTTAATTTATGAAACTGCTCCGCTTGGAACGTTTCCTGGGGCGGGACGATCTCCTCATATAAAGCTCTTCCCTTTTCTGTTAACGAAATATATTTCGTAGTACCTTCTTGTTCACGACCAATCCACTCCAGCTGCTCCATTTTATTTAAAAGCTGCGTGACATTTCCTTTCGTAACAAATAGCTTATTTCCAAGCTCTTGCTGCGTTAAACGATTATGTCCCCCAACTTGAGCTAGTACATCAAACTGAGCGGCAGATACATTCCACTTTTTCAAATGCTGATTCGTCTCACGAATACTCTTGTTATAAAAACGTGATAAACGAAACCATAATAGTAATCCGAGTCTATCTTCTGTTTTCATTTCATCACCTCGCTCGTTTCATACCATTAGTTTAGAACTAAACTTTATAAAAGTCAATCGCTTATTTTTAGTAAGCAATAAAGAAAGCACAGCGCCATTTCTCCACTATGCTTTACATCAACTTTCTATTTTTATATTCATCTAATTTCCTCTCCGCGAACTTCCTCGCATCTTTCTCAATCCATCTATCTTCGTACAATTCACTTCCAACATACAATACTTCTCTCTTATGCTGCATCGCATGGCGAAATTCATGCAGTAGAGTTTTGAGCACTTGCTCATACTCTTCCCACATACAAACAAAAATTAATTGTTTGTCTTTATGATAAAAACCACCTATTGGGAATAGAAACTCTTCCTCTTCTTCTCCTAATGATAGAAGTACATGATTTGCATCGCACGTATCACAAAAAATAACTGGCGTTTTACATACTTCAATAAGTGAAAACAAATCATCTCTAAGTCTTTTGACATCCCAAGGAAGCTCCGAATCCAACACATACCAATTCTCCACCTGTTGATATACATTTTGAAACTGGAGTTCCATTTCTCTTTATTCCCCTTTCCAAACTCCCTTTTCCTATATGTATGCCACAATATGTAAAATATTAAACCCACTCTTTCCCCTTTCGAAAAATGACAATAAAAAAGAATCTATATCAGCATAGATTCCTTTTACGTAATCACCTTTTTTTCATCACTTTTTTTAATACAAAGTAACCAATTGCACAAACAATTGCAGCAAGTGCAAAGTATTTCACATATGGCCCCGCTACTTTATTAATACTTTCCCACTCTGTTCCTAATTTAAAACCTAAATATACAAATACAATTGACCATGGAATAACAGCTAATGTAGTTAGCGTAATAAACTTAGCATGTGACATTTTTGCAATACCCGCTGGTATCGAAATAGCATGACGCACAACAGGAATAAAACGCGCTGTAAAAATAACACCAGTTCCGTAACGATTAAACCACGCTTCAGCATAATCAATATGTTTCTTCTGAATCAAAATATATTTTCCATATCGCTCAAGAACAGGTCTTCCTCCGTATCGACCGATCCAATAAATGAATAGCTGTGCGATTACACCACCAATTGTACCGAACGCGACAGCGCCCCAAAATGTAATACTTCCGGTTGATACTAAATAGCCTGCATAAGATAATACGATTTCACTCGGAATAACCTCTAGCATTAATCCAAGCATAATTCCCCAATAACCAAGTCCTTCTAGAAAAACTAAAACGGAATGAATCAACTCTCCTAACATGATGTACCTCTCTTTACTGTTTTCATTGCAAAAATAAAAGTACAAGCAGGAAATATCTTGTACTTTTATTTTCAAAAAATTTATCTAGTCTTCGTATCCCACTTAAAGATTTTATTTAAAAATTTATATACATTCTTTGACTCTTTCGTCAGAAGTGGACCTAAGATGGATAGTATAAGCACGTATAGTGCTGAGAATGGTTTCAATACTGACATTAAACCACCTGCGATACCGATATTGGCCATAATGATGGAAAATTCTCCTCTTGAAACGATTGTTAATCCAATATTTGTTGACGCTTTATGAGATAATCCAGCTTGTCGCCCTGCAATCATCCCTGCAACAAAGTTCCCGATGATTGTTAGAAGGACAGCACCTAACGTTAACCATATCGCTCCGCCTAATGAAAACGGATCTATACTTAATCCGAAACTGAAGAAGAAAATGGCTCCGAAGAAATCTCTAAATGGAACAACGAGATGTTCAATTCTGTCACTATGCTCTGTCTCAGAGAAAACTAACCCTAAAAGAAGTGCTCCGATTGCTTCTGCAACGTGAATTGTTTCCGAGAAACCGGCAATAAAGAATAACGAAGCGAATACTACAATAATGAAAATTTCATCTGAACTAATATTGAGCAATTTATTTAATAACGGCGTTGCCTTTCTAGCCACAATAAAGAATAGAAGCATGTATCCTAAAGCAATTCCAATTGAAGTAAGGGCACCTAAGAAGGAAGCGTGATCCCCTAGAACTAAACCAGAAACGACTGATAAATATACAGCAAGGAATATATCTTCAAACATAATAATTCCTAAAATTAATTCGGTTTCATTATTACCAGTTCTTCTTAAATCAACTAACACTTTTGCAACGATAGCACTAGAAGAAATCGTAATAATACCCGCAATAATTAAGATTTCTAGTAAAGGGAATCCCATTATAAATCCGTATAATAATCCAAGTGAAAAGTTAATTAAAATATAGATTGTTCCGCCAATCGCAATAGAACGTCCCGATTTAATTAGTTTTTTCATCGAAAATTCTAGTCCTAGATAGAACAGAAGGAACAGAACCCCAATCCGTCCAAGGAAGGAAATTACACTTGCACTTTCAATAAACTTGAGATCGATAACACCTATTGTCGGCGCATGTGGCCCCACTAACATCCCAAGAACAATTAGAAACGGAATTACTGAGAATTTAAACTTTCCAGCAATTACTGCCGCAATTGCAACTAATACTAACGCTGTACCAACTTCAAAAATTAACGTATCCATCTAGTCAGTCCCCCTATTCGAAAGTAACTCATTAATAATTTTTTTAATTTCTTCTCTCTCACCAGAAACTACAAGCATATCGCCTTCTTCAATTACCGTTTCTGGTCCTGGATTAAATAGCTTTTTCATATTCTTTTTCATAACTGCAATGATTGTTACGCTATATGTTTTTCTTATTTCAAGATCACCGATTGTTTTTCCGATTGCTGGAGCTGCATTCTCTACTTTAAACCACTCAATCGCTAAACCTTCAAAGACCATTTCAACATTTTCTAATGCTCTAGGCTTATACACCATTCCACCTAATATTGCTGCAATTTGTCTTGCCTCTGAGTCGCGTAATGAAATACTTGAGATACTTTCTTCATGGTCTGAATCAAAATGATACATTTCTCTACGCCCGTCATCATGAATGACAATTACCATCTTTTCGTTACCTTTCGTAACGATTTGAAATTTGTAACCAATACCCGGAAGTTCACTTTCTCTAATATTCATATTTAGCTCCTCCACAACATTTTATATTTGAATTTTCTGTTTTTCTGTCTTTTGTTCATCCAATTAACTTTAGAAATTCTAACCATTCAGGATACCTGTGATTTGGAAATCTTTTATTGTAATAATAAGTGGCTCCCAAAAAGATACTTAAAGATGTAATGATAAAAAATATATTACTTCTCATTTTCAAACTCTTAAGGCTTACTTTCAATAAAGATTCTTCTTTCAAATTATCCCCTCTTTCTCGTTTTACATTTAGTTTTTTAAAATGTAAATAATTCTAAAAATATTACGATGTAACATAATCATAACACAAAACGCATTTAAGTAACATAATTTTTTAGAAAAATTGATTCTCGTATATTTTTTGCATATAATTTTCTTATTACGGAAAAAAGGAAGTGTATTATATGGTTGATATCTTTAGCAGATTCCTTGAGGTAACGAATAATATTTTATGGTCATATATTCTTATTGCAATGCTAATCGGCTTCGGTCTTTATTTCTCTTTTAAATTGAAGTTTGTCCAAATTACTCATTTCGGTGAGATGGTCGGTTTAATTAGTAAAGGGTTTAATCGAAAAGAAAAAAAGAAAGATAGCATCTCTCCATTCCAAGCATTTTGCCTAAGTGCAGCAGCACGTATCGGTATCGGGAACTTAGCTGGTGTAGCACTAGCCATTTCAATGGGTGGACCTGGCGCAATATTTTGGATGTGGTTTATCGCTATTCTCGGAGCAGCTACTAGTTTCGTAGAATGTACGCTCGCACAAATTTATAAAGTAAAAGATGGAAGCAGATTCCGTGGTGGTCCAGCATATTACATGGAAAAAGGATTAAATAAACGCTGGATGGGTGTTTGGTTTTCACTTCTTATTACAGTTGCGTACGGATTAATTTTCAATTCTGTACAAGCAAACACAGTAACAATAGCATTTGAAAATGCATTTGGACTAGAGCGAACGATCGTAGGAGCTCTATTAGCTTTATTAGTTGCAGTTATTATTTTCGGTGGTATCAAGAGCATTTCACGTATTACAGAAATGATTGTTCCTCCAATGGCAATTATTTATATTGGTGTGGCAATTTTTGTTGTTATTAACAACTTCACTATGTTACCAAGCATTTTTACGGAAATATTTAACAGCGCATTTGGTTTAGACCAAGCCGTCGCTGGTGGTATTGGAGCAGCAATCAAGTTCGGAATTCAGCGCGGTTTATTCGCGACAGAAGCAGGTATGGGTAGCTCTCCTAACGCAGCAGCAACATCAGATGTATCTCACCCTGTCAAACAAGGACTTGTTCAAGCATTAGGTGTTTTCGTAGATACATTCTTAGTATGTACATCAACAGCGTTTATCGTATTATGTTCTGGACTTTACAAAGGATCGAATTTAGAAGGTATTGAACTAACACAACAAGCATTAAGTTCACAAATTGGACCGTGGGCAAGCACTTTCTTAGCGATTATTATTTTCCTATTCGCTTTCAGCTCTTTACTAGGAAACTACTATTATGGTGAAACGAATATCGCATTCATTAAAGAAAGCAAAACATGGTTAATGATTTATCGCATTGCAGTTGTCGGAATGGTATTCTTCGGATCAATCGCTGCCCTTAAAACAGTTTGGAGTTTAGCTGATTTATTCATGGGACTAATGGTATTCACAAACTTAATTGCCATCTCATTCCTAAGCAAATTCGCTTACGCAGCATTAGTAGACTATATTAAGCAAAAGAAACAAGGAAAAGATCCTGTTTTCGTTGCAAGTTCTATCCCTGGCTTACAGAATACAGAGTGCTGGGATGGACAGGATGTAGAAGAGAATAAAAAAGCGGTATAATAATTAAAAGCGAAAGTGGCTCGTTTAGAATCGCAGGACATTGGAGCTCTCGATTTTGAAGCGCTTGTTGCTTCGAGCGAGAGAGCGAAATGACCGGAGATTCTAGCCACTGGAGCTATATATAAATAAGAATCCCTATTACTTCACAGTAATAGGGATTTTTATATACAACAGTTCATAATTTGTTCAAATTAATTCCAGCAAAAGGGTTGATTTATACGAATTACTAGATTATAATAATTATAAATTAGTAATTGATATAACATAACAACTCAAAAGGAGATTGATCATAATGAACAAACAAGTAATCGAAGTATTAAACAAACAAGTAGCAGACTGGAGCGTTTTATTCACAAAACTACACAACTTCCATTGGTACGTAAAAGGACCCCAATTCTTCACATTACACGAGAAATTCGAAGAACTTTACACAGAATCAGCTACTCACATCGACGAAATTGCAGAACGTATTTTAGCAATTGGCGGTAAACCAGTAGCAACAATGAAAGAATACCTAGAAATATCTTCTATTCAAGAAGCAGCTTACGGAGAAACTGCAGAAGGGATGGTCGAAGCAATCATGAAAGACTACCAAATGATGCTAGTCGAACTGAAAAAAGGCATGGAAATCGCTCAAGACTCTGACGACGAAATGACATCTGACCTACTACTAGGCATCTACACAGAACTAGAAAAACACGCTTGGATGCTACGCGCATTCTTGAATCAATAATACTTAAAAGCGAAAGCGGCTCGTTCAGAACAGGAGGGTGTTGGAACTCCTGATTACGAGGCGCTTTTTGCCTCGAATGAAGGAGTGAAACAACCGACTGTTCTAGCCGCTGGAGCTGGATATCATTAAAAGCGGAAGCGGCTCGTT
>NZ_JBTIWT010000026.1:0-44673 GCF_054353775.1 Bacillus sp. 5w2 | reverse complement strand
GTAATAGGGATTTTTATATACAACAGTTCATAATTTGTTCAAATTAATTCCAGCAAAAGGGTTGATTTATACGAATTACTAGATTATAATAATTATAAATTAGTAATTGATATAACATAACAACTCAAAAGGAGATTGATCATAATGAACAAACAAGTAATCGAAGTATTAAACAAACAAGTAGCAGACTGGAGCGTTTTATTCACAAAACTACACAACTTCCATTGGTACGTAAAAGGACCCCAATTCTTCACATTACACGAGAAATTCGAAGAACTTTACACAGAATCAGCTACTCACATCGACGAAATTGCAGAACGTATTTTAGCAATTGGCGGTAAACCAGTAGCAACAATGAAAGAATACCTAGAAATATCTTCTATTCAAGAAGCAGCTTACGGAGAAACTGCAGAAGGGATGGTCGAAGCAATCATGAAAGACTACCAAATGATGCTAGTCGAACTGAAAAAAGGCATGGAAATCGCTCAAGACTCTGACGACGAAATGACATCTGACCTACTACTAGGCATCTACACAGAACTAGAAAAACACGCTTGGATGCTACGCGCATTCTTGAATCAATAATACTTAAAAGCGAAAGCGGCTCGTTCAGAACAGGAGGGTGTTGGAACTCCTGATTACGAGGCGCTTTTTGCCTCGAATGAAGGAGTGAAACAACCGACTGTTCTAGCCGCTGGAGCTGGATATCATTAAAAGCGGAAGCGGCTCGTTTAGAATGTGAGGGGGATGGAGCTTTTGACGTAGAGGCGCTCTTTGCCTCGCAGGAAAAAGCGAAGCCACCGAACATTCTAGCCGCTGGAGCTGGATAATACTTAAAAGCGGAAGCGGCTCGTTCAGAGTCGCTTTTTTCTATTGGGTGTTCCCGTATGATGGTACATGAAATTATATCAACGATTTTTCAAATATATCGATCATAACTTGCAATATATCAACGATTTTTTCATTATATCGATCACAACTCACAATATATCAACGATTCGACAAAGAATATCGATTTACCAACAAATAACGACAATAATAGCACTCACCTCCTCTACTTTCATCAATATATTACAATCTCTTTTATGTTAAAATATAGGAAACACCTTTTAGTAATTAGATCCAAAAAGCTTTTCCAAGTTCATCATTTACTAATTAAATGGCGGGAGTGGTTCAGTTGAAAGACTACTTAATTAGAGCATTTTTTGCGTTAATAACAGTTGGGATTGTCTTACTTATAGCTACTATTTTCAATATACGTGTCGAGGTGAAAGACTATGCTTTCCTCGTTGTTGTAGCAATTGGTGGCGGCTGGGGTGGCTGGTACCTGTATAAAAAACAAAGTAATCAAAATGATAAAGGCATTCCAAAATAATACGGAATGCCTTCTTTTTATTGCCGTCTATAATAAATAATGAAATTCAAGCCGCTAATACAGCCAATCGCAATAAACATGTTAAAACTCTGCACATCTCCGGCTAGATTATACTCATCAACAATAAACCCAGTCATAAACAGTGTTATCGCAGAAACACCAATACATAATATCGAAATAAACCAAAGCGAAAACTCATTAATTAGCTCTTTCTTCTGCGTTGAAACAATTAGCATAACAAGAATAGATGCTGCTAATATACTTTAAAAAACAGGACGTAAATACACAAACTCCTCCATCTATTTCTCCTTTTCCCAAAACATCATATCTCAACATTAACATATTTAACCAAATTAAAAACACATGCCTTTTCAAGATAAAATGACATGTGTTTCCAAAAATCTCTATACAATTGTATTATGATAGTTGCTTCCACTTCGTCCCCAAAACAGGACGTTCATAATTTTGTATTTCATGAATTAACCTATCTGCTGTCTCAGCTGAAACGATCAACTCTTTATTTGATGGATTCATAAACCCTTCTTCTGCTGCACGTTCAACCATTTGCAGAATTGGTCCATAAAAATCTTTAATGTTTAATAAACCAACCGGCTTATTATGTATACCAATTTGTGACCAACATACAACTTCAAATAGTTCTTCAAACGTTCCGTATCCGCCTGGCAGTGCAATAAAAGCATCCGCAAGCTCTGCCATTTTTGCTTTACGCTCATGCATCGTTTCTACTTCAATTAATTCTGTTAATCCTGTATGTACGATTTCTCCTCGAAATAGACCACGTGGCATAACACCTGTTACACGCCCGCCCAAACGAAGAACTTCATTCGCCACTTCTCCCATTAATCCAACGCAAGAACCGCCATATACAAGCTCATAATCGTTCTTAACAAACATTTTCCCTAGCTCTATCGCCTGCTCTTTAAATTCTGGTCTCTCCCCTAAATTGGAACCTGCAAACACACAAATCTTTCTCATTCCTACACCCCAAAACTATATATTGTCATGATACAATGAGTATTGTACAACATATTGAAGGGATGAGGAAGAAATGGATATCGTCGCATTTCAAAGATGGGTGGAGGAATTTTACGAAAAACGAAGCTGGTCACAGTATAATTCCTTTATTCGCTTAAATTTCTTAACAGAGGAAGTTGGGGAAGTTTCACGCGTTGTTCGCGCCATTGAAATTGGCCGTGATCGTCCTGATGAAGACGCGAAAACAGAAGAAGAGCTAAAACAAGAACTAAAAGAAGAACTTGGTGATGTACTGTCTAACCTTATTATTCTTTCACAAAAATATGATTTAGATTTACAAGACATTATGGAAGCACACGTCACAAAGCTTTCGAAAAGGTTTGAAACATCTAAATGAGAATATTATCAATTATGATATAATATTCTTGTCACAATACTAAGGGGGATTTTATGTTATCTAAAAAATTGCACGACGCACTAAACGATCAAATGAACTTCGAGTTTTACTCTGCCCACGCTTATATGGCAATGGCTGCTTACTGTACAGCCGAAAGCTATGATGGATTTGCTAACTTTTTCCTTGTACAAGCTGAAGAAGAGCGTTTCCACGCAATGAAGCTTTACAACTACATTAATGACCGCGGTGAGCGCGCTATTATTACTGGATTTGATAATCCGAATAACGAATACGAATCTGTATTGAATGCTTTTGAAGTCGCACTTGAACACGAGCGTGAAGTAACGAAACGTATTTATCACTTATCTGATATTGCTTGGGATGAGCGTGAACACGCAACAATCACCTTCTTAAAATGGTTCGTTGATGAGCAAGTAGAAGAAGAAGCTTCATTCGATAGCATCATCCAAAAATTAAAACGTATTACAAGCGATTCAAATGCACTATTTATGCTAGATGCTGAATTGGAGAAACGTACATTTACGGCTCCAGCTGAGTAATATTTCAATCACCTTAATGAATGTATTAAGGTGATTTTTTTATTTCTTCCCTAAGCTTAATAACCTTCGCCAAATCCTTCTTATAAAGCCCTGAAACCTTTTCAACAAAGTCACTATGAGTAAAAGTCCCATCTCCTTCTTCTACTATGCTCAAGTATCCGTGTATCAATTTCAAAAATGCTCTAGCATCTTCACCAGTTAATTGGTCAATGTTCTCTATACTCTCATCAAACTCCCTTAAACTATCCCGTTCTTTCAACCTAATTCCCCCTCTCTGTATTACTTATCATACCAAAATAAAAAAGTCGTTCATCCCTCTAGGCGAGAGATAAACGACTTCTATACCGTTTTATTAAAGCATAACCCCAACGATAATCGCTGATAATATACTTACTAGCGTTGCACCGTATACAAGTTTTAGTCCGAATGATGATACAACGTTTGCTTGTTTGCCATCGATACTCTTCGTTGCACCTGCGATAATTCCGATAGATGAGAAGTTCGCAAATGATACAAGGAAGATAGATAAGATACCTACTGTACGAGTTGATAACTCACCAGCTACTTTGCCTAAATCAAGCATCGCAACAAACTCGTTCGTTACTAATTTCGTTGCCATAATTTGTCCTGCTGTTAGCATCTCTGATGTTGGAATACCCATTACGAATGCTAATGGTGAGAAGACATATCCTAAAATGCTTTGGAATGTGATTCCGAAAATTGAATCGAATACACCATTAATTGCTGTAATTAATGCTACGAAACCGATTAACATCGCCGCTACTGTTACAGCGATAGAGAAACCAAGCATAATATATTCGCCTAACATTTCAAAGAATGTTTGTTTCTTATCTTCTTGTAATTCTAAAATATCGTCTTCTTCTTTTACTTCATATGGATTAATGATATGAACGATAATGAATCCACTGAATAAGTTTAGTACAAGTGCTGTTACTACATATTTTGGATCAATCATTTTCATATAAGAACCGACGATTGACATCGATACTGTTGACATGGAAGATGCACAAAGTGTGTATAAACGATTTTTCGGTAATTTGCTTAGTTGATCTTTTACTGTAATAAATACTTCCCCTTGACCAACAATTGCAGCTGCTACCGCATTATACGATTCTAGTTTTCCTAAACCGTTAATTTTACTTAATAGGAAACCAACTGCACGAATGATAATCGGTAAAACTTTAATGTGTTGTAAGATCCCGATTAGTACTGCTAAGAAAATAATCGGTAATAATACTGTTAAGAAGAATGGTGCTTGTCCATCATTTGCTAAACCACCAAATACGAAATTAACCCCAGCTTCCGCAAATTTTAAAATAGCGCCAAACCCATCTGCAATCCCTTTTACTAATACAAATCCGACTTTTGTATTTAGTAAGAAATACGCAAGTACCAATTGAATGACAAGCATAAGTGCAATTGGTTTATATTTAATTTTCTTACGATCTGAACTGATAAGGAAACCTAGTACAAATACTACAAGTAAACCGACTAGAAACATTACTATTTTCATATGTGAATCCTCCACTTCTCCCACGAGTTATCGGTCGTATAACGTTTAACGTATAACGAATGACGTCTGACCATTGATGTTAAAAAATTTAAAACCCCTAAATACTATTCAACTGTTATCTAAAATCAGTAAGCGTTTACATAAATTGCAATTTATAAAAGGTAGCTTCTTCTCTCCTACCATACTTGAAAGTCTGAAATTGATACCACCTACAAATCAAATTGTAAGCGTTATCTAGATGAAATGCAATATAAATTTTAAAAGATTTTTATATGTTAATATATTCCTAATTAATTGGTTTTTTCATGAAAATTTACCATAAAAAAAATAGCCCTAACTATGAGCTAGGGCCACCTTTTTTTTATAACATAACACCAACGATAATCGCTGATAGAATACTTACTAATGTCGCACCATACACAAGGCGTAGACCGAATGATGATACAACATTTGATTGGTTTTCATCGATACCTTTCGTTGCACCTGCGATAATTCCGATAGATGAGAAGTTCGCAAATGATACAAGGAATACAGACAGAATACCAACTGTACGAGCTGATAAATCGCCAGCTACTTTTCCAAGATCAAGCATCGCAACAAACTCGTTTGATACTAATTTTGTTGCCATAATTTGTCCCGCTGTTACCATCTCTGCTTGCGGGATACCCATTACGAATGCTAATGGTGAGAAAATATATCCTAAAATAGCTTGGAATGTAATACCGAACATGGAATCAAACAAGCTATTGATTGCTGTAATTAATGCTACGAAACCAAGTAACATTGCTGCTACTGTGATTGCAATCGTGAAACCAAGCATAATATATTCGCTTAGCATTTCAAAGAATGATTGCTTTTTCTTATTTTCTAATTTCAGTGTATCTTCTTCTTCTGTAATATCGTACGGGTTAATAATATGAATAATAATGAAACCACTAAATAAATTTAATACAAGTGCTGTTACTACATATTTCGGTTCGATCATTTTCATATAAGAACCTACGATTGACATCGATACTGTCGACATGGAAGATGCACATAATGTATATAAACGATGTTTTGGGATTTTACTTAATTGGTCTTTTACTGTAATAAATACTTCTGCTTGTCCAACAATGGCAGCCGCTACTGCGTTATATGATTCTAATTTTCCTAGACCATTTACTTTACTTAACAACGTACCAATAGCACGAATAAATATCGGTAAAATTTTAAAGTGTTGCAGAATTCCAATTAAAACGGCAAAGAATACGATTGGTAATAACGCTGTTAAGAAGAATGAAACCTCTCCTTTATTAACAAGACCGCCAAATACGAAAACGATTCCAGCTTCCGCATATCCAAGAAGCGCGCCAAATCCATCTGAAATTCCTTTTACTAAAATATAACCAACTTGCGTATTTAATAAGAAATAAGATAATACTAGCTGAATAACAAGCATAATTGCGATTGGTTTGTACTTAATCTTCTTTCGATCGGCACTTATAAGAAAACCGAGTACAAATACAACGAGTAATCCTACAAGAAACATAACAAACTTCATTAATAAAATCCTCCATTTAACTCTTCATTAACGTTGAACGTCTGACCACTCAAAATAAGAAATAATCCGAACTTTCCATTTCTCCTCTAAAAGCTTCAATCGGATAGGAAAGATCATAAAACCTCTTGTTTCAAAGGCATTTTCCATTCTAACATAAATCACAACTCATATCCGCACTTTTCTTAAAAAAATTACATTTTATTATAAAACATCTATGAATGTTCGTCTTTTACTACCTACAAATAACTGGATAAAACAAAAAAATGAGCATCAAGTTTCACTTGATGCTCACCTCATTATACCGCTTTTTCTTTATCCGCTACTTGCTCTTCCCAGCACTCTGTATTTTCCAGACCTGGAATAGAATTTGCGTAGAAGACCGGATCTTTTCCTTGTTTCTTCTGCTTAATATAATCTGCTAACGCTGCGAAAGCGTATTTAGAAAGGAATACGATCGCCACTAAGTTAATAACAGCCATAATCCCCATAAATAAATCTGCTAAATCCCAAACGATTTGAATTGTTGCTACAGACCCTAACATAACCATACCAAGTACAGCAATGCGGTATGCATTTAATAGCACTTTACTTCCATTTAAGAACTCAATATTTGTTTCACCATAGTAGTAGTTACCTACTAATGAACTGAATGCAAACAAGAAGATTGCCACCGCTACAAATATAGAAGCCCACGGTCCGATATGTTGACTTAATGCTTGCTGTGTTAATTGAATACCATTTAGATCAGCTGCACCAGGTACATCAGATAATAAAATGATGAATGCTGTACAACTACAAATTAATAATGTATCTGTAAATACCCCTAAAGTTTGAATGAAACCTTGTTTAACTGGATGCGTTACGTTTGCAGTCGCAGCTGCGTTCGGCGCACTACCCATACCTGCTTCATTTGAGAATAATCCACGTTTTACCCCTAGTAAAATCGCAGCTCCTAATCCTCCGCCCACTACTTCTTTAATTCCGAAAGCATGTAAGAAAATTTCTTTAAATACATATGGAATTGCCGTAATGTTTGTTACAACAACGAATAATGCCACTGCTACATAAATAATTGCCATTACTGGTACGATCATTTCAACCGCACGTGCAATACGTTTTACTCCGCCGAAGATAATAACTGCAAGTAAACCAGCCATAAACAGACCTACAAACTTACCATCTGTGTTAAACGCTCCATCAAAAGCCGCCGCTACCGTGTTTGACTGCACGGCGTTGAAAATTAATCCGAAACTAACTGTTATTAGAACAGAGAAAACAACCCCTAGCCAGCGTTTCTTTAAACCCTTTTCCATATAATACGCTGGGCCACCGCGGAATGCATTCCCATCTTTTACTTTATAAATTTGCGCTAATGTGCTCTCTACAAATGCAGAAGCACCCCCAATTACCGCAATTAACCACATCCAAAATACTGCTCCTGGTCCACCCGCTGAAATCGCGATAGCTACACCAGCTAAGTTACCCGTACCTACACGAGAAGCTGTACTCATACAAAAAGCCTGGAACGATGATACACCGCTCTTCTCTTTTTGTGCTTTCCTCGTTTTCGAACTTGCCCCATCCCCAAGCAATCGAATCATTTCACCGAAGTAACGAATTTGGACAAATTTCACACGAAACGAAAAGTAAAGTCCTAACCCAATTAACATCGCAATAATGATATATGACCAAAGGACATTATTTACATCCCCAATTACCTTAGCTAAAAAATCCATATTTGCATTGCCCCCTCTTCCTAACAATAAGAAAATTATATTCTAAAAACTTTTAGTAATCAAGAACTTTATGTTAGGTTTTATGACATGAACACGTTAGATTTATTAACATACATGTTTTTTTTACGTAAAAATATAACCAGTACGTGCATGTATCTAATACTCAATCACTCATCCCATTCGATCATTCATACTTTTAAGACAGTACGTTCCTACAAATAACGAGAGGAATGAATGAACAAAAAATTATATTAATAATTACCTCCCACCCTCTTCATCATTTACTACAACAAAAAAGACGAGCATCGAATTTATCTCGATGCTCGCCTTTTCATTACACTGCTTTTTCTTTATCCGTTACCACTGGCTTATCCCAACACTCTGTATTCGTTAAACCCGGAATAGAATCTGCACTGAAGACTGGATCTTTTCCTTGTTTCTTTTGCCTTACATAGTCTGCCAAAGCAGCATATGCAAATCGGCCAAGAAGTGTAATCGCAATTAAGTTTGTGATTACCATTAGTCCCATAAATAAATCCGCCATATTCCATACAACTTGAAGTGTCGCAACAGAACCGAATAATACCATTGCAACTACCGCAATACGGTAAATTGTTAACCACGTTTTACTTTGTTTAATGAATTCAATATTTGTTTCACCATAATAGTAGTTTCCTAGAAGTGAACTAAACGCAAATAAGAAAATAATAATCGCTAAGAAGCTACTTGCCCATGGGCCGATTTGTGAACTTAATGCATTTTGTGTTAATTCAATACCTTCTAAATTTGTTGCTTTATATGCACCAGAACATAGTACGATAAACGCTGTTGATGTACACACTAAGAATGTATCTACTAAAACACCGATTGTTTGAATAAAACCTTGCTTCGCCGGATGCGTTACATCAGCTGTCGCTGCCGCATTTGGCGCACTACCCATACCTGCTTCGTTCGCAAATAATCCGCGCTGAATACCATATTTCATTGCAGCACCGATACCGCCACCTACAGCTGAATCTAAACCGAATGCACCTTTAAAGATCTCCGTAAACACATCTGGTATTAAATAGAAGTTTTTAATAACAACAAAAATAGCTACTGCAATATAAATAAGCGCCATTGGCGGAACAATCATTTCCGACATACGTGCGATACTTTTTACACCACCAAAAATAATAACCGCAACTAATGCAGCTAATGCAATCCCAACAATGTAACGCTCAATACCAAATGCATTTTTAAATGCTAATGTTACTGTATTCGCTTGTACGGAGTTGAAAATTAAACCGTAACTAATTGTAATAAGGATAGAGAACCAAATTCCCATCCAACGTTTATTTAAACCTTTTTCCATATAATAAGCAGGACCACCACGGAAGCCACTGCCATCTTTTATCTTATAAATTTGCGCAAGCGTACTTTCTACGAAACTTGAAGACGCCCCGATAATCGCAATCACCCACATCCAAAATACAGCTCCAGGTCCTCCCATAGAAATAGCTAACGCTACACCGGCTAAGTTCCCGATTCCAATACGAGCTGCTGAACTCATACAGAACGCTTGGAAAGAAGATACACTACCTTTTTTACGCGTCTTTCCAGTTAATCCATCACTCATTAGTCGAACCATTTCCCCTAAATGAGTAATTTGTACGAATTTCAATTTAATAGAAAAATAAAGACCTAAACCAATTAACATTGCAATAAGAATATATGACCAAAGAATTGTATTCGTTGATGAAACAAATTGTTCCAAAATATTCATACAATTAACCCCTCCTTTTCTCCATAAATCGAATTATATTCAAAAAATATTCAAAAATCAACATTTTTCGACATCTCATAACTTCCAAATATTAGGTCCCCATCACCAATACAATATTCTTTTATGATTTTACTTTCAGTAGCTGTGCATACTAAAACAAAAAATAAATCTACAAACTACCCCATTGACAAAAATACCAACCTGTAACTATAATGATTACAACAGGTTGTAACAAACATAATTACAATACATTCATTTACTTTCAGATATACACTTTAACAAAACACTTTGGAGGGATTTATTATGAAAATCGGAATCATCGGAGCAACTGGTAAAGCAGGAAGTCGTATTTTAAAAGAAGCATTAGATCGTGGACATGAAGTAACTGCAATCGTAAGAAATGCTGCAAAAATTACAGAAGAAAACGTAAAAGTTTTAGAGAAAGATGTATTCTCTCTTACATCTAACGACCTACAAGCATTCGATGTAGTTGTAAATGCATTCGGCGCTCCAGCAGGAGAAGAACATCTTCATGTAGATGCAGGAAATGTACTAATTGAAGCTATGAAAGGTGCACCTAACACAAAATTACTTGTAGTTGGCGGCGCTGGCAGCTTATTTGTAGACGAAGAGAAAACAACACGTGTATTTGATACACCTGGTTTCCCTAACGAATACCTTGCAACTGCTCAAAACCAAGGGAAAAACTTAGAAATTCTGCAACAAACAAACGATATTACTTGGACATTTATCAGCCCTTCTGCACTATTCGCACTAGGAAAACGTACTGGTTCTTATACAGCTGGTAAAGACAATCTTCTTGTGAACTCAAAAGGTGATAGCTACGTAAGTTATGAAGACTTCGCAGTAGCAGCACTTGATGAAATCGAAAATCCAAAACACGTAAACGAACGCTTCACAGTTGTTTCTGAAGCTGAATAAAAAAAAAAAAGAAAAACGCGCATAGATACAATATCTATGCGCGTTTTTCTTTTATTATATTCCCTTTACTTGTTCTAATCCACTTTGAGTAACTTTAAATGAAACTTTTGTTGAAGCTAATTGCTCTTCTAATTTACTCTTTTTATACCATTTTAAACGACTCGGTTCTGCATGATACACTTCAATAACATCTCCATACTCAAATGGAGTGCCATTTACTTGCTCAGCAAAATTCTTTGAAGTCTCTTGCCCTTCTGCTGTTACATGCTTTTTCTCAGTTCCATTTTGATCGTATAACGTAATTCCCATATATAATTCATTTTTAAAGTAGCTATGAATTTGTTCATCTGTAGACGTTACATGTAGTTTCTTATCCTCATGATTTAACGTTACAATAGAACGAACAACATTACTAAGCCCTTGGTATACAATGCTATCTCCATATGTTACTTCTACTGGTACTTCCGTCACTTTCTTATTTCCAAAACGATCTTTCGTTTCTACTTTTACTTTTTGTTCACCAATTTTTGTTGTATTCGGTTTTTCTACAAATCCGATTACTTCTCCATCTTTCACCTGAACAAAGTCTTTCGCTTCTAATTTTTCAGCGTCTATTCCGATTACTACTTTTTGTGGTACTGCCGTTACTTCTTGTAAGCTTTCCAGTTTTTCAAAACCTTTTTCCGTTATTTCAAAGTACAACTCTTGTTTCCCTTTACCGCTACTTACAAACTCATTCTTTTGATACCACTTTAATCGATCTGATTCTGCATGATATACTTCCACAACATCACCATATACAAAATCTAAACCATTTAATTGATTTGCAAAATTCTTTGAAGTCTCTTGCCCTTCTGCTATTACACGTTTTTTCTCGTTTCCATTTTTATCATAAATCGCAAGACCCATATATTTTTCCTTTTCAAAACGATAATGAACTTTAGAGTCCGTTGATGTTGCCTGTAGCTTTTTCGTATTATGATTCGCCGTTACGATAGAACGTATCGTATCGCCATCACCTTGGAAAATTACACCATCACCATAACCAACATTCACTACAACTGGAATTAAATTTTTATTCCCTTTTTTATCTATAATTTCTACTTTTACAGTTTTTTCTCCAATCCCAGGTTTATCTTGTATAATTACACCTGTTACTTTTACACTTTCTCCTAAATTTTGTACAAGTTCGTTTGCTTTTTTCTCATCATATGTAGTACCAACTGCTACATTTTGTATTTTTGTATCATTCGGCTCACCATATGGAACTTCATATGGCTCAGTCTGTTTTTCTCGAATTGGATTACTATCTGTCGATAACCATATTTCTTTTTCTAATTTTGGTAAATTTAATTTTTCAATCTTTTCTCTCGTAGCATCATTTGCAATTAATCCCCATTTATCAAAGAAAGGAATTAAATTTTGTCCTGCGACTTTTGACGTCATATAAATAAACATCTGCTTTTTCTCTTCATCAGATTTAGGCAGTTCTGTATCATGTAACAAACGATACATTTGATGTAAATTCGGATAGAATTGATCCCCATAAGCTAAATGCAACTGCCAAAACATAACTAATTTCTCAAATACATCCATCTTTTCTTGTGCATCCGGTTTACCTAAATAAGCAAATGCAGCTTCATAGCGCCCCTCTTGCTCTAACCTTGTTTTATGCCCGAATGTAGTTTGAACTGCCAAAGAATAAATATTAACGGTTACTTCTCCAAGTCCATCCCATAACCAAGTGTCCTGTTGATGTTGATGTCCCACTTCATGCCAAGGCCCCCATCCATCATTAGTTAACTCTTCTAGATTTAGTACTGACTCTAAATTCCCTTTACTATAAGCTGTTCGATAATAAGTCGCATACATATAATTGTCCGTATACCAGTCTTCAACAAAATGAATGGAATGTTTACCTTGATTCGCAACACCCGCACCATCTTTTGATAAACCTGATATCTTATGTTCTATATTAATTATTTCATCGTGTTTCTTTAATAACGCAGCTGGATCTTCTTGCTTCAAATGTTCCGCCACAGTTTCAGGATGCACAGTTAATAAACTATTTTCTCCCTTCATTTCTATTGCATATGGATCAGGATTCTCTGCCAACATACGCTTCCAATCTTTTGTCGTATGCTTTCCTAAAATAAATAAAGGATTTGGTGTACCACCTTTTTTCACTTTAGCGACTACTTCTCCTGTGTTGTGATAATTATAAAAGTATAATAGTCCCCCATTTGAAGAAGAAATTTTATTCTCACCAGGATTTAAATTGAATTGTTTAGGTTCTTCTTTTTCATAAGAATATGTGCCAATATAGGCTCTAATCTGTTGATTCCCTTCTACTTGAATAACTACTTCTTCACCTGGCTTTACATAAATGCCCGTTGGTTCATAAGGAGAAAAACTCATTCGACGCTGATGCAACTCACGCATCCCTTCTACATCACCTTTTGGCAGTAATTGATACACTCGCTCTTCTTGCTGTTTCTCCTTATCTTCAATCGTCATCTCTGCATACACCTTAGGTAATTCAAGTCCATATGGCGTTAATAACGTAGCTAAACAAACACAAGCTACTAATACCCTACTCGTCTTTTTCTTCGACATAATCTGTGTCCCCTGTCCTGTTTTTAAACCAACCATCCTATACATTCATTTAATGAAAAATCCTATTATTTTTATAAAAACATTTAACAAATAGACTAACACCTCGCACGCCTATATCAATTACTACCGCATTTCTCTAAATATATTCGCTTTCTTACATTGTAAAATTTTCATGTAATATGCCCTCCTCACTTCTCTCTATTTGTGATGAGTTCTCTTCGTACATAAAAAGAGAATAGTAAAAGATATCATTTAGTATTGTCATCTATACATCTAAAAATAGTAATAGAATCTTACATTTTCTTCATATATGACCATCTATAGGCAGTTTTTCCAACTGAATTGTACACGCTTTACACTTTGTTTGATAGCACTCCCAATCAGAATAATGTTACAATTTAGTGAATTCAATCCATTAATCTTAACGTTACGATTAATGGAATTTAATATTATTTTAAAATAAAAACCTGTCAAAAAAGATACTACTCTTTTTTAACAGGTTTTTTTATTAGTTCAGTATACGTTTCATTATAAATCCTTTTCCATTTATCCATTCACCTTCAATTTCACCAGTTAAATGAAACCCGATGGATGGATTCATTTAATTTTTGGGCAAGTTTATTCTCTGGATGTATGCTTAAATATATAACTTTTCTACCATATTCTTTTTGTAAATAATCTATTAGCAAACGCAATAATGTTTTCGCATACCCTTTACCTTGGCAATTACTATCAATCATAAATTGATTTAAATATACAGCCTTCTCTTTTTCTTCAAACCAACCATACATCGTGTATCCGATTGGCATATCACCGTCATAAAAACCTACTGAAGCAGCCTCACCTTTATATCTTGTATCAGCATCGACTAAACACTCTGAAACCGTACTTTCAATACATGCAAGCTGTTCTCCCGTTACTTCTAAATTGGCAATTTCATTTCAATTTTCATCCGTTACTTTACAAATATGAAGAGTCATAATTCCTTCTCTCTTTCTAATTTCTCATTTTCATTATACCTTACGGTGGTGTAATGAAGCCAAAACAAACGAATTCTAACCCTTTTCGTACTTCTAAAGAAAAGGTGCTATAGAAATTTTTCGTGGCAAAATTTAAACCAATAAAAAAGCATTGGCAAATGCCAACGCTTTTTTCATCATCTGTTATATTGATTCGGTTTATGTGGTTCATTTGGTGTATAGGGTTTATTTGGTTTATTATCATGACCATTTGCTTTTTTCCAACTTACCGCTAACTCTGGACTTGTTTTTTCTTCACTACGCTCAAGTAATACTACTGCATTTTGAATTGTCGGTGTGCCCTTATGTGCAATCCCTTGTAACTTCGTTAAATTCCCTATTACTTTGAAACTAAATCCACCAGCCGGTGTTTGTTTCGGAATTAAAATGCGGAATTTCTCTCCCACATTAAATTCTGTTTTCGCCTCACCTTTTTCATTTACGAACTTCGCGCCCTGCGGTGCACCTGTTGCCTGTACTTTATACGTTCCACTTTTCGCGTTAGTTTGTACTGTGTATAAACCTGTTTCAAAAAACTCATCTTTTAATACCGCTTCTTGTTCTTCTGTAGGCGTTACACTCATCGTAATTTCTTGTAACTCTTCACTAGCGTTTGCTTTTGCAACGATATCTTTCGTTACCTTTTCTACATTTTTATTACGGAAATCTAAATCATTAATATCGATTTGTTTTAACGCATTCCATACTGCAAGCTGCGTTGCGTAATGCGCTTCTCTCCAATCAGAAACACCTAATTCTTGTGGACTCTTTTGTGGATATCCATTCAATAGTACGCGGTACACATTAATATCCACTTTCCCCATTTCCGGTAAATCTTGACCGCTCGGAGATTTCAAATCTACATTTAAGCAAAAAGCAATTTTGCCATCTGCCGTTTTAATAAGTTCTGTTCGAATTGGCTTCTTCTTTGACTTACTATAACTCCAATCCATTTGATACTTTGTATGATCCATAACTTCTGCAAATGCTTTTTGAAGTGGGAATAACACAAATAAAACACTTAAAAGCATAGCTAAAAGTTTGAACGATTGCTTTATATTCATGTTTACAGCCCCTTATAACAAACTTAATACTAAGTAGTATTTATTTAGAAAATATTTTTATACACAAAAAAAGAGTGCATAAAAGCACCCTTTTTTCTTTCTTACTTGAATCTTAGAAATCAAAGTTATCAGGATCTGGACCAACGCGGTGATTTTGATTTAACGCATCGATCTTTTCCATATCTTCTTTCGTTAATTCAAAATTAAATACATCAGCGTTTGCAATAATGCGGTGTTCTTTCGTTGATTTTGGAATTGTGATTACTCCATTTTGAAGATCCCAACGTAAAATAACTTGTGCTGTTGTTTTACCATGTTTCTCAGCAATTTCTTGTAATGTTTCGTTATCCAATAATTGACCTTGCATAAGTGGTGACCATGCTTCCATTTGAATACCTTGTTCTTTACAGAAAGCTTGTAATTCTTTTTGCGTTAAACGAGGGTGGTATTCTACCTGGTTAATCATTGGCTTAATTTCCGCATCTTTCATTACATCTTGTAAGTGATGAATTTGGAAGTTACTTACGCCAATTGCACGTACTCGTTCTTCTTTATAAAGTGTTTCTAACGCTCTCCACGTATCTTTGTATTTCCCTTCTACAGGCCAATGAACAAGATATAAATCTAAATAATCTAGCTCTAATTTTTTTAAGCTCTCTTCATATGCAGCAAGTGTCGTTTCATATCCTTGATCTGCATTCCACACTTTTGAAGTGATGAATAAATCTTCTCGAGAAATGCCCGCTTCTTTTATACCAGCGCGGATTCCTTCTCCAACCGCTTTTTCGTTTCCATAAATCGCAGCTGTATCAATACTGCGATATCCTGCTTTGATCGCCGACTTTACAGCCTCTACCAGTTCTGGTCCATCTTCTACTTTAAATACACCTAAACCGAACCAAGGCATTTCTACACCGTTATGCAATGTTATTGTACTTTGTAAATTTTTCATTATATTTTCTCTCCTTTATTTTGCTTGATCTCTTTTTTCTAATGCCATACTCCATGCTGTTAAAATAACAGCACCTACTACCATAACGCCGCCTACCCACGCCGTATGAATTAACCCTAACGAGTTCGTTACAACACCGCCTAAATAAGCACCAAGAGCGATTCCTGCGTTGAATGCTGCAATATTCATTGCTGATGCAACATCGACAGCGCTAGGCACAAAGCGCTCAGCCAAAATAACGACATATACTTGCAGCCCTGGAACATTCATAAATGCGAATAGTCCCATGAAAATAATTGTGATTAACCCAGCAACTTTAAATGGTGCTGTAAATGTTAAAACAAATAATACAATTGCTTGAATAAAGAACATGTAAAATAACGCTCGAATCGGATTATGATTTGATAATTTTCCGCCGACCATATTCCCAATCGCAATTGCGATTCCGTACACTAACAAAATGATTGTAACAGTACTTGCTTTAAACCCTGTTACTTCTTGTAGTAACGGAGATAAATACGTAAACGTTACAAATGTCCCACCGTATCCTAATGCAGTAATGATGAAAACAAGTAATAACCTTCCGTTCGTAATCAGTTTGAATTGATCACGAAATGATACGGACGTACCTTTTTTCAAGTTAGACGGAATCAGCATACTATTGGCGATTAAGGCAACGATTCCAATTACCACAATTACCATAAACGATGCTCTCCAGCCAAATTGTTGACCTATAAATGTTCCAATTGGTACGCCTGTAATGGTCGCAACAGTTAATCCAGTAAACATAAATGCAATTGCACTCGCACGTTTATTCTCTGGTACAAGCGCAGCCGCAATTGTGGATCCTATCGACATAAAAACGCCGTGTGCAAAAGCAGATACAACCCTCGCGATAAGTAACACGGTAAAACTTGTTGCCACTGCCGCAATTCCATTACCAATAATGAAAATAATCATAATCCACATTAATAACGTCTTTCGCGACATACTAGCTGTTAATGACGTTAATACTGGGGCACCAAACGCTACTCCTAACGCATATAAAGAAACGGTTAAGCCCGCTGTTGTAACGGAAACATGTAAATCCTCTGAAATAGATGGTAATAAACCGACACTAATAAATTCGGTTGTACCAATTCCAAACGCACTAATTGCTAGTGCCAATAAAGCAAACATACTTCTCCGATTCTTCTGTACTGCCGAAGAAGATATTGTATATGAATTCAATTGAACTCCTCCTTAATGCGAGAAATCCAATCATAATAGTATGAAAAAAGGCCTTTTTTCTTCTACAAAGATAATGTTACTGCTGATATATGCTATTATGAATGGCTTCACTCTTTTTTTGAAGAACGCACTTTAAAGTACGATAGGTACCAAAAAGTAACATAGGCACTTTTTAGTACCGTACTACTCATTTCCCTCTTACGTATGCTATTATGGAACATATTCAACATGATAAAAAGTACGTACTTTAAAGTGCTATAGGTACTTTTTAGTAACATTTAAATTATTTAGCTTCTTTTGTTGGAAAACTGACATCTACATTCATCAAAGGAGATTTTTATATGAAGAAATATAATATTCCCGTTGAAGCAACTTTAGAGGTTATCGGCGGAAAATGGAAAGTCGTTATTCTTTGCCACTTAACGAAAGGGACAAAGAGAACGAGTGAATTAAAACGTCTCATGCCTGGTATTACACAAAAAATGTTAACACAGCAATTACGCGAACTAGAAGAAGATGGAGTTATTCAAAGAAAGGTATACAATCAAGTACCACCGAAAGTAGAATATTCTCTTACAGACTACGGTTGGTCTTTAGAATCCATTCTTGATTCTCTTTGTACTTGGGGCGAATGCCATCTTGAAAAAAGCGGTAATACATCGATGCTAATTACAGAGGGTGAACAATAAAAAAGGAAAAAATGAACATAAATTTGTCCATTTTTTCCTTTTTTCTTTATATATACGTACATTTCTAACCTTATCAAAATAATTTATGCGCTTTCACGCCTTGTCAGTACTACGTTATACGCTTAATATCGAATAATTAGGAATCATTTTTATGTTAACATAGGTGTATATAGTATATAATATAGGATATATATTATATACACTTTCCGGTAACGGAGCTTTCCATTATGCGGACAAGCCATGTATCGGACAGTTCATAAATAATAGGTAAGACATTATGGTTTTGGATTTATGATTTCAGCTTACTTGCTGGCATAAATTTAAAGGCATTTTATTGTGCTTTGTGAAACTTTGTATAAAGTTTCGCAAGCGTTTACTATCTTACCTATCAAAAATAAGAGTATTGCTATCGTAAAGGAGAATTGGAGATGCCAGAAACTATGACTCAAACAAAGCCAGAACAAGAAACTGTACAAATTTCTGCTAGCCAAGGACAACTTGATGTACTTGATCAGTTGTTAAAACCTGAGGTACAAGAATCATTAACTACACTAGTAGAACAGCTTCCAAAATTAACTGAGCTTGTTAACATTTTAACTAAGTCTTATGACTTCGCTCAAACTGTTGCTACTGATGAAGTATTAAAAAGCGACACTGTTGGTGCAATCACAGAGCTTGTAGAACCTGTAAAAGATACAGTGAAAAGCATGGCTGCTACTGCAATCGAAGCGAAAGATCGTGCTGACGAAAGCAACGAAGTTATCGGCCTGTTCGGTCTATTAAAATTATTAAAAGACCCACAAGCACAAAAAATGTTCCGCTTTGTGAACGCATATCTTCAAATTAGTGCAGAACGTAACAATAAATAAGTTAACTTATAACAACAATTAGTAAAGACGGGGGATATCATACTATGTCAAAACAAATTGTCATCTTAGGCGCTGGTTATGGCGGTCTTCTTGCCGCTTTAAACGTACGTAAATATTACAGCAAATCAGAAGCACAAGTTACAGTGATTAATCAATACCCAACACACCAAATTATCACTGAACTACACCGCCTTGCAGCTGGTAACGTTGCTGAGCAAGCAATTGCAATGCCACTTACAAAGCTTTTCAAAGGTAAAGACATCGATCTTAAAATTGCAACAGTTGAGTCATTCTCAGTTGATAGCAAAGAAATCAAACTAGCTGGTGGCACTACTTTATCTTACGATGCACTTGTAGTTGCTTTAGGAAGTAAAACTGCTTACTTCGGTATTCCAGGACTAGAAGAAAACAGCATGGTATTAAAATCTGCTGCTGATGCAAACAAAATCTACAAACACGTTGAAGACCGTATTCGTGAATACGCGAAAACGAAAAACGAAGCTGATGCTACAATCGTAATCGGTGGTGGCGGATTAACTGGCGTTGAGCTAGTTGGTGAGCTTGCTGACATTATGCCTAAACTTGCAAAAAGCCACGGCGTAAATCCAAAAGAAGTTAAACTTCTTCTTGTTGAAGCAGGTCCAAAAATCCTTCCAGTATTACCAGACCACTTAATCGAACGTGCAACTACTAGCCTAGAAGCACGCGGTGTTACATTCTTAACAGGTCTTCCTGTAACAAACGTTGCTGGCAATGAAATTGACTTAAAAGACGGTCAAAAACTTGTTGCTAACACATTCGTTTGGACAGGTGGCGTACAAGGTAACCCATTAATCGGTGAATCAGGTCTTGAAGTAAACCGTGGTCGTGCAACAGTTGATGCATACCTACAATCTACTTCTCACAAAGACGTATTCGTTGCTGGAGACAGCGCTGTTGTCTTCTCTCCAGATGGTCGTCCATACCCACCAACTGCACAAATCGCTTGGCAAATGGGTGAGTTAATTGGATACAACTTATACGCAGCACTAGAAGGCAAAGCATTCGAAGAGTTCGCACCTGTAAACTCTGGAACACTTGCTAGTCTAGGACGTAAAGATGCGGTTGCTACAATCGGAGCAAGCAATACTCCACTTAAAGGTTTACCAGCATCATTAATGAAAGAAGCAAGTAACGTTCGTTACTTATCACACATTAAAGGTCTATTCAGCTTAGCTTACTAATCTGAATATAAGCCCGAATCATGCCCAGCATGGTTCGGGCTATTTTTATCCCGCATTATCGGGCAGTAAAAGTCCGATTGGTTCAACTAATAATCAGTGGGGATCAACCCCTCCCACTGATTAAAGTTTCACTTTATCCGTAATTTTCTCTAACTTATTTATTCGGCAGAAGAATAATATAACCCTTTTAATTATCTAAATTTACTGATTATTTTACATCTAAATTATGTATACGAAAGGATGGAAGTATTGTTCCTACTCCCATCCTTTCACACAAACTATTCTCCTAACTTCACAAGGCTGTAGTTCTTCTTCCCTTTACGGATAATAATAAATCGTCCATCAAATGAATTTTCTACAGTTACATCCGTACCCACATCTGTTACTTTTTCACCATTCATAGAAATCGCACCATTATTAATGTCTTCGCGTGCTTGTCGTCTAGATGGTTCAATTCCTAAATCAACTAGCCATTCTACGATGTTTTTCGTTTCTTTTGAAGACTCGAATGTTGGCATCTCTTTAAAGCCTTGTTCAATTTCATCGGCTGTTAACGATTTAATATCTCCGCTAAACAACGCTGCTGTAATTTTCACCGCTTGCAATAATGCTTCTTCTCCATGAACGAATTTCGTCATTTCTTCTGCTAATACTTTTTGTGCTTCACGCTTATGAGGCTCTGTTTCTACCTTCGCTGCCAATTCATCAATGCGCTCCTTCGTTAAGAACGTAAAGTATTTCAAGTATTTAACGACATCACGGTCATCTGTATTCACCCAGAACTGGTAAAATTCAAACGGTGTTGTTTTTTCAGAATCAAGCCAAACCGCACCACCTGCTGATTTACCGAACTTCGTACCATCTGATTTTAATAATAACGGAATCGTTAATCCGAACACTTTCGCTTCGTGCCCTTCTAACTTACGAATTAAATCTAATCCACTCGTAATATTTCCCCATTGGTCACTACCACCAATTTGCAGTTGTACATCTTCTTTCGTGTATAAATGATGGAAATCCATCGCTTGCAAAATTTGGTACGTAAATTCCGTGAAAGAAATCCCTGTATCTAAACGACTTGCTACAATGTCCTTCGCTAACATGCTATTAATGCTAAAGTTTTTCCCGTAATCACGTAAAAACTCAATAATGTTTATTTCATGTGTCCAGTCGTAGTTATTTACCATCTTCACTTCGCTATTTCCGCCAAAATCAAATAGCTTTTTCATTTGCGCTGTTAACGCATCTACATTATGCTGAACCACTTCTAACGTTTGAAGTTGACGCTCTGATTGTCGTCCACTCGGATCACCAATTGTTCCTGTTGCCCCGCCAATTAAAATAACAGGATGATGGCCAGCTAACTGGAATCTCTTCATCATCATAAACGGAATCAAATGTCCGATATGCATACTATCACCAGTCGGATCCACTCCGCAGTATAGTGAAATCTTTTTCTCATCTACTAGCTTACGTAAACCTTCTTCGTCCGTCTGTTGATTAATGGCGCCGCGCCATTCTAATTCATCAATAATATTCATCTTTTGTCATCCCCTCTATTTTTTGAAAACAAAAAGTCCCTATGTCTATGACATAGGGACGATGATTCACCGTGTTACCACCCAGTTTGTATAAATAGCATAGCTACTCATACCACTCTTAGCAATAATATCGATTGCCAATCCGCTTAGCATTACCTAAGATACTCCAGAGTGTAATTCGCAAGTTTGTTTGTGCTAGGTTCCAGCAACCCCTAGCTCTCTCGTTAACAGTGACAAACTGCTACTGGGCTCTTTCAACGTATGTTATTTGTTAAATTATTAGCCATTATATTGAATTGAAAACAAATTGTCAACAATACCCAAATATTATTTCAAAATAATTCATACTTTTATACACTTTTAATTCAAAGATTACTGTAGATCTTCCCCAATAATCCTTACTTCTCGCTCTAACTTCACGCCAAATTTCTCTTCAACGGTCTTTTGTACAAAGTGAATTAAATCAATGTAATCTTGTGCTGTTCCGTTATCAACATTCACCATAAATCCAGCGTGTTTTAGAGAAACTTCCACTCCACCAATTCGCTTACCTTGTAGTCCTGATTCTTGAATCAATTTACCAGCAAAGTTATTCGGTGGGCGCTTAAATACACTACCACATGAAGGATATTCTAGAGGTTGTTTTGACTCACGTTTAAACGTTAAATCATCCATTTTTTCTTTAATTTCTTCACGTACACCTTCTTCAAGTTCAAATCTCGCTTCAAGAATAATGTAATGGTTGTTTGCAAATACACTCTTTCGATATCCAAATTCAAATGCTTCTTTCGTCAAAGTACGTAGCTCTCCATCACCTGTCATTACAACAGCTTCTGTTAATACAAACGATACTTCCCCCCCGTAAGCACCAGCATTCATATATAATGCTCCGCCAACTGAACCTGGAATACCACAAGCAAACTCAAGACCCGTTAAATTATGATCTAATGCAATACGTGATACGTCAATAATTGCTGCACCACACTGTGCTACAATCGTCGTTCCTGTTACAGTCACACCTGTAATGTGAATTAAACTTACTGTAATTCCGCGAATTCCACCGTCTTTAATGATGACATTCGATCCATTTCCTAAAAACGTAACTGGAATATTATATTCGTTAGCATATTTGATAACTTCTTGAATTTCATCATAATTCGTAGGCGCAACAAATACATCTGCTTTTCCGCCAACTTTAATATGCGTATGATTCTTTAACATTTCATCTTGTTTAACATGACCTTCAGGCAATACCGTACTTAAATATTTATAAACCTCTTGCATATTCATTTTACGATTCCTCTATTTCTATATTCTTTTTATCCCGTTATACGGGCCCATAATATCCCCACGTACATGAAATGAACCTAAAGTGGTGGATACAGTGTACCCAAAATCAATTCGAGACACCTATAAACCTCTTAATTTATAAGAGGTGCCACTCATATTAAAATATATATTGCATAATAAAGCAACCCAAATGGGCTACTAAACCTGACATGTCATCAGAAAGACAACAATTTGTAAAATATATTACTTTTTCAAAACACTATCCTTCAGTATCTTACTATACCACACGAAAATAAAGTGGTATTTTTTTGTAATCTTTACTTTATTTTCATCAATAAAAAAGATGCTTTTACCTATGTAAAAGCATCCCTTTTATTACTTATTGTAAATTACTTTTCGTTCTCTTCTTTTTCTTTATCAAACCATAACAGCTCGTCATTATCAACTTCACCATTATAATTGATTAAGATTTCTTCTCCCGCTTTTATATCCTTATAAGCGAAGAAGTTAAACGTATGGTTCTCGAAGACAATATCATACGTTGCATTTGGTTTATATGAATGATTAAATAACATACCGTATCCTAAAAGGATTGCCGTATGATTGATCCCATACTCAAATGCGTAATCAGCAAGTAACGTTTTCTCAATGTGTTCATGCTGTTCATTCGGATAAGAGATAACTGGTGCTGCGTGTATCAACTCACCTTTTTTAATATCACGAGTTGCAAATACACCTCTATTAAATTCTCCATCACTAAGTTCAGAAGTCTTAACTTCGATCATATGCGTCACCTATATAATTCTTTCTTTGAAGTATTTTAATTCCGCTATTTGCGGGGTTCAACTAATAATTAGTAGCGTATAGCCCCACTAATTAAAGTCTCACTTTATCTCCTTAAGCTTGGCAGAAAACGCGCAGAAAAGCAATTAAATTCCTATCAAGTATTCGTTTAAATGAAAAAGAGCACACATGATGTGCCCTTTTCAACCGATATTACTTTTCTAAAATATCTTCTAGCAACTTCACTTGCTCGCTAACAGTATGTAACGTCTTCACTGATGTATCATTTCGATGTTTTTCTTCTTCCACACTCGCTAACACTTCTTCCGTAGCCGCAGAAGTTTGCTGGATTACGTTAGAAGCATGTGTAACATCCTTTACGATATTCGTCGTTTTAACTTGGAAATTTTCTTGATGATCAACAATCTCTCTCATTACATCATTAATTGTATCAATAAACTTCCCTAAATCCGTTACGTTTGTTAAAACGCTTGCTAGCATTTCGTTACATTCTTCTTGTACTCTTTCTGATTTTTCTACTTGCACTTCTACCTTACTCGCTTGATTACTAAACTCCTTCAAAATCCCTTGAATTCTCCCCGCAGAATGATTCGATTCTTCGGCAAGCTTTAATACTTCATTCGCTACAATAGCAAATCCTTTTCCATGCTCGCCTGCTCTTGCCGCTTCAATATTTGCATTTAAAGCTAGCAAACTCGTCTGACTGGAAATATTCGTTATTACATCTACAATTTCATTAATTTGCTTCGATTGCATCATTAAATCTCTAAATATAATTCCTGATTGTGAAACAACATCATTTAAACTTCTCATATTCGCTTCAAAATCTCGTAAAGTATGTACACTACCCTTTGAAATCTCTAAACTTTCATCCACACGAATCGATGCATTTCTTACTTGAGAAATGATTTGTTCAATATTCCCCTCCATATCATTCAATACTTCTACCGAACGATGCATCATCTCTGATTGTGATTGCGTGCCAACTGCCACCTCTTCAAAAGCGAAATTAATTTCACTCATCGACTCCATCGATGTATTCATATTTTGTCTTAAATGATTGAAATTACTATCTAGTTTCACCACAGTTTCCTCAATAAGTCTTTGCGTTTCTTCTAGCTCCTGAGCTTTCCTCATTACTTCTTGCTTCTCATCACTTAAACGAGCTAACAGATTAGAGCCAATCTTCGTTACGCCCCACATTGCGATCGTTACGATCGCTAACAAACTCGCGAAGTTTGCAGCTTCAGATGCCGCTGTATAAGCAAAAAATTGCTCCGGCCAATAACTACAAAGAATAAATGTGATAACAACCGCCACTCCGCCGAGAATGATAACGAGACGTTCACTTAAATAAATAAGTGAAACTGCTAGTGTAAAGTAGACCATTTGAAATACAGCTGGGCTTTCATTAAAAGCTTGTACCATAATGAAAGACATCATAAGCAACATAAATGTCATGATGTATTTATACATTGATTCCATACTTTTTATAAAAGTAAAAAACGTCCCAAATACAACAACAGAAATACCACAAACCCAAAACGCTATTGCTCTCTCCGTAAAAATATATCCGTAATACCCAATCGCGATTATTCCAAGGAAGAAACTACAAATCGTGATAAACAGTAATAAATGATTTTTCTGTGATTCTTTCTCAAGGTTAGAAAAACAAGTTCTCTTTAACCACTCCATATATGAAGCCCCACCTTCTGCACTTAATTACTTCAGCTTAAATACCGCACTTACTGGGTTATGATCGCTATTTTCAAACTTTAAATCTTTCCCTTGTACATTTACAATTTCCACATTTGGTGAAACGATAAAGCCATCAATAATCGTGACAAAGTTTTCACCTTCTACATACTTCTTCACATCATCTCTCACCGTCATAACAGACGGATCTACAGCCCACTTAAAGCCTCCATCAGTAAAGTCCTTCGGTAACTCTACTAACCACTCAGGACGCTCTTTCACAAACTTCGGATCACTTAATTGAACGTCAGAAAGCAATTGATTCCAATCTCCGCCCATTATTACGTAATCACCATTTTTATAATGCTTGTTCATATATTCTTTTAAATACTCTACTTGCTGTTTTCTAATTTTCCCGCCTTCGTCATACGCAGACAAATGTAAGTTTACAAGTCTAACATACTTTCCATTATTAACAGGGATTGTATATTCAACAATCGCTCGATCTAAATCGAATAAACGCTTTGGCCAAGGTTCCATTCCAGGAAGCTGGAATCTCTTCGCTGTTTGAACCGTATATTTAGAAAACGTACTTAACCCGGCCTCCGCATATCCCATTGGACTTGTAATTGGTACAGGGACCCATTTTGTGTCATAGTTCTTTCCGAACGACGAAGCATAATCAGGTAATCCATTTTTCAAAAATTCATGCCCATTCACATCAAAAGATCGCAGTGATTTTATATCAACTTCTTGTAATAACGCAAAATCACTATTCTCATTTTGTAAAAACGAAAGCATATTCTTTAAGTTCACTTCAGTCTGTTCTTTACTACTAGAACCAGAACCCTTTCCTCCGTCCATAAAGAAGTCTTGGTCCTTATCTAATCCACCATATCCAATATTAAATGTTGTAACTTTAAATTCATTTCCTGTCGCTAATACGCGCTCTTTATTATTTTCCACCTTCAAACTTACAACATCAGCAGGCTGTTCTTTAGTAAGTGTCATATACCCTAAAAAACCACCGACAACTCCCACCCCTACTAAAATACATATAAGTACTATTTTTAATAATTTCTTCAAATAAACGCCCCTTTTCTAAAACACCCAACTTAATTATCTTTATTTTCAGTTAACTAAAACTGAATGACAGACATACGAAATATTTTATCACATTGAAAACCCTATATCACTATATTTAGTTTATAAGTAATAATTCTTGCTCTTAAATCATCAAAAGTACAAAATGCCCCAACTCCTTCACTGGAAATCCAACGCAATGTTTAGTACACTATATGTAATAATTATAGGCGATGGAGTTCGCCATAAACGCTGCTTAGCTAATGACTCCTACCAGTATAACTACTGGTAGGAGTCTATTTTTTTGAGCAAGCTATTTAAAGAGGTGAGAAAATTGATTTATATTATCGTTGGCATTGCCGGTATATTAGGAGCCCTCTCTCGTTATTATTTAGGACTTACTATTCATACATTTTGGCATCATTCATTTCCATTAGCTACATTACTTATTAACTTAGCCGGCTGCTTCTTATTAGCGTGGCTAACTACCTATATAGCTCGGCGAAACATCTTGCCGTCAGAGATTATCACAGGCATTGGGACTGGATTCATTGGTTCCTTTACGACGTTTTCAACATTTAGTGTAGAGACTATTCAATTGATCAATCATTCTGAGTGGAGCATAGCCTTCTTATATGTATCATGCAGCATACTTGGTGGCCTCATTATGTCTGGACTTGGCTTTACACTAGGTGATTTCTTAATTAAGAAACATCTTACGGAAGGTGATCACTTATGATAGAAGCTTTATTAGTAGCAACAGGAGGATTTTTCGGTGCTATTACACGATTTGCAATTAGCAATTGGTTTAAAAAAAGGAATAAAACTTCATTTCCAATTGCTACGTTTCTCATTAATATAACAGGAGCATTTTTACTCGGATATATAATTGGTAACGGAGTCACTACAAATTGGCAATTATTATTAGGTACTGGATTTATGGGAGCGTTCACTACATTTTCAACATTTAAGCTAGAGTCCATTCAGCTCTTCAATCGTAAAAACCTTGGCATACTATTTCTATATTTAAGTGCTACTTACATAATTGGTCTCCTCTTCGCATTCCTTGGAATGAAGCTAGGCGGAATATAAAAAAGAAAGCGACTCTGATCAGTCGCTTTCTTTCATAAGAAGTATGTCCCGCCATATGGAATGGAAAATAAACCTGCTGGATGCACATCGTAATGTACAATTTGCATAGGCGGCTGCGCATACGGCATATACTGACTTTGCATCATTTGCGCTACTTGTGCTTGTTGCTGCTGCATTTGAATGGCCTGATGATACACAGCATGCATAGTCCCTTGCGCTCCTGCCAGCGTAATAGCTGCTCCCACTTGTCTACCACTATAAAAATAATGATTCATCATGATTCAGCTCACTTATTATTTTTCTTACATATAGTATGTTTCTATTTCATAGTGAGTGTTTTATCATACTGTCTTTTTTCGAAGCACCGAGAAAAGAGCCACGCACAAAACCAAAACAATTCCAGTAAAAGTAAATAAATATGCTAACGGAATTAAGAAAAATGGCTCCACTAAAGTTCCATCTGGTTTCACTTCAGAACCAATTATATTAAACATGATGATGCATAACACTCCTAAAAATATTGGACTAGAAGCTAGTAAGTATTTTTTCTTCATCTTATATTCTCCTCTATTCGTATAATCTTTTGATTAGTTAACATCATATTACTCAAAATAACATTAATGGTCAATAATTATTTATTGTAAAACGATAAATAATTATTGACCAAAACGAAAAAAAGGTTTGTTAAGGCATCTTAAATCGCCTCGCAAACCTTTTCAAACATAAATATTTACACTTCAAATCTCTTACTTACTACAACATAAATCGCACATAATAGCACGAATATCCCAGCATAAATTAACAAAATTTCTACACTAAACATATCAGCCAATGGGCCAAATATGATCATTCCTAAAGGAAGCGCGCATGAATTAGCGATTTGTACAACACTAAACATACGCCCATGCATAGAAGGTTCTACTTTTTCCTGCAATAACACAGTAACTGGTGTATTGAAGCACGGCATTGTTATACCAATTAAAAAATTAAATACTAAATACATAATAAATATGGGTGCAATTCCTAGTCCAATCATAAGCAGTCCATACAACGCACAAGCTAGCGCTGTTGTATGCATACGATTACGGAAACCACCCCATGCCGCAATTAATACGCCACCAGCTGCTGCCCCCGCACTAAAAGTCATCTCACTAGCAGTAAGTCTCCACATTTCTGCACCGAAGGAACGAGTTACCATTAAAGGGGTTAAAAAGGCAGCTGGACTTATTAAAATCATGACAATGATTAATAAAACGAGTAGCCTTTTAATACATACATTTTCTTTTAAATAAGCAAAACCTTCTTTTATGCCTTGTAGATTAGATTTTTGCTTACTCTCTGCATTCACATGTCTCTCCACTTGAATAATAAACATAATACTAATTCCAATCATAGCCGTAATAACATCAATAAAAAATGTCGTTTCAATGCTAGCAATAGAAAGAATTGCAGCACTTGCTGCTGGAGAAAGAAACATAATTAAAGATGTAATACTGCTATTTATCCCATTTACTTTCATAAGATGATCTTTCGGAACGATTTGTGGGATTAACGCATTCACAGCTGGCGTTTGTACCCCTGTCCCAGCTGAACGAATAAGTAGTACGATAAAAAGTAACCAAATACTTTTATATCCTGTTAAAAATAAACCTGCTAAAACTAACGTAGCAATTGCTATAACCCCGTCCGATAACATAATCATCTTTTTACGGTCATAACGATCAATCCAAACACCTGCAAACAAAGATATCGCAATTTGTGGTAGGAAACCACAAACGGTTGAAATGGTCAACATTAACCCTGACGATGTTGTTAAGGTGATATACCATATAATCGCGTATTGCACGAGAGAGGAACCGAACAACGAAATCGTTTGAGCGGTCAAAAATATAATAATTTTCTTTTTCCAATCATTTTTACTCATATGTTTCACACCCCCTTAACTAATCCTGTCTCTATATTAAAAATACTATCTGCCCAATCAAGATAAAAACTTGCTTCGTGAGATACGAGTATAACGCTCCCCTTAAACTGTATTAACGCCTTTTGCAAAGCTTCCTTCGCTTCTGCATCTAGGTGATTTGTCGGTTCATCTAAGATTAAGAAATTACAAGGTGATAATAATAATCCGCATAATTTAACCTTTGATTGTTCACCACCACTCAACGTACGAATTTCTTGTGAAACATGAGTATCCTTCACACCACATGCAGCTAAATGATGACGTATTTCCTTCGTATTCAGTTTTGGAAATCGTTCCGCAATAATTTGAAGCGGCGTTAAAGAATCATTACTCCAATTTAAATCTTGCTCATAATATCCCATCTTTATTTGCTCTGAAAAATGAAATTCTCCAGAAATACTAGAAATAATACCCATGATTGTTTTTAATAAAGTAGATTTCCCTACTCCATTGAACCCTGTAATAACAAATTTTTGCCCACCCATTACTGAAAAATTCAATTTTGGTAAAAGAGCAAAATCGTAACCAACTTCAAGGTTATTTACTTCAAGAACTGTCTGAACAGAAATAGGAAGTTCCTGAAAATGAATAGACGGTTTATGAGTAAAACTTGGCGGCGCAATTCTTTCCATACGCTGCAACTGCTTTCTACGTCCTTGTGCTATTTTGGAATTCACTCCAGCAATGTTTCTACGAATATACTCTTCCGTTTTTTCAATTTTCTTTTGCTGTGCATCATATTGGCGAATATAATCTTTTCGTAAATGCTCCTTTTGTCTTACAAAATCTGAGTATTTGCCGTAATACTTCTTCACCGTTCCAAACTCTACATCACATATGCAAGAAGTTACTTTTTCTAGAAAATCAAAATCATGTGATACTACAATAAACGCCCCTTCAAAATTCATTAAATAATTAGCAAGCCATTCAACATGCTCTTTATCAAGAAAGTTTGTCGGTTCATCTAGTAATAAAATATTAGGCTCTTCTAATAAAAGCTTTGCTAAAATCACCTTTGCCCGTTGTCCTCCGCTTAATTCACCAATAACACAATCCATCCCAATAGCGTCAATACCTAAACCGGCTGCCACCTTATTTATTACGCTGTCTACCGAATAAAAATCGCGAGCCTCAAGCTGCTCTTGTATTTCAGCTGCTTTCAATAGTTGATTCTCATCTCCAGTCATCGCACTTTCTTCATATAACGTATTCATCCTCTTTTCCATTTCAAACAAATCATAAAAGGCTCGCTTTACATATTGTGCAATGGTATAGCTCCCATCAATTTCTGCATATTGATCAAGATGTCCAATTTGAATATTAGGTTGCCACTTAATGCTCCCCTTGTCAGAAATAATTTCCCCCACCAATATTTTCATTAATGTGCTTTTTCCTGCACCATTCTGCCCAACAATCCCCATATGTTCTCCTTTATGCAAATCAAAAGAAGCATTTTCGTATAATGCTTTATCTATAAAACTATGTGATAAATTTTCAACTTTAAGTAAACTCATTTTTATTCCTCTTTTCCTGAAATTAAAAAAAGCAGAGAGATAGCGTCATTCGACACTAGCCCTCTGCTTCGTGGTTTTTCCCATACTACTCCAATTTACAGTAAAAGTTCATTGGAATAATATACACAAAGGGCCATAGACAAAGCATTGTCTATGGCCCTTAATCTATTTTATACATCAGCTGAAAAACCATAACGAAACAAGCATAGGTAAACTATACTTTTTTCGAAAAGTTATTCAGCCGATGAATATAGGGGATTTATGCCCCTTGATTAAGCTCCGTACAACGCTTCACCGTATACATTTGTGCGGAGCAAAGTTTTCTAATGAGTTTTACAAATTTTATATAAAGCATGTTCTGCACCTTCCTTAATACTTAAAAGGGATTTTAGCATACAGTTTTACGAAGCGTCAACATTACTTCCAAATCATTCAACTACTTGCTTTCAAAATATTCCTTCTGAAACATGCACATTCTTATCGCATTATGATAGTTACCATCCACGAAAAACTCGTCGAGAAGTTCACCTTCTACCATAAATCCAACTTTTTTATAAACATGTACTGCTTTTTCATTTTCCTTATCCACCACTAAATAAAGTTTATGCATATTTAATACAGAAAAAGCGTAATCCATCGCTAAACGCGTCGCTTCCGCTGCATAACCATGTCCTTGATAATTCGGATCAATAATAATTTGGAATTCAGTTCTTCGATGAATATAATCGATTTCCACTAACTCGACTAATCCAACCATCTCATTATCTTTCTCCAGGATAAAACGGCGTTCACTTTGATCATGGATATGTTTATCATATAAATCCTGTAGTTCTACAAAAGCTTCATACGGCTCTTCAAACCAATACGACATAATATGTGCATTATTATTAAGTTCGTGTACAAACTTTAAATCTTCCCGTTCTAAAGGACGTAACTTCAATTCCTGACTCATTGCTATAACCTCCAAGTAAAAGAAACCTCTTCACTTAATTTCTCAATTTTTTTCAATTTCAAACGCCCTATTTTCATTGTAAACTTTCAAGTAACTTGAAGGTCAAGACATAAAAAGTAGTGCAAGCTACGCCTGCACTACTACTCTTTTCTCAAATCTCTCATATTCGATATGTATAAAGCAATAACTAAAACAAGAATGGATCCCGCATATAATAACGTCTCCATCGGTTTCTCATGAGATACGATAATTAATCGAATTAATGCCGTAATTCCAATATAAATAAAATAACGTAACGGGAAATGATAATTCGATTTGAAATACTTAATAATTAATGCGATAAACTCAAAGTATAAGAAGTAGACAATGATGCTTTCAACTAATTTATAGGACGTATACTTCTTCGCTGAAAATATGTATTGAATAAATGTGATTGTCTCGTTAATTAAAAAGATCGATAAGACAATGGACAATATAATTAGAGCTATATTTAATATCCACTGTAAAACACTCGCGATAAAATGATCGATATTAAATGATTTCATTTTCACATTAAACTCCCCTTCGTATAAGTACGTATTTATTATAGCAAAATTATGATTGGAGGTGTGTTAAATCATAGGTTCGTCCTTTGTTGTTGCCGGTGTAGGGAAGATTTAGTGTGTGGAGAATTCTGTTTACAATCATACCCGATGAAACATGTAGAAACTCTTTCAAATTACCGTTCGTACATGTCGTACTAATGAGCAATGCATAATCTCGTATAGCATCCTCATGTGCCACTTTTGAAAAATCTTTACAACTTGTACAACGCCAGCCTTTCTTCACTTTAACCATTGGAATAACTAAGCATTTCTCACATTGTACTCCATTTAGCAACTCCTCTTTTTCTATTTTATATTGCTCAAGTATATTTTGTTGAAGTGGAGAATGCTCCATTATTATTTGATGAATGAGCCTATCTACATTATCTATAACTTTTCTCTTATATTTACTTTCAAACCACTTTATTTTATGAGGTAAATTTGCACTGTGAATAATTGTATGAAGAAGATTGTCATCTGAAGATTTTATAATGGTACGAGGCGAGCTAATAACAACGAGGGACTCAATTGGACAACTAGAAGAAAATCCATGTAAGCTTAACCATTTCTTAAGTTGTATTTCTTGCCTTTTTATTTGTAAAACCGGATCTGGGAATCCCTCTGAATTTCCTTCTGTTATTCGGATAAGTTGATTGAACTTTGCATCAAACAGTAATGTACCTGCTATATTTTTTATCTCAAGAAAAAGAAGAAATTTTGTGGAAAGGATAATAGTATCAATTTGAAAGTATTGATCATGATTAGATAAGCGAACATCATGTAAAATACTATACTCTTTCTCAGAAATAAAACTAAGTGGATAATCAATCGCTTGCTCCCCTTTATACCCCGCCATGTGTTTTGCCAAGTTTTCTCCAATTAAATTTCGTTTCGGATGATGTACAGGTAACCTTCTAAGAAGTGCTTCTAACTGTCTTATATAAATCGGCATTTTTCGTTCTTTCACAATCACCTCAAACACCCCTTTACAAATATATCAACGATTTTTTCAATATATCAATCATAACTCGCAATATATCAACGATTTTTCCAATATATCTATCACAACTCACAATATATCAACGATTTTTTCAATATATCGATTAGTCGACAATATTCTACACTACCTCACTCCAATCACCCACAGCATATCCTAAAAAAACACCATCAGCAAAAACTTAAAATCGCATTTCCTCATAACAAAAAACCATAACCCCGCACTTTTAGCAACACTTGTCCAAGTAATAGGAATTTCATTTCAATCCATTTTACGTGAAGAAGTAAATCGACGCCGATTAACTATATGAGGAATTACATTATTAATCAGTGGGGGTTTTGTTCATCCCCCACCTAACTTCTTTGCTTTCGCTGAATTTTGAGGTGGGGGTCTTACTGCCCGTTAATGCGGGATAAAATTTGTGACTAAGTAAAAAAGCGCCCTAGCTATAGGGCACTTTTTTATACTTAATGATTAATACTAGCTGTTGGGTATAATGTTGTTCCTCCAATTGAAACTTTTATTTCATTTGTTAATGGAACATTTTGTTCATTAATAATTGTTCTCCACCATTCCCATGCAAGACCTGTACATTCTCTTGCTACGACCTTTATATTTTTTGAATTTGGTGGGAGAGGGATAACTGTAGAGTAATGAGCCGTTTTGTCTTTTCCGCTACCATCCCATGTTTTATGTGTTAGTACTTCATTACCCTTTTGGTCAAATGTGAATTCATCCCAAGATACATCAAATTGAGCAACGTAAGCACCGTAATGATCAAGTGTCATTTTAGCACTTGAATATTCTGTAGTTGTCGTTTCAATATAATCTGTATTGTTATGAACAGCAGCAGTTGCATTATCTTTTAAGAAAGTACTTGTATATGAAATTGGGTATGCTGGATTTTTAAGACTTAATTCAGCATTATCTTTAATGATATTTCGGATTTCATTGAAATCTTTAGTAACAACCTTGTTATGCTCTTTCGCATCTCCGCCTAATACTACAGCAGTAAAGGTACTTTCTTCAAAAATATCTTTGTACTGTCCACTCGTTTCGACGCTGTTATTCTTAAGTAGGGCTTTAAATGCAGCTTGTACATCTTTGCTCTTAGATGTTGTTTCTAATTTTACATAAACAGTTCTACCATAAGCTACATTTGAGACCATAACAGGTGGAGCCGAATTACTTACACCTTTACGAGTTAACTCACCAAAAGTAACACTATTATCAAAAAGATCGGATGGATTGTTAGGTAGTTCAGCACTTACGGTATAAAATATTTGCTTATATGCCGCTACCATCACTTTTTTCTCTCCATTTGCAACCGCATTAAAATCAATGTTTAGACTGTTATCAAGATATTTAGCGTTAACGTTAAGGGCACTTGCGATTTGTGATTTACTATAAACCATAGATTCTGTATACTGCATTCTTGCAGGTAACGTATGTGTTTTAGAATACTTTTCATTCCAAGTAGATACTAAATCATCTACTGCTCCAGCCACATTACCATATGTCGGATTTTGGACAGTAATTGTATTTTCTTTTCTCATGCCAGGTAAGTCTATACTAATATTCAAAGGCTTTCTCTTCGCCACTAATAAACTAGGTTGATTGTCTGCAAAAGCTTTATTTGCAAGTTGTACCGCTCCTGGATACGTGCGATTCACTACAGAATCAATAATTGAAATATCGACTGGTGACGTTGTAAGTGATTTTTTCTCGCGTTCCACTACTACAAATTTACCATTTGAATTGATACTTTCTTTCGGAACAAAACTCTCTACTTTATCACCATTTACAGCTAAAACCTCTTGATTATTATATTTAAGATTTGCTATACCAGTATCAATGCCACTAGCATTTTTGGTTACATCAGTTGCATTACTGGCTTGTGTTTCTGCGAAGGAAATAGATGAATAATTAATAGTGCATAGACTAACTAATAAACATGCAAGGAACTTTCTTCTTTTAGTGTTTTTCTTAATATTCAGAAAAATCACCCCGTTCTTTTTTTAGTAAGATATGATAATGATTGATAAATGATAGCTAACTAATACACTTACATAAATGCTTTTAAAAGTTCTTGAATTAACGGGATTACGCCACCTACAAATTTCAAAACTGCCATTGCGATTTCCATATTATTTCCTCCTTTTTATTGCTACGAAAATGTGATTTATCTTTATGCCCTCATTATAGTGACCCCTTACACTTTTATCAATACACTCTGATATGCAATATTACATATAAAAGAAACAGGATGAATTCTTTTAAAAAGTTATACAGAGATATTTTTTTTCGCTTGGTAGATACTTGAAAAGGTGAAGCATTCTTTTGCATTTTATGAGTAATCACATAAAAAAAGCTGCTGCCTATAAACTACAGACAGCAACTTCAACTAGAGTAACTTGCATAATCTACACAAGCTACAGTATTTTTTTACATTTTATAACTAATAAACAGCGATTGGACCATAAGGACCATTGATAATTTCTATTTTTGTTTCAAAAATATCTGTCAAAATTGTTGGGTCCATAACCTCTTCTACTGTTCCAAAAGCAGCAATTTGTCCATCTTTCATAGCACAAATTTTGTCAGAATATTTAGCTGCAAAATTTATGTCATGCATAACCGTCAAAATTGTTCTTCCAAATTCATTAGCCGCACGTCTCAAATGCTCCATCATTTGAACAGAACGAGCGACATCAAGGTTGTTCAGAGGCTCGTCCAACAGTACATATTCAGTCTCTTGGCACAATACCATCGCTACATATGCCCTTTGTCTTTGACCACCAGAAAGCTCATCTAAATATCTATTCTCTAAATTAGTTAAATCTAAGAAATCGATATATTTAGAAATGATAACCTCATCTTCTTTCGTTAATCTTCCCTTTGAATAAGGAAAGCGCCCAAATCCAACTAATTGTCTAACAGTAAGCCTAGTTACAAAATGATTTTCTTGTCGCAATATAGTCAAAACTTTTGCTAAGTCTTTTGATTTGGATTCAGAAACATCCATATTTGCTACTTGAATTTGACCTTCATCCATATCTAAAAGTCTTCCAATCATCAAAAGTGTCGTGGACTTTCCGGCGCCATTTGGTCCAATTAAAGAAGTAAAGCCTGCTTTTGGTATTTCAATATCCAAAGGTCCTATTTTTACCTTATCAGTATAGAACTTTTTAACATTATCAATTTTTATCATAAAGCCCTCTTCCTTAAAACTATAGTTAAGAATATAATTCCACCAAATAATTCAATAATAACTGAAACCACGCCTTGAGCATGGAATACATGATACATTAAAAAGTATGCACTCGTCATTATTAAAAATCCTATTGCAAAAGCCATTGGAAAAATGTATCTATGATCATACGTTGACGCCGCCTGATAACTCAAAGTTGCTACTAAAAAGCCGTAGAAAGTAAGTGGCCCGATTAAAGCTGTTGAAATGGACATTAAAATAGCTACTAATACAAGCGTATAAATTACACTAGGTTGATATTTAACTCCAAAAGAAGTAGCAACATCCTTTCCTAGTGACAAAACATTCAAATTCTTAGAATGAGCAAAAATTAATACCGCTACAATTATAATCATAGGAATTACAACAGGAAAATAAGCAGGATCTGCATGATTAACAGAACCAAATAATCTCGCTTGTAAAATATCAAATTCTGAAGGCGCAAGTAGTTTTCTCATGAAAGTTGACACAGAATTTAGCCCGGTACCAATAATAATTCCAACTAAAAGCATAAGTTGTAAATTCCCGTATTTACCGGAAAGTAACCATCCATAAAGTATCAAACTCATGAAGACCATAACAACGACTTGAAATAAAAATGATCCAATTCCATTAAAATTGAGCAATGCACTAGCACCAAAGAAGAATATTGTACTCGTTTGAATTGCTGAATAAAGTGATTCGAAACCTAAAAGTGAAGGAGTAATAATCTTATTATTCGTAATAGATTGGAAAGCAACTGTCGATAAGCTATGGCAAACTGCAGCAATAATCATTGCAACAATAGCTACTATTCTTCTCTTAACAACTGGAATAAAAGAAGGTGAATCTATCGGAACTGGGTTGTTATAAACTAAAAGTCCATATGAAGAAAGGAGACCTAAAGCAATCAATGTTACCAGTACAATCCAATAACGTCTTGCTTCCTTCTTAGAACGAAAAGCACTAGCTGATCTACTTTCATTATGAAGGCTAGAATCGATTTCGACATTTTCTTTATTTCTATAATCTAATGTGATCATCGCAGCCTCCTTGGTTTTCTTCGTCTCAATAGAATAGTAATAAACACGACTGCCCCCACTGTTGCAAGTATTAAAGAAACAGGTACTTCAAATGGCTTTATAATTGTTCGAGAAATGATGTCACAGACAGTGATTGTCCCCATTCCGATCACACATACCCAAGGTAAATTACTCCTAAGATCATCCCCTCTAAACATGGAAACAATGTTTGGAACAATTAATCCCAAGAAAGGTAAGTTTCCAATAACAGCTGCAACAATTCCAACAGCAACAGAGATAAGGCCAGTCCCAAAAAGAACAATTCTATTGTAATTAACTCCAAGGCTTGTTGCGACATCTTCTCCTAGTCCAGCTAAAGTCAATCTATTAGCATACATAAAAATAAGCACAGTAATGATAACAATCAGCCATAAATATTCATATCTTCCCACCTGAATGTTAGCAAATGAACCTACAAACCAAGTTTCAATACTTTGCGTCATTTGAAACAGGAGTCCCAAAAAAGTAGACACTGCAGAAATAACTGCTCCAAGCATCAATCCGATAATCGGGACAATTAAAGACGAACGAAGTTTAACTCTTCTTAAAAATAGAAAGAAAATCATAGTTCCTATAAAAGAAAAAATGATTGCACCAGTCATTCTTTGAACTAAAGTCGGGGCAGGAAATAATAAATAGACAAAAAGCAGGCCTAAGCCTGACCATTCAATAGTCCCCGTTGTAGTAGGTTCAACAAAGCGATTCTGTGTAATTAATTGCATTACGAGCCCTGCCATCGCCATTGCAGCTCCAGTAAGCATTAATGCAACTGTTCTCGGAACACGAGTGATGAAAAACATCTCCATTCCGTCCTCTTGTCCACGTATATCATAAACTCCAGTAAACAGTGATATAATCCCTAAAATTATAACAATCATAATCGCTATTATAAAAGGTTTTGTCCATATTTTATTGTGATTATAAAACTGGGGTTGAGAAATATTCTCAACCCTAGAAATCATATTTTTTGACACTGTTTCGTACTCCTTTACACTACTTAGCTAAAGTTTTTGCGATATTTCCAAATAACTCTATATAAGTCTGAATTGATTCATTTGTGTAAGTATCTGCTGGTGCATAAATAACTTGTTTTTTAGAAACAGCAGTTGTGTTTTGAAGAGCTGGTGATTTAGAAATAACATCCTTAGCAGGAGCTGAAGTAGCAGCATCAGATGTTGCAGCATCACGATCTAATACGAAAAGCCAATCAGGATTTGTTTGTGCAATAGCTTCAACAGAAACGTCATCACCTTTATGACCTGCAGTAGAATTTGAAACTTCTAACGCTGGAGTCCAACCGAAAATTTCATACATTGGTCCCCAAACGCGACCAGAATGCGGAGCAGCAAAACCAATATTACCACCAGTAACGATAACACTCATAACTTTATCTTTTCCGTTATAAGCAGATTTTGCGTTTTCAATAGATTTATCAAAATCAGCTACTAATTGTTTAGCTTCTTTATCTTTATTAAAGATTTTTCCTAAAGTAACTGTAGAATCTTTAAGTCCTTTTACTAAGTTTTCGCCAGGCTTAGTAGCTTTCTCAGAGACATCAAAATTAAGATCAATAACTGCTGCATTTGGTACTAATTTTTTGATTTCTTCGTAATGGTCAGCAAATCTTTGACCAACGATTACAAGGTCAGGGTTTGCCGCTGCAATAATTTCAAGATTTGGTTCACGGTGATTCCCAATATTTTGAACTTTTTCATCCTTTTTATATGCTGAATCAGCAGGCATGATATCCTTTGGAGCAGCCGCTAATTTAATTCCCCAATCAGCTAAAGTTTCAAAAGTTCTATTATCTAAAGCAACTACATTCTTTGGATTTACAGGAACAGTAACCTTTCCATGTGCATCAGTGATTTCAACCGTTTTTGGCTTATCACTACCATTATCTTTAGTAGCCTTCGAAGTTTCTTTACCTGAATCTGAGCAAGCTACTAACATTAAAGTGAAAATTGCTAGAATACTTACTAATTTTAAAAGCATAGTTTTTTTCATACGTATACTCCTTATAATGTAATTTAGTTCGAAAATGATAAAGTCCATAGATTGAATTAGATAGTAACTGCTATTCACCTAAATCAATATTGATAATCATTTTCATTTGAACATCCTGTTAATTAGTATAGTCATTAATTCTGTGAAAATCTTGTGAATGGTGCGAATTAATAAAACCAAGCATAAATTGGATGCAAGAAGTAATATTTGAAGTCATGCATGTTGACTAACCATGATTTTCCCTACAAAACACCCCCATTACTAGCTAGTATTTTCATAATCTATTGCCTGATAGAAATATTCTTTTTACGTATTTTAATACTTCCCAGAAACTATTTGATTATTAGATTTAACAGAAAAAACGAGTAAAACTGAATGAAACAGTTTTACTCGTTTTTCTATTATGCTAGATATTGATTATTATGAAAAACTGTACGTTACCTATTATCTTATTTTTATCATTCAATCATTGAATAGCCCCTGCCATGTATCGTTTGAATATATCTGTCTTTCTTCTCACACTTTAACTTTTTTCTTACATATCCAATATATAAGTCTACTACATTTGGATTTACTACTATGTTATATCCCCAAACCTGATTCAAAAGCATTTCACGGCTCAATATTGTGTTTTTATTCTTGATTAAAAATACAAGTAAATCGTACTCGCGCTTAGTAAGCGAGAGATTTTCACCACTTTTTTTCACAATATTGCTAGATGCATCAACAAAGAGATCTTTAAACTGAAAAAAGCTTATCTCATTTTGCTGGATATAGTCACTTCTCCTTAAAATGGCTTGAACCCTTGCTACTAATTCTTCTTTCACAAATGGTTTTCTTATATAATCATCTGCTCCTGCTTGTAACCCTGCTATACAATCCTTGCTAGAAATATTGTCTGTCACAATAATGATCGGTGTCGTTTTAACAAGTCGTATTTGTCTGCAAATTTCTGGTCCGGATATACTTAATGAATCCCAATCCAATATGATAATATCCCAATCTTGTTCATATATTATATTTAAACCTTCGTTTTCATTGTGAAGTTTTAAAATGAAATGGCCTTCTTTCTTTAGACCGCTTACGATTTTCTTTGCTAAAGACCGTTCATTTTTAATTACTAACACCTGCCTCACCGATGGTTCACCTCTACTTCAATATAACTTAGTTAGATAAAAAATAATGTAAGATTTATAAATATTAAACTCCTAAAAAAAGCCATTATAACAGCTTATTAGGGGAACTCTATATAATCTTACAATAGATATGGATACGAATACAAAAGATATGAAGATTTAAATAAATATTATTTAATTATTAAGGTGCAGCTATAGTATCTACCTGATTATCATCAATAACTATTTCTTCATTTTCTGTTTCAGGGATACCGCCCCATCCCCATAACAAGATTTTTATCTTCTACAGTTATTTATGAGAGTACAGCCGAGATACGTATAATTTTAAGTATTAGTCTTGCTTTTTATCTATTTACAATAAAGTCTCTCTCTTGATCTATATGGGTTAACACGAATCACACAATTAAAAACACTTTGTTTTAAACGTCTTTATTGTAAATTAAACAACTTTATTATTTGTATACACCATTACCAGAAAAACTCCTTAAAAAATAGAAAAACAAATAACCAGTTCCTTAACATACAAGAAATCGATTATTTTGTATCTAAACGTACCATTTTCTTTTTTTGATATGATGAGCCCTAATGATATTGCCCAATCCGGTGTAAACTCCTCAATAGCAATGGATCTTTTCATATTTCTAATGCACCTTATGTATTTTACGCTTAAACATAATATTAAAATTAGATGAGCGAAGCCACGTCAAGTGAATAGAATTCACTCTTTAAGAATACATAAAATATATACACACAAGTTTAGCCTACTCATTAGTGAACATAGGATTCTATAAATTTTGGAGGAAGAGATATGCCAAAAAAGGTTCTCCTGTTTACAGATTTGGGAATTGATGATGCGTTTGCTATACTGTACACCTTTTTTCGTAAAGACATTCAACTTGTAGGAATTGTAGCCGATTATGGAAATGTATCAAGAGAAAATGTAATAAGAAATATTAACTATTTGAAGTACATTGCGGGAAGAGAAGAGATACCTGTATTCCTTGGTGCTTCTGTGCCGTTGACAGGTATATTGATTCAGTATTTCCCTGAGGTACACGGAAAAGTCGGATTAGGTCCTATTATTCCCCCTGAAATTCCATATCCAATTTACCCCTTAAATGATATTTATCAAATTATAGAATCAAATTTAGAAGATCTTACAATTATCAATTTAGGAAGACTTTCTTCGCTAGCCACGACTTTTGTATTGAATTTAGAAACAATGCGAAACGTAAGAGAATGCATTTGCATGGGGGGAGCTTTTTTCTATCCAGGTAACGTAACTGCTGTGGCTGAAGCTAATTTTTACGCAGACCCTTATGCAGCAAATTTAATTCTGCAGCATGCGAAGAACTTGACAATTATTCCTTTAAATGTGACACAACATGCGATTGTTACACCTGAAATGGTCCAGCAAATTGATACATTTCATCGGAATACACAAGATCTTGCAGGACTCATCATCAAGCCCATGCTAGACTATTATTATAATTTCTACTCCAAGTCTAATCCTGGTATAAGTGGAAGTCCTATGCATGATTTTGTAACAGTGTGGTATTTGCTAAATCAAGAGGCTGTTAGCCTTTCAAGAGTACCCATTAAAATAATTCCTGATCAAGGAGAAGGATTTGGTCAAAGCATTGCAGATTTTCGCTTTGTTGCTAATCCAGGCTATAAAATGCATAATGTTGCTTTTCAGTTTGATTATGAAAGATTCAAAAAGGATATTATGGAGACGTTCTTAAAGAAGAGAGTATAACATGCTTTATTAATTTCAGATAATAAGAATCACGCGAATAAAAATTCACTTTACTTAATGTACAGAAATTCGAATTTTTTAGGTTAAAATTCGCCTAGTAGGGATCCCCCACATGCCCATCGAACCAAAAAGATTATTTATTAGTTTTGGGGTATTTGCTTTTCCTATCTTGATTGTAATGTGGTCCTTAAAATGTAACAAGAAGCGTAAAATGGCTATTCTACGCTTCTTGTTACATTTTATTTTCGGAACCATAAGTTTGCCACAAACAAAAAGAACCATAACCTTGCCAATCCGGCAAAATTATGGTTCATATCATACAAAATAAAAAAACCACCAAATATGTATTGGTGGAGACGGTGGGAGTCGAACCCACGTCCAAAAATATCGGCACTTAAGCTTCTACGAGTGTAGTCGATATATTAGCATTTCGCGAACTCTTCAGCCTATCGACAGGCTTCCAAGTTGCTAGTCTGGTTGTTCTCTTCCTTTGTCCTCAGACGGCGAACTCCGGCGTAGTCCACTTAGTTTGAGTCCCTTACCCTACCACATGGACGATGGAGGGAGGAACCTTTAGTGCAATTAAGCAGCTAAAGAAAGATTGTTTTGTTTGCCAATTATAGGCTTTGACGTTTTAACGAGGCCGATCCCCTCGACTCGCAACCTAAGCTCGAACTATCCCTGTCGAATCCGTAACGTCCCCATGATAAAAATGGAGCATACGAAGAAAAATCGTGATAGCTACTAAGAGCTGTTTTTCAATGTGCAACAATCTTACATAAGTTATTATATCATACGCGCGCCGTTTTACAAATGTAAATATCTGTATTACATCTTTTGACGATCACGGAACGCGCGTGCAATTTCACGTTTTGCTTCTTTTTCTTTTAAATCGTTACGCTTATCATATTGCTTTTTACCTTTTGCTAAACCAAGTGCCATTTTCGCAAATCCATTTTTCAAATAGATTCTAACTGGAACTAATGCATAGCCTGTTTCTTTTGAAGCGCCCGTTAACTTCTCAATTTCTTTTTTATGAAGAAGTAACTTTCTCGTGCGAAGCGGATCATGGTTGAAACGATTCCCTTGCTCGTACGTACTAATATGCATATTATGAACCCATACTTCACCATTATGTACACGTGCAAACGCATCTTTCAAGTTCACGCGTCCAGCGCGAATCGACTTAATTTCCGTTCCTTGAAGGACAAGCCCTGCCTCGTATGTTTCTTCGATGAAATAATCATGAAATGCTTTTTTATTTTGTGCAATAACCTTACCTGTACCCTTTGGCATAAAACGTCCCTCCTCTATTTTTACTATTGTAACAAATGTTAATAAAAAGCGAAAGTGGCTCGCTTAGAATCTTTGGACATTGGAACTCCCGACAGAGAAGCGCTTTTTGCTTCGTTCGAGGGAGTGAAATGGCCGATAG
>NZ_JBTIWT010000025.1:0-82364 GCF_054353775.1 Bacillus sp. 5w2 | reverse complement strand
CTCTCAAGCCACCAATAAAAAAGAAAAAGCCCCGCTTTTCATCAAAGCGAAGCCCTCCTTTTCTTACTTACGCTTTTTCTTTTTCTTCTTGAATCCTGGTACATTTTCGAAGAATGCTTTTTTCTTCTTGCCGTTACCATCTTTTTTCCCTGGCTGACTAGCCGACGTGGACGCGGAAGCGGAAGTAGAAGCTGATCCTCTTCCTTTTCCTTTGCCACCACGGTCAAATTTTCTCCCTGTGCCACGTTCACCGCCACGCTCATTACTGCGCTCGCTACGTCCACCGCGTTTCTTTCTGCCTGTTCTTGGCTGTTCGATAACGACTGGGCGATCTTTGAACTTACGGCGAGGCGTACCTTTCATGCCAACGATTTCAAAGTCAATTGCGCGCTCATCTTTGTTTACGTTAATAACGCGAATTGTAATTTCGTCACCGATGCGGAATACGTTACCTGTACGTTCTCCGATCATTGCGAAATGTTTCTCGTCATAACGGTAGTAATCATCCGTTAAGTAGCTAACGTGTACAAGACCTTCAATTGTATTTGGAAGCTCTACGAATAAACCAAAGTTTGTTACAGAGCTAATCATACCGTCATACTCTTCACCGATCTTATCAACCATGTACTCTGCTTTTTTCATTTCGTCTGTTTCACGTTCTGCTTCAACAGCACGACGCTCCATATTAGAAGAGTGCTCTGCAATCTCAGGTAAGTTTTCACGCCATTTTGCTTGCGTTTCATTGTCGACTTTACCGTTAATGATGTATTCACGAATTAATCTATGAACAATCGTATCTGGGTAACGACGAATTGGTGATGTGAAATGCGTGTAGAACTCAGTTGATAAACCGAAATGTCCTAAGCTATCTGCATCGTAGCGCGCTTGCTTCATAGAACGAAGCATTACTGTTGAAATAACTACTTCTTCAGGCTGTCCTTGAACCATTTCAAGAATTTGTTGCAGTGCACGAGGATGTATTTCGTTCGCACGTCCTTTTACTGCATATCCGAAGTTCGTTACAAACTCGAAGAAACGCTCCAGCTTATCTTCTTTCGGATCTTCATGGACACGGTACATGAATGGTACGTTCATCCAGTGGAAGTGCTCTGCTACTGTTTCGTTCGCAACAAGCATAAATTCTTCAATTAACTTCTCTGATACAGAACGATCACGCATAACAACATCTGTCGGTTTTCCTTCTTCATCTACTAATACTTTCGCTTCTTTAAAGTCAAAGTCAATTGCACCGCGGCGCATACGTTTTTCACGTAAAATTTGTGCTAATTGACCCATCTCTTTAAACATCGGTACGAGCGGCTCATAGCGTTTGATTAACTCTTCATCCTCATCTTCTAAAATGCTTCTTACGTCAGCATACGTCATACGCTCTGTCGTTTTAATCACACTTTGGAAAATCTCGTGCTTTACAACATCACCTAAGTTGTTGATTTCCATTTCACAAGATAACGTCAGACGGTCTACTTTCGGGTTTAACGAACAAATACCGTTAGATAGACGATGCGGAATCATCGGAATTACACGGTCTACAAGATATACACTCGTCGCTCTCTCCGCTGCTTCTACATCAATTGGAGAACCTTCTTGAACGTAATGACTTACATCCGCGATATGAACGCCAAGCTTGTAGTTACCGTTCTCAAGCTTCGTTACTGTAACAGCATCATCTAAATCTTTCGCGTCTGCACCGTCAATCGTTACGATCATTTGGTCACGCAAATCACGGCGATCTTTTAAATCTTCTTCTGAAATCGTTTCTGGTACACTGTTTGCATGCTCCATCACTTCTTCAGGGAATGCTAAAGGTAAATGATGTTTATGGATGACAGATAAAATATCTACTCCTGGATCATTTTTATGACCTAGAATTTGAATAACTTCACCTTCTGCACTTAAACGATTCTCTGGATAGCTCGTAATTTTCACAACTACCTTATGACCTTCTACAGCACCCATTGATGCACTTTTCAAGATAAAGATATCACTCGTCCAGCGCTTATTGTCAGGTATAACAAACCCAAAGTTTTTCGATTCTGTATATGTACCAACGAGTTCTTTCGTTCCACGCTCTAAAATACGTACAATTGAACCTTCTTGTCGTGAACCACTTGATTGTGAGCTAACACGCGCTAATACTGTATCGCCATGAAGTGCACCGTTTAACTCTGTAGGTGGGATGAAAAGATCATCGTCTCCCGTTTTCTTCTCGTCTGGTACAACGAATGCAAAACCACGTGCATGTCCAATTAACTTACCACGTACTAAATTCATCTTTTCAGGAAGACCGTAACGGTTGCTACGTGTACGAATAACAAGCCCCTTTTCTTCCATCATTACAAGTGCTTTCACGAAATCTTTAAAGCCTTCAGAACCTTCAATCCCAAATGCCTCTTCTAACTCTTGTATCGTTAACGGTTTATACGCTTCTTCTCTCATAAATAATAACAACTTATCAATATGTTCTTGCGTGATTTCTTCCAAGTAAAAATACCTCCTTTGAACCCTTATATTATTTAGTGTATCCGAAAGATAGGGGATGTATAAAGCGAAACTTTAATACGCCCCTAATGATTTTTTACAGTTTTCATAAAGTGAAATTTTAATCAGTATTTTTTCTATTCCCACTGATTAGTAACCCCACCAATCGGGCGTTAACGGGCAGTTAGTCCCCTCTCCACTTTCTTGGCTTCAGCAAAATTTCGAGTATGGGTCTTACTACCGGTTAAAGCGGGTTAAAAAATTCCCTTATGAAAAAAAGAGGCAACTAGATCTTACCAATCTAGTTGCTCCAAGAAGTTATATACATCCTCATGTAGCTCGTCACGTTGCTTATCAAGTGTAATGACATGCGTAGAGTCTTCATACCATTTAATGTCTTTTAACGTAGATTCTACACCGTTATAAATAATGTTAGCACTATCTGTATTAATCATTTCATCATGACGTGCTTGTACAACAAATGTTGGTGCATAAATCATATCCACATTGTTACGTACGTCAGCAATTAATTGTTGTAATGCTTTTAATGTATTCATCGGTGTCTTTTGGAATTCCAACATTTCTTGTTCGATTTGTTCTGGTGATTTTTGCTCACGGTTTTTATATTCGCGGGCATATGCCAATATACCTTGGTACATCGTTTCTTCGCTCTTAATATACATCGGTGCACACATTGGTACCACACCTAATACTGGTACTGTATAACCTAATTTTAAAGAAAATACTCCGCCAAGTGACAATCCAACAACAGCAATTTTCTCAAAGCCTTTATCTTTTAAAAGCTGATATGCCTCCGTTACGTCTTGCCACCAATCTTCAGGACCTGTATGAACAAGCTCTTCTGGTGGTACACCGTGCCCTTTATAAATTGGTGCATGACAAGTGTAGCCTTTCTTTTCTAAGAAACGCCCTAACATACGTACATCAGCTGAGTTTCCTGTGAAACCATGTAGTAATAAAACAGCGCGGTCTCCACCCTCAAATGTAAATGGTTTCGGAGATGCTAATTTCATCATGTACTTCTCCTCTTTCTCTTCTGTAATCTAGTCGTATTCTTTCTATATCTTAGTGTACCATATTTATATTTCTATAATCTAATTAGAAACATCTTTCAAATGGCAAAATAAAAAAAGAAGAACCATTAGTACAACTTACTAACGCTCCTTCTTTCAATTCTATAAATTTAAGTACGTAACAGCAATTGTTAATACGAAGAATAGAACAGCTAAAACAATCGTAATACGGTTTAATACCGCTTCAATTCCACGTGCTTTTTGCTTACCAAATAATTGCTCTGCACCGCCTGAAATTGCACCTGAAAGGCCTGAGCTATTACTAGACTGCATAAGTACCATAACAATCATTAAAATCGATACAATAATAAGTAAAACGGATAATAACGTATGCACTTGGCGTACCTCCTACAAAGATTCAGTTATTGTAACTGTAGCATAAATCCTATAGAAAAGCGAGAGCAATAAGGTTGCTCTCGCTTTTCTTCTATTACATAAACATCATTGCAAATAATGGTCCGAGCAAACATGTCAAAATTGCAGTTAATGTCATTGTTACCGATCCAATAACACCTTCATGTTCATTATTTTTCATTGCTCTCATGACACCCATAATATGAGAAGCACATCCAAATCCGATACCTTTACCAACTGAGTTTGTAACGCGGCTCCATTTTAATAAAAGCGGGCCAGTAATTGTTCCAGTAATACCCGCAATAACAACGAAAGCTGCTGTTAATGACGGTACACCACCAACTTGTTCAGAAACACTCATCGCAACTGGCATTGTCACCGATTTTGGTAAAGATGATAAAATTAAGCTTTTATCTGTTCCCATAAGTGAAGCAATAACAAAATCACTTGCGATCGCAACTGTTGTACCTACTAATACCCCACCGGCAATTGGTACAACATACTTTTGCAGAACGTGACGTTGTTTATAAAGTGGGATTGCAAACGCTACAACACCTGGTCCAAGTAAATTCGCAATCCAGCCACCACCGCTTTCCATATAATTTTGATATGGTATATCAAGCACTATAAATAAGAAAGCCATTAATCCTGTCGCTACAAGCATTGGAATAGTAAATGGTGTTGGAAATAATGTATAGATTTTTTTAGATAATTGATATAATAGCACCGTAAAAAGAACCCAACCAATTCCGATTAATATTTGGCTCATCGTGACTCTCTTTCCTTTCTATTCGCAAGATATTGTCCTGTATGTCCTGCGACAATAATAATTAAAAATGTACTCGCTACAATTGTAATGAAAAGAGAAATTCCTTTACTCATAAAAAAAGCACCGTAATTCATTAGGCCAAGCGTTGGCGGAATTAATAAAAACGGCATAATAGCAACGAGTGTTTCTGCTCCTAAATCGAACCATTTCACTGGAAGAACTTTTAGGCTAAGTAAAACAAGTAAGAGGAACATTCCAATCAAACTTCCTGGAATCGGAATATTTAACATTTCTTGTACCCAAGTTCCAACCATATAAAAAACGTAAAGAGCAGCAATTTGGACAAGAATCTTTGTAAATTTCATGTTCATCATCCCTCATGTTTATACGATCTTCTGTTAATATCTTTATCATAGTATAAATTGTAAAAAGCTGCAATTTATCAACTTGACAGCAAAAATAGCCTATGTTACACGCTTACAACCTTGATATGACTGCATTTCCAAAAGAAAATTAAGTCAAAAACCTTGACCTAATATAAAAAGTTTTTATTTTCTGAATTTATCATGTTGTTATTTCAATAAAATAATCTTCTTTATCCTTAAACCTACATATATATAAACAAGATAGGTGGTGAACATATGCCCAAAAAATTTCTTATTTTTTGTGATCCTAGGATTGATGATACGATGGCTCTCCTCTTAGCATTCTTTATCGATGAAATAGAAATCATCGGCATTGTTGCTGATTATGGCAATGTTCCAAAAGAAATGGCCGTACAAAATGCTCATCTTCTTAAGAACGAAGCAAAGGATAGAAATATTAAGATATTTGGTGGATCAGAACGTCCACTTACTGATGCCCCTCCTGCTTTTTTTACAGATGTAAACGGAAAACAAGGGCTCGGGCCAATTATTCCAAAGGGGAATGTGACTAACGGAGAAATGGAGAATTTCGCTCTTTAGAAGAATCTAAACCATTTATTGATTGGCCGATTCATCAAATCGCCATTGATTGTGATTATAACCGTTTCTTTAAACATTTCATGTCACTTATGACGGGTGAACAATTTTAGCAAAAAAAACAGACCGTGATTTCTCACGGTCTGTCGTTATTTTCTACAATTATCGTTTGATGTTATAGAAAGATTTTACACCATCGTAAACAGCGATTTCGCCTAGTTCGTCTTCGATGCGTAATAATTGGTTGTACTTAGCAATACGGTCAGTACGGCTCATAGAACCAGTTTTGATTTGGCCAGCGTTAGTTGCAACTGCGATGTCAGCGATTGTAGCATCTTCAGTTTCACCAGAACGGTGAGATACAACTGCTGTGTAACCAGCACGTTTAGCCATTTCGATAGCTTCGAAAGTCTCAGTTAAAGTACCGATTTGGTTAACTTTAATTAAGATTGAGTTAGAGATACCTTTTTCGATACCTTCAGCAAGTTTTTGAGTGTTAGTTACGAATAAGTCGTCACCAACTAATTGTACTTTATCACCGATACGATCAGTTAATAATTTGTGACCATCCCAGTCGTTTTCGTCTAAACCATCTTCGATAGAGATGATTGGGAAGTCTTTGCAAAGCTCTTCGTAGAAATCAACCATTTCTGCAGAAGTTAAGCCAGTACGGCCTTCGCCTGCAAGGTCATATTTACCAGTTTCTTTGTTGTAGAACTCAGAAGAAGCAACGTCCATTCCTAAGAATACGTTCTCGCCAGCTTTGTAACCAGCTTTTTCGATAGCTTCGATGATTACTTCTAATGCTTCACGGTTAGAACCAAGGTTTGGAGCGAATCCACCTTCGTCACCTACTGCAGTGTTAAGACCTTTGTCATGTAATACAGCTTTAAGTGCATGGAATACTTCAGCACCCATACGGATTGATTCTTTGAATGTTGGAGCACCAACTGGTAAGATCATGAACTCTTGGAAGTCTACGTTGTTATCAGCGTGAGAACCACCGTTGATGATGTTCATCATTGGAGTTGGTAATTGTTTTGCATTGAATCCACCAAGGTAACGGTATAATGGAAGACCTACGAAGTCAGCTGCTGCGTGAGCTACTGCCATAGATACACCAAGGATAGCGTTAGCGCCTAGTTTACCTTTGTTTGGAGTGCCATCTAATTCGATCATAGCACGGTCGATACCAGCTTGGTCAGTTACGTCGAAACCAACGATTTCTGGAGCGATTGCTTCGTTAACGTTGTTTACTGCGTTCATAACACCTTTACCAAGGTAACGAGATTTGTCACCGTCACGTAATTCTACTGCTTCGTGCTCACCAGTAGATGCACCACTTGGTACGATAGCGCGTCCGAAAGCGCCGCTTTCTGTGTAAACTTCTACTTCTACAGTTGGGTTACCACGAGAGTCAAGGACTTCGCGAGCATAAACATCAATAATTGTTGACATAATAAATTCTCTCCTTTTTATATAAGCAAATTATTTAATAATTGTTTTACCTGTCATTTCTTTCGGTTGTTCCACATTTAAAAGTGTAAGCATTGTTGGAGCGATATCTCCTAAAATACCACCTTCACGAAGCTCTACATCATTTTTTGTAACGATGAAAGGAACCGGGTTAGTTGTATGAGCTGTCATTGGTCCACCATCAGCAGTTAACTCCTGATCAGCATTACCATGGTCAGCAGTAATAAGTGCTACACCATCTTTTGCAAGAATCGCTTCTACAACTTTTCCTAAACATTCGTCAGTTGCTTCTACTGCTTTAATTGTTGGTTCCATCATCCCAGAATGGCCAACCATATCACAGTTCGCAAAGTTAAGAATGATAACATCATGTTTATCATTTTCAATTTCATTTACTAAAGCGTCCGTTACTTCGTAAATGCTCATTTCAGGTTTCAAGTCATACGTTGCAACCTTCGGTGAGTTAATTAAGATACGCTCTTCTCCTGGGAATTCAGCCTCACGACCACCGCTAAAGAAGAATGTAACGTGCGGATACTTTTCAGTTTCCGCGATGCGAAGTTGCTTTAATCCCGCTTGCGCAACAACTTCACCTAAAGTGTTATCAAGATTCATTGGCTTGAATGCCACGTAACCATCTACAGTTTCACTGAAGTGTGTCATACAAACGAATTCAGGAATGTGAGGTACTTTTTCACCACGATCGAACTCACGGAAATCTTCGTTTGTAAATACACGAGCAATTTGAATTGCACGGTCTGGACGGAAGTTATAGAAGATAACTGCATCATCATCATTGATTGTTGCAACTGGCGTGTTATCTTCGTTAACAATTACAGACGGCAATACGAATTCATCATAGATACCGTTCGCATAAGAGTCTTCTACACACTCTTCTGCTGATTTATAAGTAGGGCCTTCACCATTCACCATGGCACTGTAACATTTTTCAACGCGATCCCAACGCTTGTCACGGTCCATAGAGTAATAACGACCAGAGATAGTCGCGAATTGTCCTACTCCTGTTTCTTTAATTACTTCATTCGTTGCATCGATATAACCTTTTGCTGTTTGTGGTCCAACATCGCGGCCATCTAAGAATGCATGGATATAAACTTTCTCCACGCCTTCTTTTGCTGCTAAGCGAAGAAGAGCAAACATGTGGTTCATGTGACTGTGCACACCACCATCAGAAAGCAAACCGAATAAATGAAGAGCAGTACCTTTTTCTTTCACGCTTTTAATTGCATTTTGGAACGTTTCGTTCTGATCGAACTCACCTTCACGAATTGCAACGTTTACGCGTGTTAAGCTTTGATATACGATACGGCCAGCACCGATATTTAAGTGACCAACCTCAGAGTTACCCATTTGACCTTCTGGAAGACCCACTTCCTCACCACAAGCTGTAAGCGTTGTATGAGGGAATTTGTTCCAGTAACCATCAAAATTAGGTTTTTTAGCTTGTGCTACAGCATTCCCGTGAGTTTCTTCACGTAGTCCGAAACCGTCAAGGATGATTAAAGCTGTTGGCTTTCTCATTTTACCGCCCCCAGAAGACCTAAGAACGAAGCAGGCTCTAAGCTAGCACCGCCAACTAAAGCGCCGTCGATGTCAGATTGTGCCATATACTCTTTAATGTTTTCTGGTTTTACGCTACCGCCGTATTGAATACGAACAGCTTCTGCAGCTTCTGGAGAAACAGCTTCTGCAACAACTTTACGGATGTGCGCACATACTTCATTTGCATCTGCAGAAGAAGAAGATTTACCTGTACCGATAGCCCAGATTGGCTCATAAGCGATAACAGTTGCTTTAACTTGCTCTTCTGTTAAACCTGCAAGTGCTTTAGTCACTTGACCTGCTACTAGATCAAATGTTTTTCCGCTTTCGCGCTCTTCTAAAGTCTCACCACAACATACGATTGGTGTTAAACCATGTTCAAATGCTGCAAGAGTCTTTTTGTTTACTGATTCGTCTGTTTCAGCAAACATTTCACGACGCTCAGAGTGGCCAAGTACTACATAGCCTACTTTTAAGTCGCTAAGTGCTACTGGGCTAATTTCGCCAGTGAATGCACCATTTTTTTCGAAGTGCATGTTTTGTGCACCTACTTGTAAGTCAGTTCCTTCAGTTGCTGCTACTAAGCGCTCTAAGAATAGAGCTGGAGAGCAAACTACTGCATCAACAGCTGAAGCTGCTGGGATTTGACCTTTAACTTCCTCTACGAAGCTAACTGCTTCTGATAGAGTTTTATTCATTTTCCAGTTACCTGCGATAATTGGTTTACGCATGCTTTGCACCGTCCTTTTTCTTTGGCTGCTACTTATTTGTCGTTAAGACAAACTACACCTGGAAGCTCTTTGCCTTCCATGAATTCTAATGACGCACCGCCGCCAGTAGAAATGTGGCTCATTTTATCAGCCATACCGAATTTTTCAACAGCTGCTGCAGAGTCACCACCGCCGATAACAGAGTATGTATCTTCTGCATCTGCTAATGCTTGTCCTACTGCTTTTGTACCTTCTGCGAATGGAGTCATTTCGAATACACCCATTGGTCCATTCCATACAACAAGCTTAGAGTTTTTAATTACATCTGCATAAATTTCACGTGTTTTAGGACCGATGTCCACGCCTTCCCATGTAGAAGGGATAGAGTCGATACCTACGATTTGAGTTGTTGCAGTTTCAGAGAATTCCTCTGTGATTACAACATCAACTGGCATGTAGAAGTTTACGCCTTTTTCTTTTGCAAGTTGCATAAATTCTTTAGCTAGTTCGATCTTGTCGTCTTCACATAGAGATAGACCAATTTCATGACCTAAAGCTTTAACGAATGTATAAGCAAGTCCGCCACCGATGATTAAGTTATCTACTTTGTCTAATAGATGACGAATTACACCGATTTTATCTTTTACTTTCGCACCACCGATGATAGCTGTGAATGGACGTTCTGGGTTAGAAAGTGCTTTACCTAATACATCTAACTCTTTTTCCATTAATAAACCAGATACTGCTGGTAGGTAGTCTGCGATTCCTGCTGTAGAAGCATGAGCACGGTGAGCTGCACCGAATGCATCGTTTACGAAGATATCAGCAAGAGCTGCAAATTCTTTCGCAAGTTCTGCATCGTTCTTTTCTTCGCCCGCATAGAAACGTACGTTTTCAAGAACTAATACGTCGCCTTCGTTCATTGCTGCAACCATTTCTTGTGCAACTGGTCCGAATGCTTCGTCTGCTTTTTTAACATCTTTACCAAGAAGCTCGCCTAAACGTGCTGCTACTGGAGTAAGACGTAATTCTTCTACCGCTTGACCTTTTGGACGGCCTAAGTGGCTTGCTAAAATAACTTTCGCACCTTGCTCTACTAAATATTGAATTGTAGGAAGAGCTGCACGGATACGAGTTTCATCTGTAATTTTGCCTTCTTTCATAGGTACGTTGAAGTCAACGCGGCAAAATACACGCTTACCTTTTAAATCTACGTCACGAATTGATTTTTTGTTCATTGGATTTCCCTCCGACTACTAGTTAGGATTGACAAAACCCATTCAAAAGCTTACCACATTTGCTTCTAAAACGAAAGAAGAGAGAGAGGGAACAAACCCTCTCCCTCGTTTTGTCATTGATTACTTATATAATTAAGAATTAAAGACCTTTAGAAGTCATGTATGCTGCTAGGTCTACTACGCGGTTAGAGTAACCAGTTTCGTTATCGTACCAAGAAAGTACTTTAACCATGTTACCTTCCATTACCATTGTAGATAATGCATCGATTGTAGAAGAAGCTGTACATCCGTTATAGTCGATAGATACTAATGGCTCTTCGCTGTATCCAAGGATACCTTTTAATTCGCCTTCAGAAGCTGCTTTGAATGCTGCGTTTACTTCTTCAACTGTTACTTCTTTGTCAAGTTCAACAACTAAGTCAACAAGAGAAACGTTAGCAGTTGGAACACGTACAGCGCCACCGTTTAATTTACCTTTAAGTTCTGGTAATACTAATGCTACAGCTTTAGCTGCACCAGTAGATGTTGGGATCATGTTTTCAGCTGCTGCACGAGCACGACGTAAATCTTTGTGTGGTAAGTCTAAGATTTGTTGGTCGTTAGTGTAAGAGTGAATTGTTGTCATCATTCCGCGTTTTACGCCGAATTTTTCGTTTAATACTTTAGCGAATGGAGCTAGACAGTTTGTAGTACAAGAAGCGTTAGATACTACGTTGTGGTTAGCTGCATCGTATTGTTCGTGGTTAACACCCATAACTACAGTGATATCTTCGTCAGAAGCTGGAGCTGAGATGATAACTTTCTTAACTGATCCACCTAAGTGTTTTTCAGCGTCTGATTTTTTAGTGAAACGACCAGTAGATTCTACTACTACTTCTACTCCGTAGTCGCTCCATGGTAGTTGAGCTGGGTCACGCTCAGCGATAACTTTAATTTCTTTACCGTTAACAACGATGCTGTTTTCGTTAGCAGATACTTCTGCATTTAAAGTTCCGTGAACTGTGTCATATTTTAAAAGGTGAGCTAATGTTTTAGCATCTGTTAAGTCGTTGATTGCTACTACTTCTACCTCAGAGTTGTTAAGAGCTGCGCGGAATACGTTACGTCCGATACGTCCAAATCCATTAATACCAATTTTAGTCATTTGAATTTCCTCCTTGGGGGATTATATTAAAGGGTAATACCCTTTGTTAACTGTTTTGCTGCACCTTCATCTGTAATTAGAATTGAAGTGTGCCCTTGTTTAATTACAGCCTGTATTGCCTTTGCCTTTGAAGAACCTCCAGCGACTGCAACAACGTGAGATACATGTTGTAAATCCTCTAGTTGCATACCAACTGTTCTTACTTTATGAACAACATTTCCTTGTTCATTAAAGTAGTAACCGAAAGCTTCGCCAACTGCTTCGCTTGCCTGAATCTTTAACCAATCTGCTTCTGAAGTATTTCTGCGACGTGCCATTGTTAACGCATCACCTATTCCATGAATGACGATATTGGAAGATCGAATCAACTCAAGTACTTCTTTCACGGAAGGCTCTGTCACAATAGACGCATATGCTTCGCTACTAACATGGTCTGGAACATACAATAAGCGATAATTACTCATCGTATTTTGCGCCATTTTGGCACAAATGGTATTGGCTTCTAACTCAACACCTTCTCCAATTCCACCACGCGCTGGGACAAATAGCATATGTAAATCTTTGCAATCAAGCTGCATCATGTCCGCAGCAGCAGCTAGCGTAGTTCCTCCAGCCACAGCAACGATATTATTCGCTGTCAGACGGTCTTTTATACAAGTCACACAAGCACGGCCCATCTCCAGTTTGACCCAAGGTGATTCATCACTATCACCAGGGACAACGAAAACTTCATCCAAGTCTAATGTTTCCTTAAGTTGCTTTTCTAAAACCTTTAACCCGGAAATTTCTTTCATAAAGTCTTCCAAAGCAAGAACTAAAGCTGTTCCTTCTTCTGTCAAAGTCATTCCAGAAGAAGCGACGTGAACTAAGTTTTGTTCTTTCAAAACTTGAACTTCACTTCGCAATACTCGTTCTGTCATACCGAGACTTGCTGATAAGTTCCTTCTTCCAATCGGCTGCATGAGCCTAATGTATTGAAGAATTTGCATTCTCGTTTGCATAACAGGTAGCAGATCAGGTAATAATTTTTTTGTATTCTGAATCCATGAGCGCATATCTTTTCTCCTCACTACATTGGTTCATTTTTCCTTAGTGGTCACTTTACGTCCCGTAGTGACATTTTGTGTCCCACATAGGTTAAAAAAATAATCCCTGCTACGTGTATTATTGTAACAGGAGATAGAAACTTATTCAACTCTTAACTGCATTCTTTATATAGTTTATTATGACACCTTTGTGAATGTTACCATATTCTACTTGTTTTCCGTCTATTTCTACAACCGGAATCATTAGGTGATATTTTTCTAAAAGGTCATTATCTTCATATATATCTATTTCCTCGATTTGAAAAGAATATTCACATTGTACTTCCTGCAAAACTTGTTTTGCCTGCACGCAAAGACCACAATCCTTTTTTGTATACAGTACAACTTTCATCTCCTTCACCTATCCGATCGTTTTTCGTAATGACGAAGCTGGAATATGCATTTGTTCTCTATACTTCGCCACCGTTCTTCGAGAAATAACAATTTCATGCTCTTCTTCTAATAATTTTGAAATCTTTTGATCTGAAAGTGGCTTTTTCTTATTCTCCGCTTCAACAAGCTTTTGAATAAATTGTTTTACACGCTTTGTAGAAATCGCTTCATCTTCAGTCGTTGAAACGGCATTGCTAAAGAACGATTTCATCTCAAATAAACCGTGTGGTGTTTGCACATATTTATTTCGCGTTGCACGACTAATTGTAGATTCATGCACACCTAACTCTTCCGCCACCTCTTTTAAAGCAAGCGGTTTTAAATACGCTGGACCTTCCCAGAAGAAATCACGTTGTTTTTCCATAATAATAGTCATTACTTGCAGGAGCGTCTGTTTTCTCTGTTTCAAACTGCGCATAATCCACTGCACATGCTGATACTTTTCTGATACGTAAGATGCTACTTCACTTTCACTATTATTAAGAAGCGCACTATATTCAGAATGAATTTCAATTCTCGGCATATTTCTCTCATTCATCTGTAAAACGAGACGATCGCCATCTTTTTTTACTGCCATATCAGGCACAATATAAAGTGGTTTATCCGAAGAAAAAGCAAGACCTGGTTTCGGCTGTAATGATGTAATACAGTTCACCGCTGTTTGCAATTCTTCATTACTACACTTCAACACTTGAACGAGCTTTCGCCAATCTTTCTTCACGAAATAAGCGAAGTGATCCTCTATAACCTCTTCTGCTAATCCATTCCGTCTTTGTAAGCGCTTCAATTGTAAAGTTAGACATTCCTGAATATTACGCGCTCCTACCCCTGCTGGCTCGAGTGATTGGACAAGCTCTACAGAGCGTTCGACTACATGAAGTGGTGCGGAAAGGAGACCCGCTAACTCTTCGTTCGTTTCTTGTAAATACCCATTTCCATCCATGTTCATAATAATGAAAGAAGCTACTTTTCGCTCTTCTTCTTCTATTTTATAATACTGTATTTGATTTAATAAATGTTGCTGAATCGTTGTTGAATCCACACTGTAGATTTCCATCTGATTCTCGACTTGTTTGCTGGTACTTTTACTGTTGTTAGAGCTCTTTTTCTTCTCCCTCTCAAAACCACCTAACTCAATAAGGGGATTCTCTAACGATTGCTCATACAAAAACTCCGATAATTCTTGTACATTATACTGGAGCATTGTAATCGCTTGCCTTAACTCTTGTGTCATTGCCAAACGTAAGCTTTGTTCTTGTAAAAGACTTGCCTTCAAACTAATCTCCCCCTTGTTTCTATTGTACAATAAGTTTGGTAAAAGGAGAATGCTATCACAGACACCCATTCCAAAATATTATTAATTTATATGTATTAATGAGATTTACAACTTACAACCGAAATTTGAATAATATTGAAAGAAAATAATAAAGCAAAACATTATTATAACCAAGTACTAATAGTAAATTTTATCACTAGATATAACAAGAGGGAAATAAAAAAAGTCCTAACCTACAAAACGTAAGTTAGGACTTTTTGACGCGCCCAGAGGGATTCGAACCCCCGACAGACGTGGTACCGGAAACCACCGCTCTATCCGACTGAGCTATGGGCGCATGATTATAAAAAACACATCATTTTCTTCTCATAATAATAGCAATAAAATCCATCTAAATCAATAAAAATATCCCCTTTCATCCTTTATACACCTTAGCCTAAAGTATAGAAACACATTTCTTCACCTTAATTTTCCAATCATAAATTCACCCCAACTCACAAATTATAATCTTTGAATTGATATTCCAAAGGGGGCTTCATTCAATGACTGTAATTACAAAGTTAAAGCAAACTGTTTCTGGATTAAAAAGTGCACAAGCTAGCTTAGAGGGATTCGCTCTTGATACGGATAACCAACAAGCAAAGCAACTTTTCCAAACAGCTGCAGAGCAAACACAAACGATTATCGATTCTTTAAACCCACGCGTTGAAGAAGTCCAACAGGAAGAACCACAATACTCGCAGCAATAACGGATTCGTCATGCTGTGAAATAGAAAAAGGATGATATGCAGTCATCCTTTTTCTATCACATTACATATTGCAATAGAAATGGAATGATTATAATGCGAAAACTCGGAATCATAACCGCGTTATTTATGCTCCTATTCGGTTCACTTACCGGATGTGATAATAGCCCGTTAGATAAAAAGGTAAAGAAAGAAGAAGCTAAACGAACGGAAGAAGACAAGGGCCCTAAATTAACAAAAATGAGTACAGAATCCTTTAATCAATCTATATCGCAAGACGCTAAGAAAAAAGCTCTTGCTATGGAGGGAATTATAGAAGCTACCGCAGTTAATACAAATTTAGATCTTTACATAGCCGTCAAGCCTGAACATCACGAAAGGTTTGGTTTAAAACCTTTACGAAGTAAATTAAAAAAGAAACTAAGTGATGAAAACCCTACTTTCAATATTCGTGTAAGTACAGACAAAAAGATCTTTATGCTCATAGAAGAACTTGAAAACAAAATTAAGAAAAAGAAAGTAAGTAAAGATGGCATCAAAAAACAATTGAAACTCATTCAATCAGAAATGGGATCTAATATTTAAGCTTTCTAATAGAGAAGGAAGGATTCAAATGTCTAGTAAAGATAAAAACTTAACACCTGTACAACAAGAATATAAAAAATTCGAACAACAGCGCGAACCGAAGCGCCCCGTTTTTAAAAATTGTATAAAAGCTTTTCTCGTCGGAGGATTAATTTGTCTAATAGGCCAACTGATTTCCACCTTTTATATTACTTATTTTGATTTCACTGAACGCTCTGCCGGGAACCCTACCGTTGCAACTCTTATTTTTATCTCCATGCTACTGACGGGATTTGGCGTCTACGATCGTCTTGGACAGTTTGCCGGGGCAGGCACAGCTGTACCTGTCACTGGATTTGGTAACTCTGTTATTGCCGCATGTATCGAACACCGTACAGAAGGATTTGTCCTTGGTGTTGGCGGTAACATGTTTAAATTAGCTGGATCCGTTATTTTGTTTGGTGTATTTTCGGCTTTCGTCATCGCACTTATTAAAACGATTCTCGTTCAATGGGGAGGGCTATAAATGTTACAAGGACACCGAACGTGGGTATTTGAAAACAAACCAGTTATTATTTCGACAGGAGTCGTTGGCGGGCCGTTTGAAGCAAAAGGGAAAATTCCAGAAGACTTCGATATCCTTCATGAAGATTTATGGCTCGGCCAAGATTCCTATGAAAAAGCACATAAAATTTTGTTCGAAGAAGCTTGTAGCCGCGCTACTGAAAAAGCAGAACTTCGTAAAGATGATATCCAATTCGTACTTGCAGGAGATTTAATTAATCAAATTACCCCTACAAGCTTTGCTTGCCGTACACTTGGCACTCCTTACCTCGGATTATTCGGTGCTTGTTCTACTTCTATGGAAGGTTTAGCACTTGGGGCAAGTATCGTAAATGCAAAAGGTGCAAAATATTTATTAACTGGGGCATCCAGCCATAACACTGCGGTTGAAAAACAATTCCGCTATCCAACTGAATACGGCGGTCAAAAACCACCTACTGCACAGTGGACAGTAACCGGGGCAGGCGCGGCTATTTTAAGTGACACTGGACATGGCCCTAGGGTAACATCTGCAACAATCGGACGAGTGGTTGATATGGGATTAACGGATCCATTTAATATGGGCGGTGCGATGGCTCCAGCCGCCGTCGATACAATTGAAGCCCACTTACGCGAACGCCAAATTGATGCCTCTTACTACGATTTAATCGTAACAGGCGACCTAGGACATGTCGGACGCGAAATTGCTTATGACTTACTACATAAACACGGAACAAAAGTGACAAGCGAACAGTTTCAAGATTGCGGGCTACTCATCTATAGAGAGGGGCAACCTGTCATAGCTGGCGCTAGTGGACCAGGATGTTCCGCAACAGTCGTGTACGGTCATTTATTAAACCGAATGAAAAGAGGAGAGTTCAAAAAAATACTTGTCGTTGCGACAGGCGCTTTACTATCTCCACTTACATTCCAACAAGAAGAAACGATTCCGTGTATCGCTCACGCCGTTTCGATTGAATTTGGAGGTGCAACGCAATGATTTTTTTCTGGGCTTTCGTCATTGGCGGACTCATATGTGTAATCGGCCAACTTATGTTTGATGTCGGCAAACTAACACCCGCTCATACAATGGCAACACTCGTTGTTGCCGGAGCTATATTAGATGGATTCAATTTGTATGAACCATTAATCGACTTTGCTGGAGCCGGGGCAACCGTACCTATTACAAGCTTTGGTAATGCCCTCGTTCACGGCGCAATGGAAGAAGCTGCAAAGCACGGAATCGTTGGCGTCATTACCGGCATGTTTAAAGTAACGAGCGCCGGCGTATCCGCAGCTATTATTTTCGGCTTTATTGGAGCATTGCTATTCAAACCGAAAGGATAAGAGGTGTTTGTATGACAGTTATCGCTAGCGTTAAAACCTGCCTTGCTAGTGTAAGGGGCTCTCAAGCAAGTTTAAGCTCTCTTTCACTAAATTCACAGGATGAAGAATCAAAACGTGTATTTCATGAATGTATGTTAGAAATGGACAGCATCATCGCTGATTTACAAAATAGAATTTCAGTATTAGAACGTGAAGAACCTCAATATAAAGGGTTTTAAGTAGACTGGAGGAAATGACTATGTCTCACCTGCCGGAATGGACACTTGTCATTCTTCGCTCTGTATTCATATTAATTATTTTATTCGCTATTACGAAATGGTTAGGGAAAAGACAAATCTCTCAGCTCTCCTTTTTTGAATACATAGCCGGAATGACAATCGGTGACATCGCTGCCCAAGTATCTACAGGGCTCGATTCAAAATTTTTCCATGGCGTCTTTGCGATACTCATTTTCGCTGCGGTACCTTTTCTCACAGGAATCCTCTCTTTAAAGAACAAAACAGCTCGAGATTTTTTTGAAGGAAAATCTACCGTATTAATAAAAGATGGAAAGGTACTCGAAGATAACTTAAAGAAAGAAAAATATACAAGTGACGAATTACTTGAACTACTGCGAGGAAAAAGTGCGTTCAGCGTAGCTGAAGTCGAATTTGCTGTCTTAGAACCGAGCGGAGAATTAAATGTATTATTAAAGAAAGATTCTCAGCCACTTACAGCAAAAGACATCGGTTTAAAAGTACCAAATGAAAAAGAACCGCAAACTGTTATTATGGATGGAAATGTACTAGATGAACCCCTTTCCTCTAGTGGACATAACCGCGCTTGGTTACATTCTGAACTAGAAAAACTCGGTGTTGTCATCGAAAATGTCTTTCTCGGCCAAGTTGACTCATATGGACAACTTACTATCGACATTTATAATGACAAGCTGCAAATGCCTTCTCCTCAAAACAAACCTTTATTATTGGCATCTTTAAAAAAATGTCATGCTGATCTTGAACTATTCTCCCTAGAAACAAAGTCGAAATCAGCAAGCGAAATGTATAGTAAAAACGCGAAACAAATCGAAAAGATTTTAAATAAAGTAACCTATCTTTTAAAAGAATAAATATCGAAAGAACGCTTCAGTAAAAAGGCGTTCTTTTCTTTTTTCTCCAGTTTTTATAACGTTTAAATTTATGTAATTCGGTTATGATGTTGAAGATACATAAGCAGGGAATTTCAAAAACATAGCGAATATTTCATGGTACAACTACATATTTTTTTGATTTAAAGTGGTTTCGTTTGACCTTTATTGACCATAATTGTATTATAAGACTAAGAAAGCTTTAGAAGGAGGAAATAACAGATGAATTTAATTCCTACAGTAATTGAACAAACAAATCGTGGAGAACGCGCTTACGATATTTACTCTCGACTATTAAAAGACCGCATCATTATGCTTGGTAGTGCAATTGATGACAACGTAGCTAACTCAATCGTTTCCCAGCTTTTATTCTTGGAATCTCAAGATCCAGAAAAAGATATTCACATCTACATCAACAGCCCTGGTGGTTCTATCACAGCAGGTATGGCAATCTATGATACAATGCAGTTTATTAAGCCACAAGTATCAACAATCTGTATCGGTATGGCTGCATCTATGGGTGCATTCTTACTTGCAGCAGGTGAAAAAGGAAAACGTTATGCACTTCCAAACAGTGAAGTAATGATTCACCAACCACTTGGCGGAGCACAAGGTCAAGCGACTGAAATCGAAATCGCTGCTAAACGTATCCTATTCTTACGTGAAAAACTAAACCAAATTCTTGCTGACCGCACAGGCCAACCAATTGAAGTACTACAACGCGACACAGACCGCGACAACTTCATGACAGCAGAAAAAGCTTTAGAATACGGTTTAATCGATAAGATCTTTACAAATCGTTAATAACTAAAAGCGGAAGCGGCTCGTTCAGCTCTGACTGGCTAAGGTTCTTAGACACGAAGAGTTAGCCACTGGCGCTAGATACAACTTAAAGCAGAAGCGCCCTATTACAGGGCGCTTTTTTTATGGCTAGGCCTCCGCGCGAACATACCCCATCTAGTATCTCCCTGAATATATCAACGATTTTCCAATTATATCGAACACAACTCAAATTATATCAACGGTTCGACACAACATATCGATCTACCGACAATCCTCGACAAGCAGAAGCGCCCTACATACCCCCCACCCAACAAATAGCAAAACAAAAAAGCTATCGCACATGCGCGATAGCTTTTTACTGTACATATGCAGCTAATGCCTCTAAAGCCTCTTCTGCATCTGAACCTTCTGTTGTAATTGTTATCATGCTACCAGTTCCAATTGCTAAGCTCATAATCCCCATTATGCTCTTTGCATTTACTGTCTTTCCATCTTTCTCGATGAAAATATCCGCATGAAAGCGATTGGCCTCTTGTACAAACAACGCAGCCGGACGTGCTTGTAAACCGTTTTTTAATGAAACCTGAACTCTTTTTTGAACCACAGCTCCATTTCCCCTTTAACCTCTTATTTTTTTGCTACCGTTTCCCCCGCGCGTAACTTCTCTGCAATATCATCGATTTTACGCAAACGGTGATTAATACCCGATTTACTAATTTTCCCCCCGGATACCATCTCACCTAACTCTTTCAATGTTACATCTTGATAATCTCTTCGTAGTTGCGCAATTTCTCGTAGTTTATCTGGCAATATATCAAGACCAACCGTCTCATCAATATAACGGATGTTTTCAATTTGCCTTAACGCTGCACCAATTGTTTTATTTAAATTGGCTGTTTCGCAATTCACTAAACGATTTACTGAATTACGCATATCGCGAACGATTCGAATGTCTTCAAATCTTAAAAGTGCATTGTGAGCACCTATAATATTTAAAAACTCTGTAATCTTTTCCGCTTCTTTCAAATACGTAATGTACCCTTTTCTTCTTTCCAATGTCTTACTATTTAAATCAAATCCGTTCATCAGTTCACATATAGCATCATTATGTTCCTTATATAACGAAAAGATTTCTAAATGATAAGATGATGTTTCTGGGTTATTTACTGAACCACCTGCTAAAAATGCACCGCGTAAATACGATCGTTTACAACATTTCTTCTCAATCAATTCTTGTGATATATTTCGGATAAATGAAAAGTCGTCTCGAACGATATGAAGATCAGCTAATATTTCGCGAGACTTCTCAACAAGCCGTACGATATATACATTATTTTTCTTCAATCGCATTTTTTTACGAACAAGTAATTCTACCGTCACGTCATATCCTTTTTTCAAAAGCGTATAAATCCTTCTTGCAATTGCCGCATTTTCCGTTTGAATATCGATAGATAGACGACGGTTTGAAAAAGAAAGCGATCCGTTCATTCGAAGTAACGCTGATAATTCTGCTTTCTCACAGCATTCCTTCATCTCAAGATTCGTCAACTCTTTCTTTGTTTCTGATGCAAATGACACAGTCAACACCTCCTTATACGATTATTGTGGAACAAAAATCTTGTCCTATATGAAAGGATGAGCGTTACCTCAAACGAGGCAACGCACATCTACAACAGTGAATATAAAATAGAAGCTAACTTTAATGTATCGTGTCTTACCACACGATCATCATACTTCGCTAATTGATCTTGAATGACATCAATATTGTTTTCGATAAAACGCTCTTCATCTACTACAACTGGCGCCGACATTTCTTCTTCATATAACTGACGTAATTCACAAGGAATATCACGGTTATTTACAATTGCAGTATCGATAAATGGTTTACCTAAATGATCATGTAACGCCTGCACATGGTCAAACGCAGTATATCCCATCGTTTCACCAGCTTGTGTCATAACATTACATACATATACCTTCTTCGCTTTTGCAGCAAGAACAGCGTCCCCGATTTTGTTAACAACTAAATTCGGTAATATACTCGTATACAAACTTCCTGGACCGAAAACAAGTAAATCAGCTCGTTTAATCTCAGCCAACGTTTCATGTAACGGCTCTACATCTTCTGGAGTTAAAAAGACACGGTTAATCTTCTTTCCGAAATAAGGAATCTTTGATTCACCTGTTACAATTTCTCCATCTTCTAGTTCCGCATGCAGTACTGCACTTTGGTTCGCTGCCGGCAATACACGTCCTCTAACATTTAACACTTTACTCGTTTCCGTAATCGCATGGAAGAAGTCTCCTGTGATCGAGGTCATACCCGCCAATAATAAATTTCCTAACGCATGACCTTTCAGTCCGTCTCCCGTTGTGAAACGATGCTGAAATAAAGCTTCCACCAGCGGTTCTACATCTGATAACGCAACAAGTACGTTACGAATGTCACCTGGGGGTGGAATTTCTAGCTCATCACGTAATCTACCTGAACTGCCGCCATCATCAGCGATTGTAACAACTGCTGTAATATCCACAGGATATTGTTTTAATCCTCGTAATAAAACAGAGAGTCCAGTACCGCCTCCCATGATAACAATTTTAGGTTTTCTCTCTTTTTTCATCCCTTAATGGCCCTTTCTCTTCTCCACATCACGATGAGATACATGAACACTATACTCTGGTTTCAAATGTTTCCCAAGGTATTCTGTAAGCGTAACAGAACGATGCTGTCCACCTGTACATCCAATTGCAATTACAAGTTGACTCTTGCCCTCTCTTTTATAATGAGGCAGCATAAAAGTGATAAGGTCCGTCAATTTCTCTAAAAACTTATGCGTCTCATTAAATTTCAGTACATACGATGAAACTTCTTCATCTAGTCCTGTTAATGGCTTCATATGTGGAATGTAATATGGATTTGGTAAAAAACGAACATCAAATACTAAATCTGCATCAATTGGAATACCGTACTTAAATCCAAATGACATAACATTTACACGAAATGCTTGCTCAGTTTCAGTTGAAAACAGATGAACAATCTTTTCACGTAATTCTTTCGGTTTTAAATCCGATGTATCAAGCACAATATTTGCTCGTGCCTTCATATCAGTTAATAAGCCACGCTCCATTTCGATTCCCTTTAACGGTAAACCAGTTGGCGCAAGTGGATGCGAACGTCTCGTTTCTTTATAACGAGTTACAAGCGTGCTATCTTTCGCATCTAAGAATAAAATATGAGGAATAATCCATGTACGTTCTGATAAATCATCAAGTGCTCCCCATAAATGTTCGAAAAACTCTCGGCCACGTAAATCAACGCCAAGTGCCACTTTATTCATTTTCCCTTTTGAATCCGCCATAAGCTCAATAAACTTTGGCAATAACATCGGTGGTAAATTATCAACGCAGAAATATCCTAAATCTTCAAAACTTTGTAAAGCTACTGTCTTTCCAGCTCCAGACATTCCTGTAATAATTACCATTTTTATATCATTATTCTCTGTCATCGTATCCTCTCCTTGCCGGTTTAACTCGGATCTAATCGATATGAAAGCAACTCAAAATCTGGGGTATATACAAATGTACCGTAGATTATGCCATTTCCTTTAATTAAATAATCAATAATGTGATAATCTCCTGGTGCCATTGCTAAATCATCAATTTTATCAAATGTATGCCAACCAATGATGCCTTCTTCGCTCTCTAGTTTGTTTTCTCCTGCAAAATCTGTCGCTAAAAAGGAGAACATCATCCATTCAGAAACAACTTTATCACCTTCTTGGATGACAAAGGTGAAGACCCCCTTTAACGCTGGGTTCTTTAAATAAATACCTGTTTCTTCACGATATTCGCGAACAACGGAATCTCTTACTGTCTCACCACGCTCCATTTTCCCGCCTGGTGCAACCCACCAATTCCGACGAGGTTTTTGGAGTAAGAGTACTTCATTATCTCTAATTAACACACAGTTTGTCACTCTTTGCATGTTTCTTCACCTCAGCTACTTGCGGCAAATTTCTCACCGCATACTCATTTCATTATACTATCAAAAACAGTTTGCTACAACGAAGGAGCCAGTCCTCTTTCGCTAAGCACTGCTACTCAACAATTTTTAAAAACTTTCTATAACAAGCAATGTAAATCCCTAGACTTTCAATGAATAGCATAAAAAATCCCCTTCACGATTTTTATCGCCAAGGGGATTAAAGCTCTTATTTCTTACCGAAATAAGTAACAATCGCAAATCCTAAAATAAAGGTAATAATTGAACTTATAATTGAAAATCCTCCAGTTGGAATACCAGGGAACACAATTACAATCGAACCGATAACAAGTCCAATAATTGCCGCAAATGTCATACTTTTATAACGATCTAATAAGAAACTAATTCCTTTACTACTTACAACAAATCCTACCATAACACCAGCACCGATAACTACGATTAAAGGTAAGTTCAGTGTAGTTAAAGCATTAATTGCTGTCGGATACACACCAATAATTAATAAAATAAATGATCCGCTAATTCCAGGAAGCAACATAGCCATACTAGCCATCCATCCTGCGAAAAATAAACCAATTGCATTTAAAATTGTTAACGTCGTAATTGGATCTGCTGCCTTATCTGGTTTAAAGAAAGCTGTGATCGCAACAAGAATTGCTGCAACTATTAATAAAACAATATGCTTACCTTTAAACGATGCCTTCGCATCAGCTTCCCTCATTAACATCGGTAATATACTAATAATTAAACCGAGGAAGAAAAATTGAGTCGGTTCATAATGATTTGCAAGTAAATATTTAATAACGTGACTTAACGTTAAAAACGCTGCTGCCACACCAGCTGCAAGGGGAATTAAAAATCCTAAATGTTTTTTCCATTCACGACTAAAGAACCCACTAATTGCCGCAAGCAATTGTTCATAAATCCCTAACACAACAGCGATTGTACCGCCGCTCACACCAGGAATTAAATCACTAACGCCCATACAAAATCCACGATATATATTACGCCATTCCATACTGAATAAATTCCTCATTTCTTATAGTGATTTTTTCCGTAAAGTCCAGTATATCAATAAGAAAGCTTATAATCCCAATATTTTTTGACAAAACTTTGACATTTTCACACAAAAAAAGAAGAAAGCTCCTATATGTAGCTTTCTTCTCAAAAGGTATAGTATCCCTTATTTTTCTGATACAGTTTTTAGTTCTTCTAATAACTCTTCTACGTAATGTTGTGCGCTTTGCGCTGCAATACTACCGTCACCTGTTGCAGTTACAATTTGACGAAGCATTTTTTCGCGAACATCACCAGCTGCGAAAATACCAGGAACTTTCGTTTCCATACGCTCGTTCGTTTCAAGGTAACCATTTTCATTTGTAATACCTAATTCAACAAATGGTTTTGATAATGGTAACATACCGATGTATATGAACACACCATCAGTTTTGACTTCTTTCTCTTCTCCACTGTTTACGTCTACAAGTGTTACGCTTCCCACTTTACCATTTGCATCGTTAATTTCTTTTATCGTGTGATTCCAAATGAAATCTACTTTCTCGTTTTGGAAAGCACGATCTTGTAAAATTTTCTGTGCACGAAGCGTGTCACGACGGTGAACGATTGTTACTTTTGATGCGAAGCGTGTTAAGAACACACCCTCTTCAACAGCAGAATCTCCGCCGCCAATAACTACAAGTTCTTTTCCTTTAAAGAATGCCCCATCACATACTGCACAATATGATACACCGCGTCCGCCAAGTTCTGTTTCACCTGGTACACCGATTTTTTTATACTCTGCACCGCTCGCAACGATAATTGCACGTGCTTTATATTCTTTTTTGCCAGCAATAATTGTTTTGTATTCTTTACCATCAATGACTGCTTTCACATCACCGTATGCATATTCAGCACCAAATTTCTTCGCATGCTCGAACATTTTATTTGATAAGTCTGGTCCTAAAATAGACTCATAACCTGGGTAGTTTTCTACATCTTCTGTATTTGCCATTTGGCCACCTGGAATACCACGCTCAAGCATTAATGTGCTTAAGTTTGCACGAGATGTATATACTGCAGCTGTCATACCAGCTGGTCCTGCACCAATAATAATGACATCATAAATTTTTTCTTCTGACACACTATTCACTCCTATTCATTCCTACACAATTAAGTTACCCTCATTATACTGTTAGCATCATTTTTTTCCCAATGATTTGCTTACCTTATGTGTGCGTACGCTTAACAGCCTGCACATACTTTCGAACAGTCGCTACAGATACATTATATACATCTCCAAGCTCCGACTGTGTCATCTTATTTCCTTGCTCGCCGCGCACAATGTATTCAACCGCAGCTGACCAGCCGTATACATTTGTAAAAACTGCTCCGGATGTATATAAACGTATGAACGTACAAAACCAAAATTGTAAACACTCTTCGATTAATTCATCATCTTTTTTCGTATAATTGTATAAGGCATCCGCGATTCGCGCGCACTGTTCAAATTGCTGTAAATCAGCTGGAATGCTCTTATGGCTATTCAGTAAAAAGAAATACTTTGCAAGTTGCGATACGATTGGAACACCATTCTTCGCCTGCGTTACATCAAAGAAGAATCCAACCTTCTCTGGCGTTGATAATTCATTCATTAAATATAAAGCTAGCATTTGTTCCTCAAGCGTCGCACTTTGCTGAAATGACTTTCGTAATTCTTCAAATAAAACGTTTTGCTCTTCATCTGCTAAATTCAGCGCATTCCATGGTTCTTTTCCCTTTTTATCAGGGTGTAATTCTACAACATGTTGCCACATTTTTTCAGCTACTTGCTGCTCTTTCACCATATATGCAGAATATGCAAACCAATAATAAAAACTAACGTCTCCTTCGTATCCTTGACGCTTTAATACTTTGAACCATTTATATGCATGCTCGAAATGACCAATTGTCGCAAGGGTCGTTCCAAGTTTCAAACGATGTTCAAATGAAATTGGATATACTGCAACTAACTGAGCAGCTAACGCTTCTACTTGTTTATGCTCTCCAATTGAATATAGAAAAATAAGCGTATTACAAAGCGCATGTATGTTACCAGGATTTTTCTCTAAAATCATTTCCGTTAACTTTAGTGCCTTATCTACATTACCAGATTGAAAATGCGCAATGGCTAAATTATTATGCCCCGACCAAAATTCCGGATAATCTTTCGTAACAATTTCTAATGTAGTAATTGCTTCTTCCAATTGTCCATTACGAATATAACGATTCGCTTCTTCCTGCATAACAATTAAATCATCTTCATCCTCAATCTCTTCTGCACCCATCGCTTCTTCTTCCATAATTTCAAGTAATTCTAATGTATCTTCTACGAATTCCTTCTCTTCTGCAACTTCTAAATAGCGCTCCGCATACTTTTTCGCCTGCTGAAATAGACCCATATATGCATAGTTATTTGCAATAAAATAATAGCATTGTTCAAGATCAGGGTTAGTTCTAACTAGCCTTAAGAATATTTGATTCGACTCTTGGTATTCACCAGACTCAGACAATACTGTTGCTAATTGGCATAAAATAAACGGCTCCTTCTCACTTTGTGCCGCTCTTCGAAAATATTTAATTGCATCTTGCAATTTTTGCCCTTTGTAAGCCCTCATCCCTTTTTTATAAAAGAAGTCCGCTAATTGATTAAAAGAGATAACTTGTCCGTTCTCCTTATACATTCTTTGATTTTTCCCCATATATCCTCCAGTTTTTTGTTTTCTTCGTTCACACATTCTTCTATCTATAAGTATAAACGATTCCGTAAAAAACAAAACAGTATATTGTACTCAATTATTTCCTTTTTATTCATTAAAAAAGAAGAGAAATGTTACATTTTTAGCATCAACCTTCTCTAGCAATCATCTCTTCTTTTGTATAAATAACACGCATTGGATTTCCACCCACGAAAGCGCCGCTTGGTACATCTCTATGAACAAGTGTGCCAGCTGAAACAATCGCAGCATCCCCAATTTCCACACCTGGTAATATAGTTGTATTTGCTCCAATCATCACTTCATTTCCTATGACAATCTCTCCAAGTCGATATTCGCGAATTAAATATTCATGTGCTAAAAGCGTTGTATTATAGCCGATAATCGAATTTTCTCCCACAGTTATCTTTTCTGGGAACATAATATCCGGCATTACCATAAGCGCAAATGATGTTTTCTTTCCAACTTTCATCCGTAAAAACGTGCGGTACAACCAATTCTTGACAGATAAAAATGGCGTATAACGCGCAATTTGGATAATAATAAAGTTCTTCATTACCTTCCAAAAAGACACTGTTTTATACACATTCCATAATGAATTTTCTCCTGAAACAGGATAGCGCGTTGTCCGTCGCACTTAGCTCGCCCCTCTACTAAAAAGTGAAACTGTATGTAAGTTAGTAGAGAAACACACCCCTACTAACTTGCTTGGACCTTTATGAACGGTTCATATCAGACAAAATCGGTAGTAAATCACTCATTTTATCTAACATAAAGTCCGGCTTGTAAGCCTCTAAATACGCTCTACCTTTCAACGTCCATGAAACCGCAGCTGTTTTCGTGCCCGCATTTTGTCCGCCGACAACATCATGATGATTATCCCCAACCATCAATGCTTCTTCCGGTTTCGCATCCAATAACTCAAGCGCTTTTTGAAGTGGCTCTGGATGTGGTTTCACATGCTCTACATCATCAATTGTCACAACAACATCAAAAAATTCATCAAGCTTTGACAACTTTAATCCCATCTCAACGGTTTGTCTCGCTTTCGTTGTAACAATACCAACTTTATAGCCTTGCTTCTTCAACTCTTGAACTGTTTCATATACAGTTTCATATTCTTCCACTAATTCATCGTGATGATCATGGTTAAATTGACGATAACATGTAATCATCTCTTCAACCTTGTTTTCATCAATCTTGCTGAAAGTATCATGTAAAGAAGGGCCGATAAATGGCAATACATCTTCACGCTTATATTGACTTGGATAATATGTATGTAACGTATGTAAAAAAGAAGAAATAATAAGTTCGTTTGTATTAATTAAAGTTCCATCTAAATCAAATAACACTGTATTTATTCTCATTGCCTTAGTCCCTTCTCTTTCCTGAATATGAAAGAAGCAGCATCTTGTAATAAGATGCTACTTTTCTCTAATTTTCCGAATATCTTTTATCAGCTTGCCCCATTTTTCGTCTCACAATAATGAAAATAATAGAAATAACAACAAGTCCAATTGACATTACTTGTGCGATACGAAGTGGTCCTAACATTAAACTATCTGTACGTAAACCTTCTACGAAGAAGCGCCCTACTGAATACCAAATTAAATACGTGAAGAATAATTCGCCGCGTCGTAAGTTCACTTTTCGTAATGCAAGTAATAAAATGACACCTGCAAAATTCCATAATGATTCATATAAAAACGTCGGATGATAGTACACACCCTCAATGTACATTTGATTAATAATGAAATCCGGTAAATGAAGACCTTCTAAAAACTGTCTCGTTACTTCATCACCATGCGCCTCTTGGTTCATAAAGTTTCCCCATCGGCCAATTGCTTGTCCTAGTAAAATACTCGGCGCAGCAATATCAGCCAACTTCCAGAATGAAACCCCGCGTCGTTTCGCAAATAGAATCCCTGTAATAACAGCCCCAATTAAACCACCATGAATCGCCAAGCCACCTTGACGAATATTAATAATTTGACTCGGGTTTTGCGCGTAATATTCCCATTCAAAAATAACATAGTACATTCTCGCAAATAGAATAGCGATCGGTACTGCAATTAATACAAGGTCAACGAATGTATCTTTTGGAATACCTAGCCTTTCTCCCTCACGAGTTGCTAGCCAAAGACCTAATAGCACACCTGTACCGATAATAATCCCGTACCAATACACAGGGAACGGCCCAAGTTGGATGGCTACGCGGTCAAGCTGTGGTACAGAACCTAACAGCATATGTATGACCTCCCTCTCCAAAGTTTACTCCTGATTCCCTAACTCAATCGCACTCATTAATCGTTCTGAGAACTGCTGTGCTGCATTGACTCCCATACGTTTTAAACGGAAGTTCATCGCTGCTACTTCAATAATAACAGCCAAGTTTCGACCAGGACGAACTGGAAGTGTAATCTTCGTAAGTTCTGTATCAATAATTTTCATCTTCTCTTCATCAAGACCTAAGCGATCATAATTTTTCTTTTGATCCCAAATTTCAAGATTAATAACAAGTGTAATACGCTTATAATTTCGCACTGCCCCTGCACCGAATAACGTCATAACGTTAATGATACCTAGACCACGAATTTCTAATAAATGCTCAATTAAATCTGGTGAGCTTCCTACTAATGTATCTTCATCTTCTTGGCGAATTTCTACACTATCATCCGCAACAAGGCGGTGACCACGCTTCACAAGTTCAAGAGCTGTCTCACTTTTACCAACACCACTTTGACCTGTAATTAAAACACCAACACCGTAAATATCTACTAATACACCATGAACAGCAGTTGTTGGTGCTAGCTTACCTTCTAAATAATTAGTTAAACGACTTGATAATCTCGTTGTCGTTTGAGAAGAACGTAATAAAGGCATGCCTGATTCACGTGATGCTTGTAATAACTCATCTGGTACATCTTGATTACGAGTTATAATAATACATGGCGTCTCCTCGGTACAAAGCGCTTTCATTCTCTCTTGTTTTTGCTCTGTTGTTAACGTATCAAAGAACGTAAGCTCCGTTTTTCCAAGAAGCTGCACACGATCAGCTGGATAATAAGTAAAAAATCCTGCCATTTCAATTCCAGGTCGTGATAAATCACTTGTATCAATCGGACGATGAATTCCTTCTTCACCACTTATTAACTCCAATTGAAATTGTTCAATTAAATCTTTTGTCCTTACTTTCGGCATATGTATAAACCTCCACTCCGCTGCGGGTTCAGTCTCATTTGATGTAAAATTCCATTCTACCGGATATTGTACCATTTTTTTCTGGAAACAAGAAATACGGTTTCTAATAAATAAAAAAAAACATTTCATACAAACAATGAAATGTTTTTCTTTTTGTCATTTTCTCTTTTTTTCATATAGCGGTTCCACAATTGCCTTTTCAATAATCATATTAAAAATTGAAATACAAATTGCTGCAACGATCGCTACACCAAACCCTGATATATTAAATGCATCTCCTAATAATGAATCTGCTATTTTTAACGTAATCGCATTAATAACAATTAAGAAGAACCCGAAAGTTACAACAGTAATTGGTAACGTAATTAAAATTAAAAACGGTTTTACGAATACATTTAAAACAGCCAAGATAATACTCGCAATAATTGCAGTTTGTATATTTGCTACGTAAAACGCGTCTGGTGCAATCCCTTTTAAAAGTCCCGATACAGCGATTAACACAACGCTATTTACAAGAAGTGATACAATCCATCTCATTTTCTTACACATCCTTTTGACATATATATTTCATCATACGCTAATAGCTAATAAACGCAAGTATCATGCAAACACTTATATCAACCTATTCTATTCTTCATGCTTGTATACCTACTAACATTTCTTTGTGAAATAAGGGCCATACCATCCATGCTCATGCGTTTTCACAAAGGTCCAAGTGAACTCTTTATCTACAATATAAATATCACCTTTATATGCATCGTCCGTCTCCCTTAATATATCATCTATATGCAATAAGCTCGAATCCTTTATTAGCAGTACGTCGTCACAATGTTGATAGAATACATAACAATCCTTTTTCACTTCATTATGAAACGCGTTCTCTGCTTCTTTACCCTCTAAACACTTCTTTTTCTCATAACTAAATATGTGCCATAGATAACCACATGCATACTTATCTCCGTAAAGGAAAATGTCTTCTTTCTCCTCATCGCTTAAATGATTTGCAAAATGATCCTCCCAGCGCTTGCGAAAATATACACCCCACTTTTGAAACTCTCTTACCTCCATGTTCTTCTTTAATCCTTCTAAGAACTCCATCTTCTCCCCCCTACGAAATAAAAACCGAGTGTCATTTCCACTCGGTTTTTATTCATACACTTATTGTGATAACTCTACTTCTTTTATTTTCTCTTTCATTCTCGCTTTATCACGAACTAAAATATCTTTTAAATACTTACCTGTATATGAGCGCTCTTCTTTTACTACTTGCTCTGGTGTTCCGGAAGCAACGATTTGTCCACCTTTGTCCCCGCCCTCTGGTCCAAGGTCAACGATATAATCAGCTGTTTTAATTACATCTAAATTATGTTCAATCACAAGTACTGTTTCACCACTCTCAACAAGGCGCTGCAACACTTCTAGAAGACGTGCGATATCATGCGCATGTAAACCAGTCGTTGGCTCATCTAAAATGTATAGCGTACGTCCTGTAGAACGACGGTGTAATTCAGAAGCTAGTTTCACGCGCTGTGCTTCTCCTCCAGATAACGTCGTAGCTGGTTGCCCTAATTTCATATAACCAAGCCCAACGTCTACAAGCGTTTGGAGTTTACGCTTAATTTTCGGGATATTAGCGAAGAATTCTACCCCGTCCTCAATTGTCATCCCTAACACTTCAGAAATGTTCTTATCTTTATACTTCACTTCTAACGTTTCACGATTGTATCGTTTACCATGACAAACTTCACACGGAACGTATACGTCTGGTAAGAAGTGCATTTCGATTTTAATAATCCCATCACCGCGGCACGCTTCACAACGTCCACCTTTTACATTAAAGCTGAAACGTCCTTTTTGATATCCGCGCACTTTCGCTTCATTCGTTTGTGCAAACACATCACGAATATCATCGAATACACCTGTATACGTAGCTGGATTAGAACGTGGTGTACGACCGATTGGCGATTGATCAATATCGATTACTTTATCTAAATGCTCAAGACCTTTAATCTCTTTATGAGTACCTGGCTTCGCTTTCGCTTTATATAATTTTTGCGCTAACGATTTATATAATACTTCATTAATCATCGTACTTTTACCAGAACCAGATACACCCGTTACCGCTACAAACGTACCAAGTGGGAATGACATCTTGGCGTTCTTTAAGTTATTCTCTTTTGCACCGATGATTTCCACTTTACGTCCGTCACCCTTACGTCTTTCAAGTGGAACCGGAATAAACTCTTTACCGCTTAAATACTTCCCTGTTAATGAATTTTCATCTTGCATCACTTCAGCTGGCGTCCCCGCTGATACAACTTGACCACCGTGAATACCAGCACCAGGTCCGATATCAAGTAAATAATCAGCAGCCATCATCGTATCTTCATCATGTTCAACGACAATTAACGTATTTCCTAAATCGCGCATTTCTTGCAATGTGCGAATAAGACGATCGTTATCGCGCTGATGCAAACCGATAGAAGGCTCATCAAGAATGTAAAGTACGCCAGTCAGACGAGAACCGATTTGTGTCGCTAAACGAATACGCTGTGCCTCACCACCTGATAAAGTTCCTGCAGCACGACTTAACGTTAAATAGTCTAAACCGACGTTTACTAAGAATCCAACGCGCTCCTGAATTTCTCTTAAAATTAAATGAGCAATTTTTTGTTGTTTCTCCGTTAGCTCCACATTTGAGAAGAATTCCTGTACTTCTTGAACAGAATACTTCGTTACGTCAGCAATCGTTTTATCACCAACGAAAACAGCTAAACTCTCAGGCTTTAAGCGTCCACCTTTACACTTCGGACAAGCTTGCTCTGCCATATATTTCTCCATTTGCTCACGAATATAATCAGAACTCGTTTCACGATAACGACGTTCGATATTTGGAATAACACCTTCAAATAAAATCTCATTTTCCTTTACTTGACCAAATTCATTTACATAGCGGAAATAAACTTTCTCTTCTCCGCTTCCGTACAACACTTTATCAAATAAATCTTTCGGTATATCTTTCACAGGCATATCCATATCAACGCCGTAATGATTACATACAGATTGTAAAAGCTGTGGGTAATATTGTGAGCTTGTCGGTTCCCAAGGCGCAATCGCATGTTTATTTAATGATAAATCCCAGTTCGGGATAACAAGTTCTAAATCTACCTCTAACTTTGAACCAAGTCCATCACAAGAAGGACATGCCCCAAACGGACTGTTGAATGAGAACATACGCGGCTCTAATTCTCCGATTGAAAAACCACAATGCGGACAAGCATGATGTTCACTAAACAGAAGTTCCTCTTCTCCCATTACATCGATTAACACTCGTCCCCCGCCAAGCTTTAATGCACTTTCAAGAGAATCCGCAAGACGGCTTGCAATCCCTTCTTTTACAACAATACGGTCAATTACAACTTCGATAGAATGCTTCTTATTTTTATCTAACGCAATATCTTCAGATACATCAAGCATTTCACCATCAACACGTACACGAACATACCCTTGCTTCTTAATATCTTCAAGCACTTTCACGTGCGCACCTTTACGCCCAGAAACGATAGGAGCTAACACTTGTAATTTCGTACGTTCAGGATATTCAAGTACACGGTCTACCATTTGCTCTACTGTTTGTGATGTAATTTCAATGCCATGATTCGGACAAATCGGCGTACCAATTCGCGCAAATAATAAACGTAAATAATCATAAATCTCTGTGACCGTTCCAACTGTTGAACGAGGATTACGACTCGTCGTTTTTTGATCGATTGAAATCGCTGGTGACAATCCTTCAATCGTATCTACATCTGGCTTATCCATTTGTCCTAAAAACTGGCGCGCATACGCAGATAACGATTCTACGTATCTGCGCTGCCCTTCTGCGTAAATCGTATCAAACGCTAATGATGACTTCCCTGAACCAGACAATCCCGTTACAACAACAAGCTGATTTCTCGGAATGGTTACATCAATATTTTTTAAGTTATGTGCTCTAGCACCTTTTACAACAATAAAATCCTTACTCACGCTCACTCTTTTCACCCTTCCGCTTTTAATTCTAATAGTAAATCTCTTAATTCAGCTGCACGCTCGAAATCTAACGCTTTTGCTGCCTCTTTCATCTCTGCTTCCATCTTCGTAATTGTCTTTTCACGCTCTTTTTTCGTCATCTTCTTAGCTGGCGCTGCTTCATATGTTTCTGGCTCTTCAGCAGCTGTCGTTGCCCGGATTACATCACGCACGCCTTTTTGAATCGTTTTCGGCGTAATACCATGCTCTTTATTGTAAGCTTCTTGTATAGTACGACGACGCTGCGTTTCTTCAATCGCAATTCCCATTGATCTCGTTATACGATCTGCGTACATAATAACGCGGCCATTTTCATTACGTGCCGCACGACCGATTGTTTGAATTAACGAACGCTCTGAACGCAAGAAACCTTCTTTATCAGCATCTAAAATAGCTACAAGTGATACTTCTGGAATATCTAACCCTTCTCGTAATAAGTTAATACCAACAAGTACATCAAACTTACCAAGGCGAAGATCACGGATAATTTCAATACGTTCTAACGTTTTAATTTCAGAGTGAAGATAGTTCACTTTAATTCCTACATCTTTTAAGTAGTCCGTTAAATCCTCTGACATCTTCTTCGTTAAAGTCGTAATTAATACACGTTCATTTTTCGCAATGCGATCTTGAATCTCTCCTAATAAATCGTCAATTTGCCCTTCAATTGGTCGTATATCGATTGGTGGATCTAAAAGCCCTGTTGGACGAATAATTTGTTCTATTACTTCTGGTGACTGCTCTAACTCATACGGTCCTGGCGTTGCCGAAACGTAAATAACTTGATTCGTTTTCTCTTCAAATTCATCAAACATGAGCGGTCTATTATCTAAAGCTGATGGCAGACGGAATCCATGATCCACAAGCACTTGCTTACGTGCTTGGTCCCCGTTATACATCGCTCTTACTTGCGGTACTGATACGTGCGACTCATCCATAACGATTAAGAAATCTTCCGGGAAATAGTCTAATAACGTATACGGCGTTGCACCTGCTGGTCGAAGCGTTAAATGGCGGGAATAGTTTTCAATCCCTGAACAAAAGCCCATCTCGCGCATCATTTCTAAATCATAACGTGTACGTTGCTCTATACGCTGCGCTTCTAACAACTTGCCATTATCATTTAATTCCTTTAAACGCTCTTCTAATTCTTTTTCGATATTTTCAATAGCGACCTTCATCTTTTCTTCACGTGTAACGAAGTGAGATGCTGGGAAGATTGCTACATGATCACGTTCTGCTAATACTTCACCTGTTAACGCATTTACTTCGCGAATACGATCAATTTCATCGCCGAAAAATTCAATTCGAATACAATGCTCGTCAAGTGATGCTGGGAAGATTTCAACTACATCTCCGCGCACACGGAATGTACCACGCTTGAAATCAATATCATTACGTCCATACTGCACATCAACAAGTTCACGAAGCAATTGATTACGGTCCTTTTCCATACCAACTCGAAGTGAAACAACTAACTCGCGGTATTCTTCTGGAGAACCTAAACCATATATACACGAAACACTCGCAACAATAATCACATCATCCCGTTCAAATAATGAAGACGTTGCTGAGTGACGCAATTTATCAATTTCATCATTAATCTGCGCGTCTTTTTCAATAAACGTATCTGTTTGTGGCACATACGCTTCCGGCTGATAATAATCGTAATAACTAACAAAATACTCAACTGCATTATTCGGGAAAAAGTCTTTCAACTCACTATATAACTGTCCCGCTAACGTTTTATTATGAGCCATGACAAGTGTTGGCTTCTGCACTTCTTTAATGACATTTGAAATCGTAAATGTCTTACCCGTTCCTGTCGCTCCAAGCAACACTTGCTTTTTCTTTCCACTATTAATTCCTTCTACAAGCTTCTCTATAGCTACCGGCTGATCACCTTGCGGGGAATACGCTGAGATAATTTCAAATTGATGTTCCAAGTAAAATCCGACCTCCTCATAAAAAATCTGTATTATTATTTTACCACGAATGCCCATAAAAAACCTAAAAAAACGAACAGATATTCGGTAAAATTTTCGACAATATATACATAGAAAAAGGAAGGAGTCAAATCTTCCTTCCTCTACTAACTCTATTTTTTAGGTACATATAATAAATCATATCCATTGCGCCCATTTTCATTCGCACAGTCTATTAACCTATAAGCCGTTTGTGATTCACGTTGCTCTTTAACAATCCTTTTACAGCTATCTTTATGTAACCCTTTATCCTTCCCAGCAAATTTGTCTTTTCTATTATCTGACACATAAAATATATCGTTCCCACTATACTCTAACGTTTGAAAAATCGGGTCCCCTTCAAGGGTATACTGTACAATTCTTATTTTATCAACTTCCCTTTGCTCGACATTCCAAACGAACTTTTCAAATTTATCTAGATTGGAAATCCTGGTTCCCTTTACAATGACATCGTTCTTCTTATCAATTGTAGTGTTAGATGGTGAACATGCTACTAAACTAAAAAGAAATAGACATATAAAACTGATTCTTCTTCCTATTGTCATCCTCTCCTATAAAAATTATTTGTATACCCAAAAGCTACTTTCAACTATGAAAGTAGCTTTTCTTTTCCTTTCTCCTTCTTCGGAAAAATCACATATGAAAATGAAATCGCTGTATCAACTAAAAATATAATTGCCCACACTTGGCTCACGCGACTTGCAGCTTTATTTAAAACAATTCCTGACTCTAACCAATTGCCCCATTGTTCAAATGGAATCAATCCGTACGCGAAGAAAAAGAATATGTGCACACCAACGAATAAAACAAGATGTACTACCAAATTTTTCACTTCCTGCTTCGCATAGGCCATACCTGTTAATTCTATCTGTTCTTCTATAATAGGCGCCGGCTCATTCCGCCATTTCGCAACTAGCTTTTGCGCAAATATATCCAGCTTCTTCAAATCCTTTTTCCCGTAAAAGACTGCATACAATAAAATAATTACAGTAATAATTTGAAAGTTAGAGAACTTTCCTGTTTGATAATAGTCCACTGCCCCTAAAGTTAAAATAAACACTTCATTTACGAGGAGTACAATCCCCATAATAAAACTCGCCTTTTTCAAACGGAATCCGTAACGGAGTAAAAAGAAACCGATAGCTGATAACCAAAATACAATTTCCGCCCCAATTAAAAAATACCAACGATATTCTGCGAGTATACTCATTTATCCTTCTCCCTTTCATCATAAATACGAAAAGCCTCATCCATATATACTAAAAGTTCTTCTTCAATTGGATACATGCTCATTTTCTGTGAATCTTCCTTCGATTTTCTAACTTCCCATAACTTATCTAAAAACGCTTCGTCACCATTAGCCATTTCTAAACACTTCTGCATTAATTTCTTCGTTGCCTCTTGTACCTCATCACTCCCTGCTTCCTTACCATCTTTCATAAAATGACGTAATTGCTTTAATAAATCTACCCATTCTAAAACATTCGGATCTTCTTCACTCATCTTTGGTAAGTTATGAAGCAATTTTTGTTCTTCCTTTGAAAATACTTCATTTTGAAATATTTCACGTATACGAGGAGACTGTTTTGAAAGCTGAATAAGTTCAAACATAACTTTCCAATCGAGTTCTCCCTCTACATCTACCGAATAAACAACCGCTTGTAAAACACGCTCCATTTGATTAAATTTCTTTTGTTCTTCCTGTACAAATCGAAGTTGTTTTTCAAGCGAATCCTTTAAATTCAGCTCACCTTTTACTAACATATTCGCAGTTTCTTTTAATGAAAATCCCATTTCTTTTAAAAATAAAATTTGTTGCAAACGAATGACATCAGCTTCACTATATAACCGATGTCCCCCCTCTGTTTTCCCACTTGGCTTTAATAAATCTATTTGATCATAATAACGTAATGTACGTACCGTAACCCCTGTTTCTCTCGTCAATTGCTGTATTGAAATCACTACCATCACCTCTTCCCCTTCATTATAAAAGATGACGTTACGTAACTTTCAAGTGTTTTGTAAAAAAAATACAAAAAGCTGTTTATACTCTTTGTATAAACAGCCTTTATGGAAATAATCCCTTTTGTATGGCACGCCCACAAAATAAAATAAGTGCCCCAACAACAACACTCGTTGCCGTTTTATGATAATGGGCTAATAATAATAAATAATACGATAAACCTACAGTACCAATCATAATACAAATACTCGGCACTGGATTACGAGAAAAATTTTGCATTCCCCAAAGAAGCGCAAATATAGCTGTAGCGACACATAACACCGGTAATCCCATCCCAGTTCCCCTTTTCTATTTATGCCTTACTCAGGCGATGCCAAACTCATACACGATCAGCCTCTTTACTATTTCTATATCTCCACTTCGGCCAATAGTTCACAAGAAAATACACCCACTGCCCTAGTACAAATAAAACAAACGGCATACCAGCATTTCCATCAACAATTAAATTATATAAACCCCATATCGCTAAACTAATCGTAAAAAATAATCCTACATATTTAAACGCTTTATCTGACTGGAATCTCTCAAACTCATCCTGCATTTTTTCATTCCTCCTATCGCTATGCTCGTTTCCCTACCATAACTCCTATGATGAGACTACCTGCAAATAAGGAACTACATATTATCAATATCTCTTGCACAGGTATAACAGCCCTGCCTATTGCTTTACTCGCAACAATATAAACAATAAGCAACAGAAATGCGAATACAAATGAGACGTTTACATGCTTTTTTATATTTTCATTTACTCGCTCATCTATATCGGGAAGTTCTTCTTTTCTGTACTTACGCTTTTTGTAATACACATACACTGTCAAAAATACAATTGCTAAAACGTTACTCACTACGAGCGGTAAAATTGGTATAGCCGGATTCATAATATGAACTATAATGTCTCCCAAAAACAATCCAAAAAACGCACCGATATACAACTTTCTAGCATTGTTCATTTTCTCTCCCCTTACTCCAGCGTAAAGATTTCCTCCACCTTCACTCCAAAATATTTGGCGATTTTTAGGGATAACTCTAGACTCGGGTTGTAATGATGGTTTTCAATCGCCACGATTGTCTGCCGTGTCACCTGCATCGCCTTTGCCATTTCCACTTGTGTTATATGATGTTGCTTTCTTAATTCTTTAATTTTATTTTTTACACCCATAGGCTCCACCTTCAAAAGTAAAGATATCTTTACTTGAATTATAAATATTTTCCAGTTATAAGTAAAGATATCTTTACAAATTTTAGAAAAACGTTTCACTGAACATCTACTCTAACAAAGTACAAAAGTAATTCAATTTATATCAGCGATTTTTTAATATATCGACATCCGTAGCGCTATAATCATAAGAAAAAGCTGTCCCCAAATACCTTTGGGAACAGCTTTTTCATCCTACTACATAAATCCTAATCCCCAGACAAGAACGTATCCAAGAACCGATAAGCAAACCGAGCCGATTAGCCCCGCGACGAATGCTTTACTTCCTAATTTACGGAACGTTTTAAACTCTACATTTAAGCCGAGCCCTGCCATCGCCATTGCGATTAACATATAAGCAATGACCACAATGTAGCCCGCGACAACTTCTGGAATAATTCCAAGTGAATGCACTGCACTCATCGCTAAAAATCCGAAGATGAACCAAGGAATTGGAAGGTCACGCCACGATCTTTTTTCTTCGCTTCCCTCGCTCTTACCAAACCATAATCCGATTAAAATCGCTACTGGTACAAGCATTGCAACGCGCGTTAATTTCACGATAACTGCGATGTCTACAGCCGCGCTTCCCCCTGGCGCCGCAGCTGCGATGACATGAGCGATTTCATGAAGCGTCGCCCCTGAGAATACACCGTAACCGTACGGAGAAAAGCCGAGCACTGGGTATAATAGCGTATAAATAAGTGTAAATATCGTACCTAAAATTGCAATAATTGCTGCTCCAACTGCCGTTTCTTCATCCTTCGCTTTCACTTGCGGTGCAATTGCCACGACCGCAGCCGCCCCGCAAATTGCTGTTCCGCATGCTGTTAAAATTCCAAGTTTCTTTTCTACTTTGAATACTTTCGTTAGTCCATATACAACGAAAATCGTAAATGTAATAACAACCGCTGCGATGACCAATACTTTCGGTCCCGCCTTCGCAATATCAACAAGATTTAACCGCATTCCAAGTAAGATGATCCCAAAGCGAAGCAACTTCTTACTCGCGAAATTCGTTCCAGCTATCGCTTCTTGCGGAACTCCGATAGCTGCTCGCCAAACCATCCCAATTAGAATAGCAATTACTAATTGTCCCATAATATTTAAAAATGGAAGCTCTGCTAAATATTTCGCGACAATTGCGATTAATAATGTAATCCCAATTCCTTGCGAAAATCCAAAGCCCTTTTTCTTTTGTATAACAAGTGTTTGTTCCACTTTGTACCACCCCAATAATCGTATTGGAACATGCATGTTCTTTCTACTTACATTATAAGAGAGTTTCTATAATAAGTTTAATATCAATATTGAATCTCTATCATCAGAAATACTTATGATAAGATGATAGAAAAACGAAAGGATCCCATTATATGAACGTAGACATTTTAAAGATTTTTGTTACTGTCGTTGAACAGAAACACTTCTCCCGTGCAGCAGAATTATTAAACCTCTCGCAACCTGGCGTAAGTATGCACATACGCAACTTAGAAAACGAATTTGGCACTACACTTATTCAGCGCTCTCCTAAGCACGTTCAAGTGACAGAGGCTGGAAACATTTTATATATACACGCAAAGCAAATGCTCTCTCTTTACGAAGATGCTAAACAAGAAATTAACGAATTACATAACGTTGTAACAGGAACTCTTCGCATCGGTGCTAGTTTTACAATTGGCGAATACTTACTTCCAAAAATACTAGCTAACTATGCGAATGAAAATCCACACGTCGAAGTTCATACTTTTATCTCAAATACAGAAGACGTTTTGCAAAGCCTTCGCTCTAATCAAATTGATATCGGCTTAGTTGAAGGGCAAGTCGTATATGCCGATGTTGACGTTGAAACATTTATGCAAGATGAAATGAAGCTCGTCGTTCCGCCAAATCATCCACTGCTCCGCACAAATGAAATAAATGAAAACACACTCCAAGATCAAGTATGGGTATTAAGAGAAAGTGGTTCTGGAACACGTGCTTATAGTGATCGCTTTATTCATCAACACCATTTAAAAATGAAACGATTCTTTACATTCAGTAGTATTCAAAGCGTGAAGGAAGCAGTTAGTGCTGGGCTTGGCATCGCTATACTTTCTGATTGGACTGTACGGAAAGAGCTACTGGCAAAAGAGCTATTCCACGTCGAAGTTCCAAATGAACAACTCATCCGTCCCTTCTCCATCGTGCGTGGCAAATACTTTATTCAGTCTAAAGCTATTCAAGTGTTTTTAAATCATGTAGGTTCTTTTGCGAAAAAACAGAGTTGACCTTCACATTAGTGTGAAGGTTTACAATACGTTTAAAAGGAGTGAAACACGTTGCGAATTGGAGAGTTATCAAAAGAAACTGGCGTTAGCGAAAGATCACTAAGACATTATGAGGAAAAGGGATTACTCCCTTCTAAACGCCTCACAAATGGCTACCGTGATTTTGATGAAAATGCCATCAAAAAAGTAGAACTTATTCAAATGTACTTACAAATTGGCTTGAATTTAGAAGAGACGGCAAGGATGCTGCGTTGCCTTGAAATTGAACCACACCTGTACGACAATCCTTGCAGCAGTATCCTTACGCTTTATGAAGATAAACTCAATGAAGTAACAAAGCAAATTTCATTACTTTCCAGTATTCAAAAGAATTTGCAACAACACGTTTCACTCCTAAAACAAGCAAAAGAAAAGGAATGATTACATGTTTGTTATACACGGCAGTTCAAGACAAAACGGAAATACGGAAGCTTTAACACATATGATGATTGATGGAATGGAAACAGAACAAATTTACTTGCGAGACCATACAGTTCATCCTATTACGGATCAACGTCATGATGCAGAAGGATTTCAACCTGTAAATGATGACTATGGGCAGTTAACCAAACGCATGTTAGAGCACGACACGATTATCTTTGCTACACCATTATATTGGTACGGAATGAGTGGACATATGAAAAATTTTGTTGATCGCTGGTCACAAAGCTTGCGTGATACATCCCTTCATTTCAAAGAAAAAATGAAGGGCAAAAAAATGTATGTTGTCATCGTTGGTGGGGACAATCCAAAACTAAAAGCATTACCGCTTATTGCTCAATTCCAATATATCTTTGATTTTGTTGGTTCATCATTTGAAGGGTATGTTATCGGAGATGCGAATGGATTAGATGAAATCCAAAATGATGCTGAGGCGCTAGCAAAGGTACAAATTTATAATAAAGAATTCAAAAATCACAAACAGAAATAAGTTTGACAAACTCATTTGTATGCGCATACAATAAAAGTAATATTATGAAAGGAAGGTACTTTGACCAATGAAGTTCTAATTCTCTTATTTATTTCATCCATCACAAATAGTGAACAAAAATGATGAAAACTAGCAGGGGATTAGTCTGTCCATTTGTCGATACTTTCTTTCGAAACGATCATGTAAAAAAATCGTTTATTTATGTACGATTTTTTACATGCAAGGGCGACGTTTATCCTCTCTAGTGAAACTAGGGAGGTTTTTTTATGACTATTTTATTCGCACGTAATATTGAAAAGAGCTTTGGTGATCGCACACTATTTACGTTACCATCACTGGAAATTCAAGCACAGGATCGCATAGGAATTGTCGGAGTCAACGGAGCTGGTAAATCTACGTTATTACAAATATTAAGTAAAGAAATAGAAGCTGATAAAGGCATAGTAACTCATCATAGCTCTATAAGCATCATTCCTCAAATTAGCGAGGAATTACCAGAGGTCGCTTCTTCTCCTGCAAAAGGAAAATGGAATATTTCAAACGTCTCAAATTCAATGAGCGGCGGTGAACGAATGCGTCTAAAGATTGCCCATGCTCTCGAGCAAGAGGCAGGCATTTTATTCGCTGACGAACCAACAAGCCACTTAGATATGACCGGTACAGAGCAATTAGAAAAAGCACTTTTATCTTATAAAGGGGCTCTTGTTTTAATATCGCATGATCGTGACTTTTTAGATAATATATGTACAAAAATCATTGAAATTGAAGACGGGATGATTCAAGAATATAAAGGAAACTATTCCAACTATCGAAAACAAAAAGAACGTGAGCGAATACAAAAACAAGCAGAATATGAGCAATATGTACAAGAAAAAAATCGTTTAGAGCAGTCCATTCTACAAAGAAAGCAACGTGCTTCTAACATGACAAAAATCCCAACACGGTTCAGTTCATCTGAATCTAAACTGTATAAGTTAAGCGGGGCTCATGGGCAAGAAAAGGTTAGCAAAGCAGCGAAAGCATTAGAGACACGTCTCGAAAAACTAGAAAAGAAGGAAAAGCCAAAGGATCTTTCTCAGGCCCAGTTTGACGTGCAATACCATACACCCATTCATAGTAAAGTGGCAGTACAGTTCAATAAAGTAACAAAGAAAATAGACGACCGCACACTATTTACAAATATGAATGGAACGATTGCTCCTGGTGCAAAGCTTGCCGTTTTAGGGGCAAATGGAAGCGGCAAAACAACTTTGTTCAACATGCTTCTCGCAAACGAGCGTGGCATACAGCTATCGAAAAGCTGTAAAATCGGATACTTCGAACAAACACTATCAATTTTAAAAACAGATAAAACCATTTTAGAAAACGTTCTAGAAGAAACAAACTATACAGAAGCATTCGCTCGCACAATACTTGCACGACTCCTATTCCGCCGTGAAGATGTTCATAAACCTGTTCACGTTCTAAGCGGCGGTGAACGAATGAAGGTTGCACTCGCAAAAGTATTTTTAGGAAACTATAATATGCTTCTGCTCGATGAACCGACAAACTATTTGGACTTAGCGACGCAAGAAGAATTAGAAATCATGTTACAAGAATACCCTGGCACAATACTTTTCATTAGCCATGACCGTGCCTTTATTCGCTCTGTTGCAGACCATATTCTACAAGTAGATGAGAGTGAACCAAGAGTCTTCCACGGTAATTACGAGCAATACACAAAAAGAACAACCGATGCTTCTGTAAACGTTACTGAACAAGAATTATTACGATTACAAACAAAATTAACAGAAATCATCAGCCGAATTTCCATAACAAATCATCACGATGACATCACATCTCTCGAACAAAAATATGAAACATTATTAGTCCAAATCCGAAAATGTAAAGAAGCACTCTAGTATCTTCCCTATATATCGACGGGACCTTCCGCATTTCCCAAGAAATATCGAGGCTTCGACATAGAATATCGTCCTATCTATCGTGTTAGACGTAATAACAACAAAAAGCCGTGCACCCGCACGGCTTTTCACTTTATATACGAACAGCAGTCCCGCTCACTGCAACCATTAGCATTCCTTCGCGAACTACTTCGTAATCCACGTCGATACCCACAATTGCATTCGCATTTTTTTGTCTTGCGAAAGTTTTCATTTCTTCCATTGCGATGTCGCGCGCTTCTTTTAATTTACTTTCATAAGCGCCTGCACGACCGCCGACAACGTCACGGACAGAGGCGAAAAGGTCACGAACGATATTCGCGCCCATAATCGCTTCTCCATTGACGATATCGATATACTCAATAATTTCTTTGCCTTGAATTGTAGACGTTGTTGTTACAATCATACTTTATAGCCTCCCATATGAGATTTTCACCTACTTATGGTGCACTAATTCAGTACAAATTATATTTACGAACTAAACTGAGCTTCGTATAACCTACTGTATCCTCCGCCTTGCTCAATTAATTCATCATGTGAACCTTGCTCTGCAATACCGTCTTTATTTACAACGACGATACGATCTGCATTTTTAATCGTTGCAAGTCTGTGAGCGATAACTAACGTTGTACGGCCAACTGCTAATTCTGCAAGCGATTTTTGAATCGCAAGTTCCGTCTCTGTATCTAATGCGGAAGTCGCTTCATCTAGTATTAAAATTGGCGGGTTTTTCAAGAACATACGAGCAATAGCTAGACGTTGTTTCTGTCCGCCTGAAAGTTTCACACCGCGCTCACCGATAACAGTATCTAAACCGTCTGGTTGTGAGTAAATTAAATCTTCTAATTGAGCTCTCTTTACCGCCTGCCAAATTTCAGCTTCTGACGCCTTTAAGTTTCCGTAAGCGATATTTTCACGAATCGTTCCTGAGAATAAGAACACATCTTGCTGCACAATTCCAATTTGCTTACGAAGTGAAGATAACGTCATATCTTTCGTATCAATACCATCAATTTGAATCGATCCAGATGATTGCTCGTAAAATCGTGGTAATAAACTACATAGTGTTGTTTTCCCTGCCCCTGACGGTCCAACGAAAGCAACCGTTTCACCTGCATGGATTTTCAAACTAATCTCATTTAAAATCGGTTCTTTGTTTTCATATCCGAACGTAATGTTGTTATATTGAATATCACCATGTACATGTTTTACTTCTATCGCATCTTTAGAGTCTACAATGTCAGGCTCTGTTTCAAGAAGCTCTACATATCTCTTAAAACCAGCAATCCCTTTCGGATAGCTTTCGATTACCGCATTAATTTTTTCAATTGGACGGAAGAAAATATTCGTTAATAGAACGAATCCGATAAATCCACCGTACGTTAATTCGCCTTGCAGAACAAACCATGTACCGCATATTAAGACGAAGAGCGTTACGAGACGCATGAGCATATAACTAATCGATGAATTTAACGCCATAATTTTATACGCCATTAATTTCGTTGTACGGAAACGAGCGTTGTTCACAGCAAATTGTTCTTTCTCAAACTTTTCATTTCCGAATGCTTGTACAACGCGAATACCACCAACGTTGTTCTCAATACATGCATTGAAATCCGCAACATCTGAGAATAAACGTCTAAACGTACCTGTCATTTTTTTGTTGAAGTAAAGTGCCAACCATAGTAGGAATGGAATGACGAAGAACGTTAATAGCGCTAACTTCCAGTTGATCATCATCATAAATGAGAATGCCCCAACTAAAGTCATAACAGCGATAAATAAATCTTCTGGCCCATGGTGAGCAATTTCCCCGATTTCCATTAAATCGTTTGTAAGACGTGAAATTAAATGACCTGTTTTATTATTATCAAAAAATCTGAATGATAGCTTTTGAATGTGATCAAATAATTTCTGCCTCATATCCGTCTCAATGTTAACGCCAAGCATATGTCCCCAGTATGTAACGACATATTGTAAACCTGCATTTAATATATAAACTGCTAGTAAACCGAAACAAGCCCATAAAATAAGCGTCCAGTTTTGTCCTGGCAATAACTTATCAATAAATTGATTTACGATAAGCGGGAAGCCAAGTTCTAGTAATCCTGCGACAACCGCGCAAGAAAAGTCGAGTATAAATAAACCTTTATACGGTTTATAGTAAGAAAAAAATTTACGTAGCATATCTTACCTCCATTTTCCAAAATTAAAAAGACTCCCTAAATGATAAACATTATCAAAAAATTATTCAAGTTATCCGTCTATGAAACTAAAAAAGTGGATAAATTTAAAAAGCCTAACTCCTCATTTATATCCATGAGAAATTAGGCTTCATTTCTATATGTTACGGATCGTATTCAATCCAAAGTGCTCTACTGATAAGTTTCGTTCCTTTTATTTTTTCACAAATACATCCTTTAAATAGTTCAAAACTCATCATACTCCCGATAAATCTTTCGCTTCTCTGTTCTTATCCCGTAACTTCCAACTGTGCAATAAACGGTTTAACTTGTAGATCTAAATTTACATATTAACCCACCCTAAAATCCCCTCACTACACTTGGATTTGAAAATAACGACGAACAGTTTCTTCAATCTCATGTTTTTCTAGCTTTTCTTTTGTTTTTTCTTTTCCATCAACAATAATCAGTGTGTCTCCTAACAAGGTGATGCGCCCATTTTCTGTAACTCGTGAAAGGAAATACACCTTATTGAACATTGATTCTGGAGCTGTTTCAGTTAAGACACAAATTGGATGAATGTTTTCCAAGTTCCATTTATGAGACGGCTGTTCAAATCGATATAGCATCTCCCAATCATCATCCGTCTTTTTTTGCAAATAATAAAATGATGTTGTCTCGTCTTTATTTACTCGGTAAAGACCATCACTATCCACAACTTCCTCTCCATTCAACGGAACAGGAATTCTCGGTGAATTACCGCCCATGCCTACATCCACCAAATACTCTTTATTATCAATTGGTGCGATTATGAATAAATGAGCATTTTCAAGAGCCCAAATTCCTTCTCTTACATATACAGTTCCTGCCATAAGATAGGAATCAAATCCTAATTCTTTTAGCAGAAAATAAAATATTCCGTTTAACTCGTAGCACACGCCACCCTTCTTCGCATGAACAATTTTTTGATATAAATCTTCTTCACGCAAAGATAGAGGTTTTCTTGCAAGAATATCAAGATTCTCAAAGTGAACGTTGAGTACATGTTGCTTTTGAAGATGAGATAAGTAAGAGAAACTTACCTCTCTTTTTTCAGATTGAATATGCTCTAAATATTTTTGAATATCCAAAAATCATCCACCTCATTTTTATCTATATATAAATTCTTATAGTATTTCTTTTCACACTCCTATTATAAAATTGATTATTGATAAACAAAAATATAAAATAACTATCATATTAATAACTTCGAGTATATAAGAGAAGGTGAACATAATTTATGGAATTGCTGCAGCTCAAGTATTTTAAGACAGTCGCTCGGACGGAACATATAACAAAAGCGGCACAAGAACTTCATATCTCCCAACCAGCTTTAAGCGTTACTATCTCTCGATTAGAAGAAGAGTTAGGGGTTCCCTTATTTGATCGAATCGGACGAAAAATCCGTCTAAACACTTTCGGAAAGGCTTTTCTCAAGCAAGTGGATACAGCCCTTGAGGTACTCGAAGTAGGCAAACGACAAGTTACAGATATGGCTGGATTAGAACAAGGAAGTGTTGTAGTAGCTACTACAACTTTAAATCGGGTCTCTGAATTGCTAGCACCTTTCCTAGCCCTATATCCACACATTAACTTCCGCATAACACAAGCATCTACAGAAGAATTAAAAATTCAGCTTCTTGAAAAAGGCGAAATCGACTTTTGTCTCACACCTTCACCTATTGATCGACTAGGAGTCTATAGTCTTCCATTAATGACCGAAGAGATCGTACTAGCTGTACCAAGTACACATCGACTCAAAGATCGCGATCGTATCAAGCTAAGTGAAGTAGCAAATGATCCTTTTATCTCCCTAAAACCAGGGTATAGCTTCCGTGAGATTACAGACAATTTCTGCAGACAAGCTGGGTTTACGCCTAACATTGTATGTGAAGGAGATGAACCTGCAGCAATAAGCGGCTTAGTACGCACTGGACTTGGCGTTGCTTTTTTACCAATCGCAGCAAAAAAGGAATTGCCCCCGCTAACGCTTCTCCATATTGAAGAGCCCGTTTGCCAATGGACGCCTCATTTAGTATGGAATGAAAAACACTACTTATCACTTGCTGCACAAACGTTTCGTGAGTTTGTTGTACAACATTACGCTCAAGTAAAACCGTAAATCAAAAAAGAAGAGGCTATATAACTACAATGTTATATAACCTCTTCTTTCATTTTATTATTACATAGCTTCCGAATCCCACTCATGCTCCTGCTGAACAAATACAATACCTAATTCATGATGTCCCCCAGCGTATAATGCCGTTTGAGCAAGACGAAGCTCACCATTTGTATCTAATACTTCTAATTTACAAAATGCCCCCGTCGTCTTCGTTTGAAGCGCATCATAAAATTCCTCAGCGCTTCCTGGAATGACTCCATTTACTTTCGTAATTACTTCTCCAGGCAGTAAATGCAGCTCTGCCCCAATTGTATTCGGGATTGTATCTAATACAACAAGCCCATCATTACGTGCAGCGAAGTACGCCGGTCTTGTCTCATCCGCAATTTTTTCTTGCATGGAAATTGTGAAACGCCCAAGCATTGCGACTCCCATTGCGATAATGGCAAGTACGTGCCACCAATAACTTGCGATTCCTAAAACAAGTACAATTCCTGCTAATCCGTAGACACGTCTTCCTGTAAATAATAAAGCTTCTGTTGGCTCATAACTTCTAATCTTTCTCATAAATCCAATTAAAAATGGAACGAGGAATAGAGAATAGGTATCTGAACCGATTGAAACGACAGGCCACCATGAAATAAACTGCGTTACTGCATCACCTGGTACAAGAATAAAAATAGGCACGATCCATAAACGCTTTGATTCGTGTAAACCAATCTTTAGCCCACGCTTACCCTTACGAATCTTCGGCGTAGAATATCCTACTGCATTTTTAGAAATCAACAAGCCCTCTACAACAAGCATGACGCCTAGTAAAATAGCAAGAGATACAATCGTACTCTCTTCCCCTTCTCCAAGCTGTAAGAAGGAAACTGGTAGCTTAGAAGATAATAGAACGCATACAATTGCGATACTAAATGTATAAGCTGCTGATAAATATCGGTACATAGCAGTTAATCCAAATAATAACGTCCAAAATAAGATGACCCATAAGCTCGCTTTGGAAACAACAAGGCCAAGTCCAATTGTAATAATAGATACGAGTAATCCGTATCCAACTCCCGCAAATAGAGATGTTCGCAGTTCAAACCAAATATCATAAACTTTAAAGGAAAAATCCTTTCGTTCTCGTAACATACGTAAGTATCCAACGAAGATACTACTTATTAAAAATACATAGACAGCAGGGTGTAAGAAAAAACGTCCAACTGCCCGCATTATTTCAAAAATCCATGCCTCCACGAACCCAATCACCACCATTTATATCATTCTTTCTTTTTATATTATCATAACTGGACAAACGTTTGTTTAACACAAAAAAATACAGGCAGCAAACTGCCTGTATTTCTTTTTATCCCGCTTTAATGGGGAGTAAGACCCCCACCTCAAAATTCAGCGAAAGCAAAGAATTTAGGTGGGGGGTCAACTGCCCATAAAAGTCCGATTGGTTCAACTAATAATCAGTGGGGGATGAAGAAAACCCCCACTGATTAAAGTTTCACTTTATTTCACTATTAACTTTAATGCTGACTGTAATTGTAGATCGTTTTCTCCAGAACGGATTTTTTCAATAATTTTAGTTTGAATCGCCTCAGCTGTCTTTTTATCCAGCTGTCCTGTCGCTTCCATCTCATTCGCATTTTGGAATGCTTTCAGCGCTGATTCTGTCTCTTTACTAAAGTATCCATCTTCACGTCCTGGTACATATCCTAAACTCTTAAGCATTTCTTGCGCGTGTTTTACTTGGACATCATTTGAATTGTATGAAAGTGTCTTTTCAATTTGAATTGGTGTCGCATGATAATAATCTGGTTGCTTCACTTCTACTGTTGGCGCAATTCCTTTTTTATGAATCCAGTTTCCATCCGGTGTTAGCCATTTAAACATCGTTAATTTAATGTTGCTGCCATCTTTAAATGGAACGGCTTGCTGAACAGTACCTTTACCAAATGTTTTTTCACCAATTAAATCGTATCCTTCTCCCTCTTTTAGCGCACCCGCTAAAATCTCTGAAGCAGAAGCACTTCCGTTATCAATTAATACTGAAATTGGATATGGCTTTCTCTCTTTCAGTTCCGTAGAGAATTTCTTCTTCTCACCATTTCGTTGTTCTACTTGTAGCATCGGCTTTTTATCCGTCATAATTTCCCCTAGTATCTCTTCTACACTATTTAAGTAGCCACCAGGATTACCACGCACGTCAATAACTAAGCCTTTTATGTTTTTCTTCTCTAACTCTTTTAACTGATCCTTAAATTCTTTCGCCGTATTTTCAGCAAAAGAAGTGATTTGCATATAACCGATATCTTTTCCGCTCTCTTGTTTCACAGAACTAAACACTGTGAAGATTGGAATTTTTTCACGCTTAATTTTAAATACAATCGGATCAGCTACTCCTGCACGCTTAATTTCAATCGCGACAGTCGTTCCTTTTTTACCACGAATCTTTAATACTGCTTCTTCACGTGATAAATCTTTCACACTATTTCCATCTACAGATAAAATTTGGTCATTCGGTTTAATTCCAATCTTTTCTGCCGGTGAGCCTTTAATTGGAGATACGATAATAAGCTTACCGTCCGTTTTGTTCACCTCAGCCCCGATCCCCTCTAGCTCAGGATCAAGCGATTCACTAAACTGTTTAGCCGTTTCTTTATCCATATACGTGGAATAAGGGTCCTTCAGCGTAGACAACATGCCTTGTATTGCACCTTCGACTAACTTGTCATCCTTCACGTCTTCCACATAACGTGAATCAATTAGTGCATACGCCTCATTAATTTTTGCCAAATTCCCTTGCGCGGTGCTAGCGTTTCCACTCGAAATTGTTTGCGTTACCTCTGCTGGGTTAACCCCAAATAAAGACATACCTGCAAACATTCCGCCAGCACCAATTAAAAATGCAACAACCATTCCAATAATTGCAACTCTACGTTTCAATGCGGAATTCCCCTTTCCAAAACACACAGGTGGTGTAGCAAAAGGCATCACACAGTGTGTGATGCCTTTACCTATTTCTACTATATGATAAGCTTGTACGAATTATGTTTGCAACTTTTTATACTTTTAAGAAGCGACGAATTGACATTACACTTCCCCACATACCGATTAAAGCCCCAATTAACACTAGTAAACCAGCTAATTGGAATACGAAAGGACTGTATGGTAGAAGTTCGAAAATTGTTCCGCCAAGTTTTTCGTTAAACACACTTTGTAGTGAATTATACGTAACTAGAATTAGGCCAATTGGAATAATTGATCCTAATACTCCTAGGAATAACCCCTCTAATAAGAACGGCCAACGAATAAACCAGTTTGTTGCACCTACCAGTTTCATAATTTCGATTTCTGTACTACGAGCATAAATTGTAATTTTAATTGTATTAGAGATTAAGAACATCGCTGTGAATAAAAGACCAGCAATTAGCGCAATCCCGATATTACGTCCTGTTTTTACAGTATCAAATAATTTTTCAACTTGACCTTTACCGTATTGAACGTTACTTACAAACTGCATTTTTTCAATCTTTTTCGCAATTGTTGCTGTATCTGTTGGTTCTTTTGCTTTTACAATGAATACGTTTTTAAGTGGGTTATCTTGTTCAAATAACTCAAACGTTTTTCCGCTATCACCTAAGCTTTTAATTAAGCGTTTTAGCTCTTCTTCTTTAGATGAATATTTAATAGAGTCTACTTTTGCAACCTTACTCATATCATCTTCTAATTTCTTTTGATCCGCTTCTTTTGCTGCTGGATCAATGTGTACACGAATCTCTACATCTTGCTCTACTTTCGTCGCAAAATGGTTCATATTCATAATCGCTGTTAAAAAGACACCTACAAGTAATAATGTAACTGTTACTGCACTAACAGAAGCAAACGTCATCCATCCGTTACGTGATAGATTCTTTACACCTTCTCGCAAATGTCGACTAAGGGTCTTAGCCTTCATATCCGTATCCTCCCTCAATCTCATCTCGAACAATTTTTCCGCCTTCAATCGCGATTACACGATGACGAATTGTATTTACGATATCTGAGTTATGTGTCGCCATAACAATCGTTGTACCACGCTCGTTAATACGCGTAAAGATCTTCATAATATCAAGAGCTGTTTCAATATCTAAGTTACCTGTTGGTTCATCGGCAATTACAACCTTTGGTCTATTAACAATCGCTCTCGCAATCGCAACACGTTGCTGCTCTCCGCCCGAAAGTTCACTTGGTAGTGCGTCTGCACGATCCTCAAGACCTACAAGACCTAAAACTTCTGTTACACGCTCACGAATGGCTTCTTTTTCTTCTTCAATTACTTCTAAGGCAAACGCAACATTCTCATATACCGTTAACTTAGGTAGTAATTTAAAATCTTGGAAAATTACGCCTAATTGACGACGGAAATAGGGAACATCTCTTTCTGCTAATGTTTCAATAACAAGTCCATTTACATTAATTGATCCTGTAGATGGCTTTTCTTCACGATACATCATTTTAATAAATGTAGATTTCCCGGCTCCACTCGGTCCAACTACATATACAAACTCACCTTGTTTAATGTTAACTGTGAGACCAGCAATGGCTTTCATACCATTCGGGTACTCCTTATAAACATTCGTCATTTTTATCATTATTTATCACCCAATACTTAATGATTTTTTTCGAAATACTTTTCTGTACATCTGAAAATAAAAGATAACCTTTTATTCTCGCTTAACCACTCTTGTTGAAGGTAGTCTACTTACAATCTTTTTATAAGCAATACTACTATGTAATATATTTCAGCAAAATTCTACAAACCTCATTGTAACATCAAACGGTTTCCAGTTCGGATACAATTTTGTTACAGTTATGTTACACTCCAAAAAAGGAAACGAGTCGTCATAATTCTTACCCAAAATCATTTTGGGATAAGATTATATAATCAACTCGTCCATTTTACCCTTTTTATTTATGTTCAGCTAACCACTCAGCTACTTTTTTCGCATCCTCACCTTGAATGATTCCTGGTGACATGGACCCGCGACCCTTTTCAATAATCTTTTCAATCTCTGCCGCATCATATTTCTGTCCTACTTTTCGTAAATCTGGGCCAGTTGCTCCTGATAAATCTTTAGCATGACAACCAATACAACTTTTTTGATAAATTTGCTCTGCGCTATCTGTGCTTGCAGATTGTTTCGAAGGCTTACTCTCTTCTTTATTTCCACATGCTCCTAAAGCAAAAACTACTGATGTCCCTAGCGCAATAGCCAACAATTTCTTTTTCACTTCTATCGCTCCCCATTGTTGATATTCTTTTCATTCCTAACACACTCATTTTCATTATAAGCATTATCTTTATATAGAAAAACTAAGGTATATTTCATATTCTTCAAAAATACAGTAAGAACCCTGATAATATAAAGCTTTCATAAGTTGTTTCAATTCTGTGAACAACGTAAAAACTTCTATAAAGAATTCTTTTTGAACAGGAAATCAGAAAAGTTCTGTTCAAGTCTTACTCTATTACCGCCCTGTTTTACTATTCTCTACTTTTTACAATACAATATACAACATTGTATGCTACATATAATCTCATCAAAAAGAGAAGTTGTCGTTTCCAACTTCTCTTCCTCTTTACTTCATCTATAAAAATAAAATCAAATTCTTTATATCCTCGATTATCCTCAGCATACGCCGACAACTTTGTTGGCTTTTTTTCGCTTATCCCGCTATTTGTGAGCAGTAAGACCCCGCCTCAAAATTCAGCGAGAGCAAAGAAGTTAGGTTGAATGCGGGCTGATAATCAGTGGGGATGAACAAAATTCCCTCTGATTAAAGTTTCACTTTATTAGATGCGAGAACGTAAGTAAGCATCAATAAATGGATCAATTTCTCCATCCATAACTGCTTGCACGTTACCAACCTCTGTATTTGTACGGTGGTCTTTCACAAGAGAATACGGGTGGAATACGTAAGAACGAATTTGGCTACCCCATCCGATTTCTTTTTGTTCACCACGAATTTCATCTAACTCCGCTTGTTGCTCTTCTAATTTCTTTTGGTATAATTTCGCTTTTAACATCTTCATCGCGTGCTCACGGTTTTTAATTTGTGAACGCTCTGACTGACATGTTACAACTGTGTTTGTTGGTGTATGTGTAATACGAACTGCTGAGTCTGTCGTATTAATATGCTGTCCACCCGCACCACTTGCACGGTACGTATCAATTTTTAAGTCTTCTGAACGTATTTCGATTTCAACTTCATCATTGAACTCAGGTACAACTTCACAAGATACGAACGATGTATGACGACGGCCTGAAGAATCGAACGGCGAAATACGTACAAGACGATGTACACCTTTCTCTGCCTTTAAATAACCGTAAGCATTATGACCTTTAATTAATAAAGTAACACTCTTAATACCAGCTTCGTCACCTGGTAAGTAGTCAACAGTCTCTACTTTAAACCCACGTTTTTCAGCCCAACGTGTGTACATACGTAATAACATAGAACCCCAGTCTTGTGACTCTGTTCCACCAGCACCTGGGTGTAATTCTAAAATCGCATTATTTTTATCATAAGGATCGCTTAATAATAACTGAAGTTCATAGTCATTCATTTCTTGAATTAAGCCTTTTACTTCTGATTCAAGCTCCTCATGTAAATCTTCATCATATTCTTCTTTTAAAAGCTCATGCGTTATTTCCAAATTTTCGAATGTCTCATCTAACTGACGAAACTTTCCAACCATATCTTTCAGTGCATTTGCTTCATTAATTACAACTTGTGCGCCTTGTTGGTCATCCCAAAATCCTGCGGCCATCATTTTTTCTTCTAATTCTGCAATTTGTTTTTCCTTAGTAGGAAGGTCAAAGAGACCCCCTAAAAGCCGCTAATCTCTTAGCCATTTTCTCTAATTCTTGTCTAATTTCTACTAATTCCATTTCCTTCACCTCTATGTAATTGCTGTTACTTTCGTATGAAAACAAGGGAAACTCTCTCCGCTTATGACGGAGAGAGCTTAATCCTTCTTAATTATACATTTTTGATGTAAAATTTTGCAAAGCAGTCTGGGCTACCGCCCTGTATTACTTCCCGATACCACAGCAGTTTTTATATTTTTTACCGCTACCACATTTACATAGATCGTTGCGTCCTACTTGGTCACCTTTTACAACTGGTTTTTTCTTCGCCTCTTCGCCATCACTAGATGGATGAACAGCTTCGCCTTGAACAACTTCTTGACGCTCTAAGTTTTGTTCAATTTCAGCCTTCATAATGTAACGAGAAATTTCCTCTTCAATAGACGCAATCATCGATTCGAACATTGCGAATCCTTCCATTTGATACTCACGAAGTGGATCAATTTGACCGTAAGCACGTAAATGAATACCTTCACGAAGGTGATCCATCGCATCAATATGCTCTGTCCATTTCGTATCTACAACACGGAATACAACAACTTTTTCAAACTCACGCATTTGCTCTTCTGGCATAAGCTTTTCTTTGTCGTTGTAACGCTCTATTAATTTCGCGATAATTGGCTCGCTCATTTCCTCTGGAGCAAGGCGACGTAATTCTTCTTCTTTTACATCTCCTTCTTGCAGAAGGTTTGTATTTAAGTAGTCAACAAGACCTTTAATGTTCCAATCTTCTTCCATTTCCTCTTGTGTATGAAGCGCAACAGCACGTTCTACTGTAGATTTCATCATACCTTCAATAATATCGCGTAAGTTGTCCGATTCCATTACTTCTTGACGCTGTTTGTAAATAACTTCACGTTGCTGACGAAGTACATCATCGTATTGTAGTAACTGCTTACGTGCATCATAGTTATTTCCTTCTACACGTTTTTGCGCAGATTCAACTGCACGAGAAACCATTTTACTTTCGATTGGCTGTGAATCATCCATACCAAGGCGATCCATCATTGATTTCATATTATCAGAACCGAAGCGGCGCATTAGTTCATCTTCCATTGATAAGTAGAATTGCGTAACACCAGGGTCTCCCTGACGACCAGAACGACCACGTAGCTGATTATCAATACGACGACTTTCGTGACGTTCTGTACCGATAACGGCTAAACCAACGTTTTTAATATCTTCTCCAAGCTTAATATCCGTACCACGGCCCGCCATGTTCGTCGCAATCGTTACAGCGCCCTTAATACCAGCTTCTGCAATGATATCTGCTTCACGCGCATGGTTTTTCGCATTTAAGATGTTATGACGTACACCCTTACGTGTTAACATTTTTGAAATAAGCTCTGACGTTTCAATTGCAACTGTACCGACAAGAACAGGTTGTCCTTGTTTATGACGATTTACAATATCCTCAACAACAGCATTAAATTTACCTTCCATTGATTTGAAGATTAAATCAGCACGGTCATCACGAACAATCGGTTTGTTTGTTGGAATTACGATAACATTCATATTGTAAATGTTACGGAATTCTTCTTCCTCTGTTTTCGCTGTACCAGTCATACCAGATAACTTTTCGTACATACGGAAGTAGTTCTGGAACGTAATTGTCGCAAGCGTCATACTTTCATTTTGAATTTCTACGCCTTCTTTTGCCTCGATAGCTTGGTGTAAACCTTCGCTATAACGACGACCTTTCATAAGACGACCAGTAAATTGGTCTACAATTACGATTTCGCCTTCTTGTACAACATAATCAGTATCACGGTGCATAACAACGTGCGCACGAAGTGCCTGGTTAATATGGTGAAGAAGTGCTACATGTTTTAAATCGAATAAGTTTTCAATATGGAAAGCTTTCTCCGCTTTCGTAATACCATCTTCTGTTAACATTACATTTTTCGTCTTCACATCAAATGAGTATTCTTTTTCATTTTCTAATGTACGAACGAATGCATTTGCAAACATGTATAGCTCTGTTGATTTTTGCGCTTGCCCAGAAATAATAAGCGGCGTACGCGCTTCATCGACTAAGATAGAATCGACTTCATCGATAATAGCAAAGTGAAGCGGGCGTTGAACGCACTGCTCTTTATATAAAACCATGTTGTCACGTAAGTAATCGAATCCCAGCTCATTATTTGTGCTATACGTAATATCAGCAGCATAAGCCTCTTGTTTTTCTTCGCGTGACATACTGTTTAAGTTAATTCCTACTGTTAAGCCTAGGAACTCATGAAGTTGTCCCATTTCACTTGCATCACGTTGTGCTAAGTATTCATTGACTGTAACAACGTGAACACCTTTTCCTGTTAAGGCATTTAAATATACAGGTAATGTAGATGTTAATGTTTTACCTTCACCCGTTTTCATCTCAGAGATATTACCTTCATGTAAGGCAATACCACCCATTAACTGTACGCCATACGGACGCATTCCAAGAACACGAGTCGCAGCTTCACGAACAACCGCAAAAGCTTCAGGTAGTAGATCATCTACTGTCTCACCTTTTGTTAGACGTTCTTTAAATTCAAGCGTCTTCCCTTTTAATTGTTCATCAGTTAATGGCTTAATAGATGGCTCTAATGCATCAATTTGCTCAACTGTCTTCTGCATACGTTTAATTTGGCGTTGATTTACATCAAACACCTTTTTTAAAATACCGATCATAGGAAATACGCTCCTCTTTTTATTAAAATAAAACTTCTGATTGTTTTTTCTTTTTCTCTATTTCAATCAGTCGTTATAAAAATCAAATGTATGTTATGCCAATTTTTCTCCTAATTAAAAAAACTAAAATGTATATACCTAATGATAATTGTAACACTTGTCTTATAACTATGACAACAATCGGCAAGATGTCTCGTTCTAAATTAAGAAAATTTTTTAAAAAAATCTATTTCCAGCAAAAAAAGCGCAGCCATTTCGGCTGCGCTTCTGAATTATTATTTAGTTTCGATTAAACCATATTTCCCATCTTTACGGCCATATACAACATTAGTTTCATTTGTATCAGCATTTGTGAAGACGAAGAAATTATGTCCTAGCATATCCATTTGTAGGATCGCTTCTTCAACGTCCATCGGTTTTAAATCGAATCGTTTTGTACGTACAAGTTCTAGTTCATCCTCTTCTACCTCATCCAGAACAGCTACTGCTTCTGGAAGGATAAAGTTCGTTTTCATAGAACCTTTCTCACGTAACTTACGATTTACCTTTGTTTTATGTTTACGAATTTGTCGCTCAATTTTATCAACTACTAAATCGATAGCAGCGTACATATCGCTATTAGTTTCTTCTGCACGAAGTAATAAATCAGTAAATGGGATTGTTACCTCGACACGTTGCTTGTCAGAGTATACTTTTAAATTAACTTTAATCTCTGGGAATGTATCAAAATAACGCTCTAACTTACTTAGTTTTTTCTCTACATATTCCTTTAATGCTGGAGTTACTTCAATATTTTCACCACGAATGTTGAATTTCATAGATGAATTCCTCCTTTCAAGCCTATGTACTATAATTTCGACACTGGCTTAAAAACTCCTTCTAACTTTTTTAAAAAAATTAGTGGAATTGCGATTTTTTTATCGTTTTTTGTTGAAATGAAAAGATGCATCGTTTCTATCTTTATTTTATCCTATTCACATCGTGAATAACGAATATAACTGTGGACAATTCGTTACAGAAAAGAAACAACTTTTTGACAACTTGATTCATAACAAAAACCCCTTGCAAAAAACAAGAGGTTCTACTACATATATATAACGTTGCCACAAACGCAGCTTTCTCTTCCCAAAAACAATATCCCTACAGTTTTACAACATTAGCTGCTTGTGGTCCACGTGCTCCATCTACAATGTCAAACTCAACTTGTTGCCCTTCTTCTAATGACTTATATCCATCTTGTTGAATAGCAGAAAAATGAACAAACACATCATCACCATCTTCACGCTCAATAAACCCAAATCCCTTTTCTGCATTGAACCATTTCACTCTTCCTTGCATATTCATTCCATTCCCTTCACTCTAAAAATCAGGGCATTCGCCCCATAATTTGACTATAACGAATGACAACTTACGAAGTCAAAGAAGACTTATCGTCTTTTTATTATCCCTTTCGACAGTTATAGATCAACTTCTACAGAGCGTCAAACTAGAAACTTCCCTTGCTCCTCTATCGTATAAAAGACTTCCAATTTGTCTAACTGTAATTCCTGTCGTATATACATCATCAACAAGTAAGATGTGTTGACCATGAAACATCTCTTCTCCCTGAAAATAAAAAGGATTACTTCCCGAAATCCTTTCTTTACGTGTCTTCTTACTTTGCTTTTCTGTTTCCCTTCTCCATAATGATGGATAAGAAATTTTGACAGGTAAACAAGCTGCTAATAACTCTGCCTGATTAAAACCACGTTCATATTCCCGTTCCCTACTAAGTGGAACAGCAATAACACTTGAAACACTCGCAAAATGCTTTTGAAATAGCTCCCGAAAGGATCGATGAAAAATATGAACTAACTCCGCATCCCCCCGAAACTTAAACTGTGCTAATATTTCTTTCATCTCACCATCGTATACGTGCAAAGAACGATTTTTAAAAGGACGATACTTCTCCTCATTTATCCACCTTACGCAATCCACACAAATATCATTTTCTTTATATTCGGAAGGCAAGTCCTCTAAAGGTCGCCCACACTCCATGCAAATTTCTCCTATAATATAGGAAAGTTTCCGCTCACACCTATCACATATATATTTTTTATGAGGCTTTACAAAGAAGGTACACCAACTAACTGTTCCCAAAATATATTCATCACAAAGTAGACAATGCATTAATCGATCAATCCTTGTTCTTTCGCATTTTTGTTCATACTTTGAATATGTTTTTTCGCTCGTACCATCGCCTCTGTCTTACCGTAATGAAAATAAATAACCTCACCATAAGGTTCTTCAAAACTACGACCTGCTCGGCCTGCAATTTGTACGAGCGCACTTTCCGAAAATATTTCTTCTTCCGCGCCTAACACCGCCACTTGTAAGTTCTTCACAGTTACTCCTCTCTCTAAAATTGTCGTTGTAACTAATAACGGAATTTCTCCCTTTCTGAAAGATGCCACTTTTTCTTTTCTCATTGGATCTTCTGCATGTACACCATCCACTCTATGATCCAATGATTTCAATAACAAGCTCATTTCTTCTATATATCGTACATGGGGAACAAATAAAAAAATGGGATACTTTTTGTTTAAGTACATGTTTAACCATTGTAGTAAAACTCGAGGAATTCTTTTATGATGGAGGCCTTTCTTCCAATTTCCGCACCAGCAAAATAGAGGGACTGGCAACGGATGACGATGGTATCGTCCAGAGACAATGATACCTTTTTGTTTCCCACTTCTGAAATTACGCTTCCACTTTTCATCGGGAGTTGCTGTTAAATAAATACGCGCTGCTTTCTCTTTCATCGCTTGTTGTACTGCATACTGTAACATTTGATCTGCATGATACGGGAAAGCATCTATCTCATCTACAATCATGACATGAAACGCTTGATAGTAACGTAACAATTGATGCGTAGTTGCAACGACTAACGCTGCATCTTTGTCTCGGTCTACACTTCCTCCGTATAAGGCTGCTACATGTATATTTGGAAACACCTCTTGTAATCTCGGTGCTAGTTCCAGCACAACGTCTGTTCTTGGTGTTGCGATACAAACTCTTTCTCCCTTTCGCAATGCCTCTTCCATACCGTAAAATAACATTTCTGTTTTTCCAGCCCCGCACACAGCCCAAATAAAAAACGATTCTTTTTTCTTAACAGCCTCTATCACTCCTTGTGCAGCCAGCTCCTGACCAGTAGACAGAGCCCCTTTCCACTGTAACGGATTTAACTCCTTTTCTCCTTTTCTTTCATTAATCCCGCGAACGAGTACAACACATTCACTAACTCTCCCCATCGTTATACACTTCCGGCAATACGTACATACTTTACTGCACCTTTTACATAAAAATGATGCAAATAGTCGCTGCTCTATATTTCCGCAGCGCTGACACACATATTTAGAAGCCTTCTTTTTAACACCTTGTACACATACGACCTCTTTCTTCTTTTTCAAATCATGTAATGTATCCCGCACGTCTGAAGAGAGTTCTTCTAATAGCAACTGTTTTCCAGCAAGCATCAGCAACCACCTCCAGCACTACTATAAACTTTTCTTATAATCTCGTAAAAACTCAAAAAAGCCGATAACCCACTTATAAAATAGTAAGCTATCGACTTTATACACGTTTTTTTATTAAATTATAATCCTATAATCTTCCGTAACCTAAGAAATGTTTTTGGTTATAAGAGCTATTTACGCTACCGTAAGTAACACCTGTTGATTCATCAGCAGCATGAATCATTTGACCGCCACCAATATAAATACCAACGTGAGATACGCCTGCTCTGTAAGTACCTTGTAAGAAGATAAGATCTCCTGGTTTTGCTTCAGATGGGCTAATCTTTTGTACAGAGTTCCATAAACCTCTAGTATCTTGACGACCTAAACCGTAAACATAAGAGATTAAACCACTGCAATCAAATCCACCATTCGAAATTGATGCACTACCCCATACATATTTCAGACCTACTAAACCTTTAGCTTTTGAGACAACATCTTGTCTTCCGCCACCATTATCAGCTGGTACTTCTGGAGCTGGTGTTTCTTTTTTCTCTTCTTTTTTCTTAGGCTCTTCTTTTTTAGCTTGTCCATCATTGTTTGCTGGAGCTGCTGTTTGAGCCTGTGTTTGTGCTGGTTGAGCTGGAGCCTGCGCTGGTTGGGCTGCTTGCTCTGCCTGCTTTTGAGCAGCAACTTCTTGTGCAGCTTTTTCTTGCGCTTCTTTTTCAGCAATTTGTTGTAATTTTAATGCCTGTTGTTCAAGCTCTTTTAATTGGCTTTCCGTACTTGTCATCGTATTTACAACTGTATCCATTTTTCCGCTTAAATCATTTACTGCAGTTTCTTTTTTCGCTTTTTCAGTGTCAAGTTCTTTCTTAGCAGTTTCAATTTGAGCCTGTGCTTCTTTTAATTCTTTTTGCTTTGTTTTTACCGTTTCAACATCTTTTTTCACGTTCGTTTGATCTTCTTGTTGAGTTTTCATGATATCTTCGTCAGACGCAAGAATTTTAGAAACAGAATTTAAACGATCAACTAAATCTGCAATGTTTTTAGAGTTTACAAGAACTTCTGTTACAACGTTCGTATTTGGTTGTTCTTGAAGTGCAACTAAACGTTTTCTTAATAACTCTTCACGCTTTGCAATTTTCGTTTGTAATTCTGCAATATCTTTATTTTTTGTTTCAATTAATTGCTGAGTATCCGCAACTTTTTTCGTTGTTTCATCAAGTTTCGAAGCATTCTCTTGAACAGACTTATCCAAACCTTGAATTGTTTTGTTTAAGTCATTCATTTGTTTTTGTAATTCATCACGTTCTTGTTGTTGTTTATGTAAAGTGTCATTTTGTGTATTAATTTGTGATTTCACGTCAGAAATTTTATCTTCTGCAAATACATTTGGTGTTAGTCCTGAAAACATTAACCCTGCAACTAATGCGCAAGATGCCATTTTTAGCTTTTTCATTTTATTTTTTACACCGCTTTCTTTTTTCTTTTTCCGTATATAACCTATAAAATTTATACCATAATTCGGGATTTTTTTTGCTAATGTTACGCTTTTGTAAAACAAATGTAATATTATATGTAACTATATCGCAAAATATGCGTATTTTTGTATGTATGTGTAGAATTTTAAAGGCTTTTTATAAGCAAAAAAAACGTAAGGTTTCCCTCACGTTTTGTTAAATATGCTAATACGAATGAAATCAAAACGTTATTTCATCCATTTCTCAGCCCAATTTTGGACTTCATCCATAACACTTTCTAATGCTTTCCCTTTGTCAGTTAAGCCGTACTCGATTCGAACTGGTACTTCTGGATAAACACTACGAACTACAATGCCTTCGCTTTCCAATTCCTTTAAACGCTCTGACAACATACGATCGCTCATATTGGGTATGATATCTGCAATTTCTCTAAAACGTTTTGACTCTTCAAGCAAAGATTTAATAATTAAGCCAGTCCATTTTTTACTAAGCAAAGTAAAAGCTGACTCAAACTTTGGACATAAACAAGAATTATGCTCCATATGTTTCACCTCTCTTCCATTATAATATAGTCTCTTGTAAAAAGTAAGTTATAAAACTTTCCTCATTATTTTATTTTACGTACATTTTACCATTTCCAAATATTAACTTGTCAACTACACGTAAAATATCCGTAAAAAAACCCTCTTCCAAAAGAGAGCTTTTTATATCTTTATTACTTCGTATACCATCCAAGACCTAGTGCACCTTCACCTAAATGCGTTCCAATTACAGCACCAAAATAACCTGTGCGGATTGTAACATGAGGATATTTTGCTTCCAATTCTTTCTTCCATGCATTCGCTTCTTCTTCACGTTGTGCATGAATGATAACAGCTTCCATAGGTACACCTTTACTTGCTTGCTCATCAAAAATTTCGATGATACGTTTTAACGCTTTTTTACGCGTACGAATCTTTTCAAACGGAATAATGACTTTATCTCTAAAATATAAAACCGGCTTTACTTGTAACAGACTACCGATGAAAGCTTGCGCACTATTTAATCGTCCTCCACGTTGTAAATGGTGTAAATCATCTACTACAAAATACGCATCCATCGTTTTCTTCATTTCATCAAAACGGGCGATAATCTCTTTTGGATCCTTTCCTTCGCTTGCTAGCTGTGCACCTTCACGCACATAGAATCCTTGTACTTCACAACTAATTTCAGAGTCGTACGTATATACATCAATACCCTCTACCATCTGTCCAGCTGCCGTTGCTGTTTGATATGTACCACTAATTCCACTTGAAAGATGAATACTAATAACTGCATCATAATCCTTAGATAATTCTTCATATAGCTCAACAAACTTTCCAATTGCTGGCTGAGAAGTTTTCGGAAGTTCTTCTTGCTCACGTACTTTTACATAAAAATCATCTGCTGAAATTTCAGCTTCTTCTTGATAAGATTCCGTTCCAAACACAACGTTTAATGGAATCATATATATATTGAGTTCATCACGAATATGCTTCGGTATATATGCTGTACTATCAGTAACAATAGCTATTTTCATTTGCGTACCTGCCTTATAAAAAAGTTTTTATTTCCTAATTTTACACGAAAACTAAAAATGGTGCATCCATACATGAAAATGCCAATTTGAAATTATACTCACCATATCGACAAATTACAACAAAAAGACGAAATACTCACCAAAATATTTAGCGCAATTATAAAAAATGTTTGAATATAAAAACGCTCGCTTTTAAAATGTAAAGTACTAGTCATTTTGATAGATAGGGGCGTATAAGAGTGTTATTACAATATTTAACAATCAAAGACTACGGTGAAAACGAAATTGTCATTCAAAAATCAAGATTTATCTGTTATGTTAGCAGAGCTACAACAGAAGAAGAAGCTCAAGAATTTATACAAAAAATAAAAAAACAAAACTGGAATGCCACACATAATTGTTCTGCATATTTGATTGGTGAACAAGATCAAATCCAAAAAGCAAATGATGATGGTGAGCCTAGCGGTACAGCTGGTGTACCTATGCTTGAGGTATTAAAAAAGCGAGGTCTAAAAGATACCGTCGTCGTTGTTACACGCTATTTTGGTGGTATCAAACTTGGCGCAGGTGGATTAATTCGCGCATATGGAAAATGTACAAGTGAGGGCATTAATCATGTTGGTGTTGTTCAGCGGCAACTAATGCGTGTTATGCAGACCGAAATTGATTACACATTACTTGGCAAAATTGAAAATGAATTACGTAATTCAAAATATGCCATTAAAGATATACATTATCTAGAAAATGTCACATTTGATACGTATGTAGAAGAAGACGGAAAACAAGCATTCACAGATTGGATGATTGAATTAACAAATGGGAAATGTACAATTACAGAAGGAGATATGTTGTACTTAGAACAAGATGTTATCTAAGAATAACTACATCATCACCTTTAAAGATTAATGTAGTGAATCACTTCCCTACAAATGAACTAAGGAGATTATATATGGAAGAACGTTATTATCATCTCCAAAATAGCAGAATAAAAAAGAAACGAAGAAGAAAGTTTTTCTACTTCCTTATTTTCTTATTTTTATTTGGCAGTGTAGGATTTTATATATTAAATTCCTACTCTTCTCTCATGGGGATGTATAGTGGTTTTACTCGTGAAAAATCGGATTTGAGAACCGAAGATGTAGAAATTACAAAGGAGCCTTTTACACTCCTTATTATGGGTATAGAAGATTATGCAACAGACGGTCAAAATGGTCGTACAGATTCATTAATGTTTGCGACAGTCAATCCGAAAACGAAAAAGATTTCGCTTATGAGTATCCCTCGTGATAGTCGCGTTCCAATTGTCGGAAAGAATAAAGAGGACAAAATTAACGCTGCGCATGCTTACGGCGGAGAAGAAATGGCAATCAAAACTGTCGAAGGTTTTCTAAAAGTGCCTGTAGACCATTATCTTAAAATTGATTTCCAAGGCTTTAAAGGTATTGTTGATGCTGTTGGCGGTGTTACTGTTGATGTCCCATTCGATTTTTGGGAGCGTTCAGACGTGGATTACTACAAAAAAATCGAATTTAAGCAAGGACAACAAGAATTAAATGGTGAAGAAGCCCTTGCTTACGTTCGTATGCGAAAACAGGATCCAAATGGCGATTATGGTCGAGCTGCTAGGCAAAGGCAATTACTAGCCGCTGTTGCTCAAAAACTAAATTCCACCTCTACCGTATTTAAAATTAAAGATTTAACAACAGTCGTTGGAAAATATATAAAAACTGACATCCCTATTTCAGACGGACTTGCTCTTTACAATAAACTTTCTGGGTTTGATCCTTCTACAATGCAAACTTTCAAACTTGAAGGAGAAGACAAAAAAATAGGTGGTATTTATTACTTCCTTCCAGATCCAATCGGCGTAGAGACAGTACGTAACGAAATAAAAAAAGAATTAGGAGAAACAGCAAACACTCAAGAAAATCCAACAACAAAAACCGAATCAAATCCTTCTTCAAATTCTAACTCTAACGAAAAAGCGAAGAAAGAAACGAATCAGAACCAAAATCAGAACAAAACACCAACTGCCCCCCCTCCTTCTACGAATGCTCATGCAGAGTGGATTATGAGAAATCAGCAATAAAAAAAGAGCCAAATCGTATATGATTTGGCTCTTTTTATTTACTTGTTAAAGTGTTGTAAAATTGCTTCTACAATACGCTCTGATGCAAGGCCATCACCGTAGGGGTTAGATGCTTTTGACATCTTATCATGAGCTTCTTTGTTTGATAACAATTCATCAGCAAGACCAAAGATTGTCTCTTCGTCTGTTCCTGCTAATTTCAATGTACCTGCTTCAATACCTTCTGGTCGCTCTGTTGTATCACGAAGAACAAGAACCGGTACACCAAGTGACGGCGCTTCCTCTTGTACACCACCAGAATCAGTTAACATTAAGTATGAACGAGCAGCCACATTGTGGAAATCAATTACATCTAGCGGCTCAATTAAATGAATGCGGCCATGATCACCTAAAATATCATTCGCTGTTTCACGAACAACAGGGTTCATATGAACAGGATACACAACTTGCACGTCTTCATGCTTATCAACAAGACGTTTAATTGCACGGAACATATTACGCATTGGCTCTCCTAAGTTTTCACGACGGTGAGCTGTCATAAGTACAAGACGATCATTTCCAAGCTTCTCTAGTACAGGATGACTATATGTTTCTTTTACAGTCGTTTTTAGTGCGTCGATCGCTGTATTTCCTGTGATGAAAATGCGTGACTCATCTTTATTTTCTTTCTGTAAGTTCGTTGCTGATTTTGCTGTAGGTGAGAAATGAAGATCTGCCATTACGCCTGTTAATTGGCGATTCATTTCTTCTGGGTATGGAGAATATTTATCCCATGTACGAAGTCCTGCCTCAACATGACCTACTGGAATTTGATTATAGAAAGCAGCTAAACTTGCAATAAATGTTGTCGTTGTATCACCATGTACAAGTACAATATCTGGCTTTGCTTCTTTCATTACTTTATCCAAACCTTCTAAACCACGCGTTGTAATATCAATTAAAGTTTGGCGATCTTTCATAATATTCAAATCGAAATCTGGCGTAATTCCAAAGATACTTAATACTTGGTCTAACATTTGACGATGTTGCGCTGTTACAGTCACAATCGATTCAATTTTGTCTGAATGCTTTTGCAACTCTAATACAAGAGGTGCCATTTTAATTGCTTCTGGACGTGTCCCGAAAATTGTCATTACTTTTAAACGTTCAGTCATTTCATTGCCTCTTTTCTTTCACTAGTTACAATTTCTATTATGACATATAAGAATATACATGAATATATGCCTTTTTAACGAATAACGGAAAAGTCCCTCTTACAAATACTTTCTCTTCCAACAGAATAATAATCTATCCCTCGCTTCTTGACATCCTCATTAGTATAACAATTTCTACCATCGAATAAAATAGGTTCTCTCATAAGTTGTGCGTACTTCTCTAACGGATAAGCTCGGATAGCCTCCCATTCTGTCATGATAAAAGCCGCACTCGCTCCTCTAATCGATTCATCTATACATTCGCTATATTGTATAGTCTCCCCAAAGATATTTTTCATATTTTGAATCGCCTTCGGGTCATATAGAACTACATCCGCACCTATATGAATTAATTCTTGTATCATAATAAGGGACGGTGCGTCTCTTACATCATCAGTATTCGGTTTAAACGCTGCTCCCAGCACCGCAATCCGCTTCTTGTTCATATTTATTACTTTCTTCGCTTTCTCAATCAATAACAACTGTTGTTTATTATTCACTTCAATGACTGCCTTTAACAAACGAAAATCATGCGCCACATTCCCTGCAATTTGCACAAGGGCTTTCGTATCTTTCGGAAAACACGATCCCCCGTAACCAATGCCCGCATTTAAAAAAGACGCACCAATTCTCTTATCCATTCCCATCCCTTGTGCAACGTCTAATACATTGGCTCCTACCTTCTCACATATATTTGAAATTTCATTGATAAAACTAATTTTTGTCGCTAAAAAAGCATTCGATGCATATTTAATCATCTCTGCACTTTTTATATCTGTAACATATGTTTTTAAGCGTAATTCACTATACAAATCCTCTACTTTTCGTGCCGCTTCCTCATGATCCGCTCCAATTACAATACGATCTCCTCGAAAAAAATCGAAAATACCTGAACCCTCCCGTAAAAATTCGGGATTCGATACAATATGTAATTCATGTCTCCCCTGTAACTTCTCCTCAATCCATCCTCTAATAGCACCATTCGTCCCTACAGGAACAGTACTTTTTGTAACAACAATAATGTCGTTAGTCGCATATGTTCCAATATCAACACATGCACTTTGAATATATGTTAAATCCGCTGTCCCATCTAATAAAGAAGGTGTTCCAACTGCAATAAATATAAACTCCGCATCGTTAAATGCTTCTTCTTTACTTGTTGTAAAAGTTAAACGATTATTCTCACATACATCATTTATTAATTCATATAAGCCCGCTTCATAAATGGGCAGATCCCCTCGCCTTATCCGTTCAATTTTCTCATCATTTATATCAAAACATGTAACCGAATGTCCTAATATCGCCAACCCTACTCCTGTAATCAACCCAACGTATCCGGTACCTATTATCGTAATTTTCATTTCCTTTTCGCACAGGAATATACAATAGAAAATATACGAATACATAGAATTCTCCCTGTGCTTCCCCCTCTCACATTAAAAATGAGAAAACTCCTTTACTTCTTTATTATATGAATTACTTTTTTCATTCTTTTTTAAGTTTTTGTAAAATTAAATGCACGAATATAAAGTGTAACGCTATTCAGTGAGGGCATCCATTCCCCACTGATTATTAGTTAAACCAATCGGGATTTTACAGGAATTAAGATCCCCATCTAACTTCTTTTTTCCAACTGAATTTTGAGGTGCGAACCTTACTGCCCGTTCATGCAGGATAAATTCCCACATTTTAACACGGAACTTACTCATTTCTACGTGTAACACTTATAATATTGAAATAAAAGTATTCACTATCAAAGAAAAAGAGAAAATGTCATATTCCAAAGCCCAATACGATGAACCTTCTCAAATGATTCAACATTCTGTATACAATTGTCATATATTCTATCTGCTTCCATTTACCGTAAAAACAAAAAAAGATTGAATTCTAATCTTTTTGTGATACCATATGTTATGAGCCTGTAAATAAACATCATAATTTTCAGATAAATATATTTAAAAAAATTACGTTAGACTATAAAAGGGTGGGGTATTAATGGACTCACAAGTGATTTATGCCATTTTGGCATCTTTCATCACTGTACTCGTCGTTACTCCTTTAGTTATTAAGTTAGCTTTTAAAATAGGAGCAACAGATAAGCCAAACGCTCGTAAAGTGCACCAAAAGATTATGCCTCGTCTTGGCGGGTTAGCGATATTTATTGGTGTAGCTGTAGGATTTGTTGTCGGCGGATTATATGAACAAAGAATGTTATCGATAACGCTAGGTGCAATTATCATTGTAATCATCGGTATTTTAGATGATATGTACGAGTTATCTGCGAAGGTAAAATTCGGTGGACAACTATTAGTTGCCATGATGATTGTAAAAAGTGGATTATTAGTGCAAGTATTATATATTCCAATCCTCGGGGATACTGAACTTGGATGGCTTGCTTACCCAATTACAGTATTTTGGATTGTAGGTATTACAAATGCAATCAACTTAATTGATGGCTTAGATGGATTATCTGCTGGTATTTCATCTATCGTACTTGCAACGCTAGCATATATGGCCTTCACTAGCCCATGGGGCACTGGAGCCGCTATTATCTTACCACTAGCATTAATTACATTAGCAAGTACAATTGGATTTTTATTCTACAACTTCCATCCAGCAAAAATTTTCATGGGAGATACAGGCGCACTATTTTTAGGATACTGTATTTCTGTTATATCGTTACTTGGATTATACAAAAGTGTAACGTTATTCAGCTTTATCGTTCCAGTTATCATTTTAGGCGTACCTGTATTTGATACGACATTTGCAATTATCCGTCGTATCGTAAATAAAAAACCTATTTCAGCACCAGATAAATCGCATTTACATCACCGTTTACTTGCAATGGGCTTTTCTCATCGAAAAACGGTACTAATTATATACGCATTCGGTATTTTCTTTAGTGTAAATGCAATCATTTTCTCTAGTGCGACATTATGGTTATCCATTATTCTTCTTTTCGTTTTAATCTTCTTTACAGAAATTATTGCTGAAGTAATCGGGCTTGTACATGAACGTTACAAACCACTTATTTCCTTTTATAAAAAAGTGAAAAAACGCGAAGACTAATTGTAGTATAGCCTTTACAATTATGAAATATTCAAATAGCATCCTCTTTCTTATAAGAGGATGCTATTTTTTATTCATTACTTTACATTTCCAAAATATAGATTGTTTGAGAGTTCCTCTATTGGAGAAAGATATACATAATAAGAAAAAGAGTACATTTTCTTTTTTACATCTTGATTGTCAAACTGAGGGTGAATGTTATGATCAAGCGAGTATTGCAATACATTATTTTACTTTTAACGATTACTATGTACGCGTCATCTCATGCGGGAGCAACTACAATTATCCCTGCTGAACATCATCCAAATATCGAAACTACCTCTCCTACCCAAAAAATCGCGTACTTAACATTTGATGACGGACCAAACAAATATACTACGCAAATTTTAAACATCTTAAAAGAAAAGAACGGAAAAGCAACTTTCTTTGTTATTGGTGGAAAAGTACCACATTATAAAAAGACAATGCAACGATTAATTAAAGACGGACATTATATCGGACTTCACAGTATGTCACACGATGTAAAACGCCTTTACACTGGTGATCCATCCGCTTTAATTACAGAAATGGAACAAACACAAAACATTGTTCAGCAAGTTACAAAATTAAATACACATCTCGTTCGCGTCCCGTATGGTAGTATGCCTTACTTAAAAAAGAATTACCGTGATGCACTCGTATCAGCACAGTATAAAATGTGGGATTGGACAATCGATACATATGATTGGAAAAGCTATGACAATCCTTCTGCCATACTAGAAAGAGTACGTAATCAAAGCGATGAACAAGTCGAAGTGATTTTAATGCATGATTCAAGTGTAACCGTACAAATACTGCCAAACGTAATTGATTATTTGCAGTCACAAGGATACAAACTTCTTCCCTATAATCCATCTTCCCACCTCGAAGTGAACTTTTGGAAAGACACAAGATTGTAACAGCTTTAGTGCCTATTTGCTAAAGCTGTTTTATTTTTCTCTTCCCACCCTTCCCATTTTTGTGTAAAATTTTAAATAGTGATGAAGTTTCGAGGTGAATAGAAATGAAACGAATAGATCTCATTTTTAACGCAATACAAGAAGGAGTTTATACAGAAGGTGTAACTGCATCAGAACTTGCTACCCTGTTACAACTAGATCGCGCCAATGTAAGCAGCGACTTAAACAAACTTGTAAAGGATAAACGTTTATTAAAAACAAATACGCGTCCTGTTCGTTTTTATATAGAAACGAACGCTTCGTTGGAAACGCATTCAAAAGAAATAACTTCATTAGATACATTTGCAATTGAAAATACAAGCCTTAAAATCGCAATCGAAAAAGCGAAAGCTTCTATTCTCTATCCTCCAAACGGTATGCATACTTTACTGCTCGGAGAAACAGGAGTCGGAAAATCTATGTTCGCTTCTTTAATGCACGAATATGCAATTGAAGTTGAACAGCTTCCTAAAAATGCACCATTTATCGTCTTTAACTGTGCTGATTACGCAAATAATCCACAGCTACTACTGGGGCAATTATTTGGGATTAAAAAAGGAGCTTATACAGGAGCCAGTGATCAAAAAGGGTTAATTGAAAAAGCACATGAAGGAATCCTTTTCTTAGATGAAGTACATCGCCTTCCTCCAGAGGGACAAGAAATGCTTTTCACATTTATCGACCGCGGGGTATACCGCCGCCTTGGAGAAACAGAAAACGAGCGTAAAGCACAAGTGTTAATCATTACTGCAACAACAGAAGAGCCAAATTCATTTTTATTAAAAACATTTACAAGACGTATACCGATGACTGTCACACTTCCACCACTTCGTGAGCGTACACATAAAGAACGCTTTGCTTTACTACAACTATTTTTTACGAGTGAAGCAATACGCCTGCGAAAAGAAATTCACGTTAGTCCAAATGCAATGCGTGCTTTCGTCTTTTACAATTGTCCCAATAACATCGGTCAATTAAAAACGGATGTACAAATTGCCTGCGCGAAAGCCTACTCTGACTTTGTGACGAAGAAACGTGATTCTGTCTATGTTTCAAGTACAGATTTACCTTGGTATATGAAAGAAGGGCTATTCATTGAAAGAAAGAGCCGTCATCTATACCAAATACCAAATGAAACATTTATATTTACAGGTGATGAAGGTTGGAGTAATCATAAAACAGAAAATGAAAAACGGTCTTCTATTTACGATTATATTGATTATAAATATGAAGAACTTCAAGCTCGCGGTATTGAAGAGGAAGAATTAGAATTACTAATAGAAAATGATATTCAAAGCTTTTTCGTACAATATTTTAACCAAATGTCCCAAAAAACAAGTCATGAAAATGTTTTTAAAATTGTGGATCGTAATATCGTTTCCGTATGTGAAAAAATTGCGGAACTCGCTGAAAAACATTTATCTAAGACGTTTGATGAAAAAGTATTTCTCGCTTTAAGTTTACATGTACAGACAACTCTACAACGTTTGCAAGCTGGAAAACAAATTCATCACCCACAATTAAATCAAATTCGTACGAAATATAAAGACGCTTTTTCCGTAGCTATGCAATGCATTCAGCTACTAGAGGACGAATTACAAATAACAATGCCTATTGATGAAGCGGGCTTTTTAACAATGTTCTTCGTTGTTGATCCAATTCCTGCCTCACAAACAGAAGTAAAAGTATTAATATTAGCGCACGGCAACGGCATCGCAACAGAAATGGCAAACGTCGCAAACGAACTTCTCGGCATTGAGGAAGTAACCGGTATCGATATGCCGTTACATGAATCGCCGAAAGATTTCTTAGAACGTGTGAAAGTGTATATGAAAACACTCCAAAATGTAAACGGGCTTCTCTTACTCGTTGATATGGGATCACTCGCTTATATTGGCGATATATTAGAAACTGAGTTCAAAATTCCGGTACGTGTTCTTTCCATGACAAGCACTCCACACGCACTAGAAGCAGCTCGAAAAGCTCAGCTTGGCTACTCGCTAGATGCATTATATGAAACAGTGAAGAACTTAACACCGTTTTACTTAAACGTACAAGAAGAAAAGAAAAAGCCACTATCACCAATGAAATCTGTTATTTTAACAGCTTGTTTAACTGGTGAAGGCAGTGCTTTAGCTATCCAAAAAATGTTAGAGAACTATTTGCGATTTGATAAAGAATTAATTGAAATTATTCCGATTAGTATCGTCCATGAAAAAGATTTAACGAAAATGATTGAGAACATCAAAAAAGAGCGGAATATCATTTGTATCGTCACGAATTTCGATGTACAAGTTCCTTGCTTAACATATCATTTTCAAGATATCGTAAACTACACAGCGATTCAGCCAATTCAAGAATTAATTACGTATGAAGAAACATATGCAAAAATGGCTGATATTCTTGAACAACAAATGCAGCGTAACGACGGAGCATTACTTATTAAAACAATTCGTTACGCATTAAATACAATTCAAGAATTAATTTCCTTACAGCTAACTCCTGACAGCTTAATGGGTGTGATTCTGCATATGAGCTGTATGGTTGACCGTCTTCAAAAAGGAGAAAGCCTCCTCCCTCATCCAGATAAAGAGAAACGAAGACAAGATGAGTATTGGATGTATATGAAAGTGAAAAAAGCATTACAACCGATTGAAAATACATTTGAAATACAAATACCTGATGACGAAGTATTTTATGTCATGGACTTCTTTATTAAAAATCAACCTGTGAAAAATTAATCAAGGCAGTTTTTTAATATATCGGCGTAACTCGGATTATATCAGCGATTTTTCAAATATATCGATTTACCGACAATAATCGCTAAAATTTGCACCGTATAGCAAAAAAAGGCTGTTCCAAAATATGGACAGCCTTTTTTGCTACTTCTTTACTTTCCTAATCCGCCCTCTTATTTCGCCCTTCTTATTGGACTTCGTATAAACATTTACATATACATTCGCCTGAATGATTTCTTGAAGTAAGCTATCAAACGCTCTCCCTTGTAAAGGCCCTTCAAAATCCCCCACATTAACTACACCGGTCACGATCCCTTCATTTACACTAATACCTTGCTTTAGCGGACCAAACAAATTTAAAACAACTGGACCAATCTGATCCGCTTTCCCTAAATGAATTTGGCAGGATGTAACTTTTTCTATGTTTTTCAATATGACCCGATATTGCAATTTCTTTAAATCCTCACTAAATATAAACTCTGTTACACCATAAGCTTCTGTATTTACGGGAGGTATTTCCCTCTTACCTGTTAATCTCGCAAAGAAATGTGTTGTCATACGGGCATTCTCCTTATATAAATTTCCCAGCACTACTTCTACTACTTTATGGTTTATACATAATCATTTATGACTTTTTCAATTTTAAGTACAAAGAAAAGATTCACAAAATCTTTACATAAGAATCATTTCTTTTGCTTTACCACCTCTTGTATAATGCACATAGAAAAAATTCTCTAGGAGGTTACTTTGAAAAATAACAACTACTCTTTTCGATTATTAGTCGAGATTTTTCTCGTCTCATTTAAATTAGGGCTTACTTCATTTGGTGGTCCTGTCGCCCATCTCGGCTATTTCCACCACGAATACATACAAAAAAGAAAATGGATGGATGAACGAAGCTATGGAGATTTAGTAGCACTATGTCAATTCCTTCCTGGTCCTGCTAGCAGTCAAGTCGGTATGGGGATTGGATTATTAAGGGGCGGGGTATTAGGAGCTATTATTTCATGGATTGGATTCACCTTACCGTCTGTGCTTGTTTTAGTTTTCTTCGCCTCATTCCTTAATCAATTCGATCTTGGAAGTGCTGGCTGGATTCATGGACTAAAACTTGTAGCAGTCGCTATTGTCGCTCATGCAATATGGGGAATGGCGCAAAAATTAACGCCAGACCGAAATCGTGCGACGATTGCTATTATAACTGCTGCAATCGCCTTACTATGGCCAAATAGTTGGACACAAGTCATTCTCATTATAGTATCTGGCTTTATCGGCTGGTTTTTATATCGCAACCAACCAATTAGCCAATCTCAACATATAAAAGTACCTATTTCAAAAAAGATAGCAGTTTCTTGTCTCGTCTTATTCTTCGGACTATTACTACTGCTACCAATATTAAGACCGTTCTCTTATTACATCGCTTTATTTGATAGTTTCTATCGCTCTGGCGCACTTGTATTTGGAGGCGGACACGTCGTGCTGCCCCTTCTTGAAGGTGAGTTCGTACAAAACGGAATGATGACGAAAGAACAATTTCTAGCTGGATACGGATTAACACAAGCCGTACCAGGCCCACTATTTACATTCGCTTCTTATATAGGAGCTGTGTTAAACGGGACACTTGGGGCCATACTCGCAACAATTGCGATCTTTCTTCCTGCTTTCTTACTCGTTATTGGTGTTTTACCATTTTGGAACAGTGTGAGAAAAATATCTTACATACAAGGCGCACTACTTGGAGTCAATGCAGCCGTTGTCGGTATTTTACTAGCAGCTTTTTATGACCCTATTTGGACAAGCACAATTATGAACGCTGTAGATTTTGTTTTTGCATCTCTTCTATTTTGCCTGCTCGCTTTTTGGAAAACACCACCTTGGGTTATCGTTATACTTGGAGCCTTTGGCGGATATATTTTATCCATTTTGTAAATAAAAAACGACGGCATTCTATAGCCGTCGTTTTTCTATGAAAACTTCACAAGCTCTATTCCTTCAGGCAACTCACTCTCTGTTAAAATACGCAATTCCTTCACACGATCCATTACGTAAGAAGAACGCTTCACAAGCTCTGGATCAATATAAGCTGGATGAACCATAATTTCTACCGTTTGTTCACCTTGTACTCTTCCTTTTAACTTCACGAAGTAATCTTCCGTCACACCATCTGCGTAAAAATCACTGTAAAACACGTCAGAAAATGGGCGTACTGCTCGTTCTTCCTCACAACGACGAATTGGAACATTATATGTAGCAGCTAATCTCTCAAGAACATCGTGCAAAATTGGCAATCCATGTACGTGATGATGACTATCTAAATGGGTCGGTGTTAATCCGTAAGATAAGAATTTCTCAATTTGAGCAGTCCATTCTCTCTCAACTTCTTCGGGACTTAGCTTCCCTTCCCATACGACGCTTTGTTTATGAAACAATCCATCGCTACTTACAAGTGATGGAACATCTCCAAGAAGCGGTTTACCTGCCGTTAATACGAGATGTACGCCTACCCCTAACGTTTTATACTCTTTTGCTAAGCGTACCGCATGCTCTGTTCCCGGCATATTCATCATCATCGTCGTTGAATTTACAAGTCCATTTATATGCCCATCAATAATGCCGTAATTTGTACCTTCTGTAAGACCGAAATCATCTGCATTTACAATTAGTTTAATCATCGTAATACCTCCTAATAGAATAAAAAAAGCGGGCTAAATAGCGCCGCTTTTATTTCTCTACCTTTTTGAAGAACTGCGGAAGATATTCTTTATGCGCTTCCAACATTTCATCTAAAATTTGTTTTGCAACTTTATCTGATGGTACAAGTGGATTAATTGTCATAGCAAGCAGCGCTTTATGATAATCCCCTGTAACAGCAGCTTCAATTGTTGTGCGCTCGAATGATTTAATTTGTTGTACTAAACCGCGAACTGGTACTGGAAGATCTCCAACTGCAATTGGTTTTGGACCTTCTTTCGTAATAATACAGTTCACTTCAACAGCAGAATCATGTGGCAAGCTTGCAATTGTTCCGTTGTTTCGTGTATTAACAGGCTGGATATCACCTTTATTATTGTAAATAGACGTAATTAAACTACATGCTGCGTCACTATAATAAGCGCCGCCACGTTTTTCTAATTGTGGTGGTTTAATATCTAGATTCGGGTCTTTATATAACTCGAATAAATCATCTTCTAATTGTTTTACTACTTCTGCACGTGTACCTTTTTCAATTGAAGCTTCTTTCTCTTCTTCTAACATTTCACGTGTTTTATAGTAGTAACGATGGTATGGACAAGGGATTGCACGAAGGCCACGAATAAAGTCTGGCTCCCAGTTAAGCGCAGCGATATTTTCCATCGTAATTTGCTTTTCTGGATCTGTTACAAGCTCCAACACACGATCCATTACACTTACGCCATCTAAATATACATCTAGTCCGTATACCATATGATTTAAACCTGCGAAATCAACGTGAACACGACTTGCATCTACTTCAAGTAATCTTGCAAGACCCATGCGGATTCCGATTGGAACGTTACATAGACCAACTACTCTTTGAATATTTGTATAACGAAGAACAGCTTCTGTTACCATACCAGCTGGGTTCGCGAAGTTAATTAACCATGCATTCGGACAAAGCTCCTCCATATCCTTACAAATATCTAAAATAACAGGAATCGTTCTCAATGCTTTGAATAAACCACCAGGACCATTCGTTTCCTGACCGATTACATCATATTTTAACGGGATCGCTTCATCTTTTGCACGAGCTTCTAATAAACCTACGCGAAGCTGCGTCGTTACGAAATCAGCATCCTTTAATGCCTCGCGGCGATCAAGTGTTAAATGAACCTCGATTGGTAAACCTGATTTTTTCACCATACGTTTCGCTAAGTTACCAACGATTTCTAACTTTTCTTTTCCTGCCTCAATATCTACTAACCAAATTTCACGAACAGGCAGTTCATCATAACGCTTAATAAATCCTTCAATTAACTCTGGTGTATAACTAGATCCACCGCCGATTGTAGCAATTTTAATTCCAGTCATGCTTTATTCCCCTTTCGCTTCTAACTTTTTATAAAGGTCAATAAACTCTGCTGCTAATTCTTTTACTGTAATCGCATTCATTAAATGATCCTGTGCGTGAATTAAAAGAACACTAACCTCTGTTTTTTCTCCTCTTGCTTCTGATTGTATGAGCTCTGTTTGGAAATGATGCGCTTCATTAATCGCTTCTTTCGCCTTTACCATCGCTTCATCAGCCTCTGCCATTTTCCCCTGTTTGGCAAATTGAAGTGCCTCCATTGCAAAGCTTCGTGCATTACCACTATTTAAAATCAATTGGAATGGAATTTGTTCTGCTGTAGTCATCATAATTACCGCCCTCTCTATTATGGTTCAACCGATTTGAATACCCCTTCAGTTTGAACATTTCTATTAAATTATTATTTTATGAATGATAGTTTGGTGTTCTTGTAGATGGGTCTCATCTTTTTGAACATGATATAAAGGTGATTGTTCTCACAGATAATGTTATCTGTGAGAACAATTACTGTGTTACATAGGTACAGAGTTGTTATTTCCTTGCGCTGCTGCTTTTTCAGTACGAACAACAGAACGGTCGCATAATACTACGAATGGATAGTAGATTGCCATCGCAATTACAAAGTTGAATAACTGTAGAATTGCACCTGAAAGATGTCCACCTGTTACAAGATAACCACTAATAATTGGTGGTGTTGCCCATGGAATCATCACAACTGTTTTTGGTACCCAACCAATAGATATAGCTGTATAAGAAGTAATTACTAATACAATTGGTGTTAGGATAAACGGTAAGAATAAAATTGGATTTAAAATAATTGGTGTACCAAAGATTACTGGTTCGTTAATATTGAATGCACCTGGTCCAATTGATAAGCGAGATACACCGCGTAATTGTGCACTTTTTGCTACAAGTAATACGACCACTAAGAACGCTAATGTTGCACCAGAACCACCAAGATATACGAAAGTATCAAAGAATGGTTTTGTAACAATGTTTGGAACATCAAATGCAGATGTACCACCTTTGAATAAATTCATGTTTTTCTCTAATGCCGGTAAGTATAATGGCTCAATAATACCACCAACGATATTTGGACCATGTAAACCGAAGAACCAAAGAAGATGAACAAGGAGTACAATGACAATTGCACTTGGTAATGTCCCTGCTAAACTTTGCAGTGGTGATTGAATCGTATTAAAAATAAATTCATGAACACTTGTACCAGATAATTTCACTGCTAATTGAATACCTGCAACTACTGTTAAGATAACAAATGCTGGAACTATAGCTGCGAAAGATCTTAAAACTGCTGGTGGTACTCCATCAGGCATTTTAAAAGTAATGTTTCTTTGTACAAAGAAACGGAATACCTCAGTAACAAGGAGTGCCACGATAATTGCTACGAATAACCCTTGTGCACCTGTCCAAGCTAAGTTCAATCCGCCTTCTTTCGGTGTTGTTGGCGTAAGAATAATTAACGCACCAAATGAAATAATACCTGCTGACAAGCCATCAACGCCGTAAGATTTTGCTAAGTTATAACTTGTTGTAAATGCTATGATTAGTGCTAGAATTGCGAAAGAACCAGTCCACATTCCACCGCCAACTTGTTTCCACGTTTCACCAAACAAACCTTTCATGAAATCTTGGAAAGCGTCAGACGGAAAACCATTAATTAGTGATGCCAGTGCACCAACTAAAATAAGTGGCATAACTGCAATAAATCCATCACGGATCGCAGCTAAGTGACGTTGCGATCCGATTTTACCAGCGACAGGAACAATATATTTCTCCATGAATGCAATAAACTTTTGCATTTCGCTTCCCCCCTAATTATTTTTTAAGTGTTAATGCGTGATCTAAAACTGCTTCTCCATTCATCATGCCGTAGTGCATTGGATTGATAACGTCGATTCCAACGTTTCTCTCATCAGCAAGCGTTTTCATTGAAGAAAGCATGTAACGAACTTGCGGTCCTAGTAATAACACATCTGCTTGATCGATATTCGTTTTTACTGCATCCCCAGATACAGCCCAAATCTTTCCTTCTAGACCGCGAGCTTTTGCAGCCGCTTCCATTTTTGTAACTAGTAAACTTGTAGACATCCCTGCTGAGCAACATAATAAAATATTCATTTGAAAATCCCCCTTGTGTAGTATAAAAAGTTTATGTTTATTTATTTTTCTTTACGCTATTTATTAATGCAATTAGCGTGCCAACTTTTCAAAACCACTAAAATCAGCACTTTTTCGACTGTTTTCTTTGTGTGTTAACGCTTTCAATTAGTGTGTCACTCAAAAAACACACAGTGTGTTATAAAACAACACGCTTTTAACACATAACTGTATGAAAATAGATTAGTGTTTAGTTGTCTAGTTGTGTTTAAAACAAAAAACACTAAAAAGTTTTTTTCAGTGTGAAAACCTATTAAAAAATAACCCCCTCTTGAACACACTCTTCTATTTATTGTCCAAGCAAACTCTACTAAATTACATAGAATAGAATAAAATAACACAATTCGAAAGGGGATTCCTATGCCAAAACATAGAAAACAAAGCAAAATAAAGATTTATAGAATAACAAACTATAAAAAAAACAAGCTTTCTGAATTAGACTCTGACAAATTTGAATTAGAACAGCAGGAAATAGAAAATAAGCAGGACAAGCACGGTAAACAAGACAAACAGGACAAACAAGACAAACAAG
>NZ_JBTIWT010000024.1:78589-87398 GCF_054353775.1 Bacillus sp. 5w2 | reverse complement strand
AGTCTTCGTTTTTTAACCAATTCTTCATTTTTGTTAACATGTGTATTGCTCCTCTTCTTATTCAATTTGGGATACTAGCTTCTTATATACTTGCAAATCCTTGCATTAAGGATTGAATAACAATAACCATTGGATAAATCACAATACAGCCAATAACGGCAACGTTAAATTTATTCATTTCCATTGGCTTATTTTGAATGAGACGGTTATAGTTCTCATGTTTTAGCTCTCGCATCATTTTAATCTGCGCGTCCATAATACGAAGGCTCTGTACCTTGTCCGTTTTTTGTGCTTGTTGTAGCGCAATCGTAAAGGTATTGACTTCTGGACTATTTAAAGCTGCTGCAAAGTTACGAAATGGTTGATCCGAACCCGCATACATTTCTAATTCCGCTGTAAGTGTAGATACATACGGTCGTAGATGTCTCCCAGCATATATCTGCGCCTTTTTTACTGCTTCTAATGTTGTATGTGTTTTTAACAACTGCAGCATGGGAATTAGATACTCTGGTAATTCGAACTTCCTTGCTTCTATCGCCTGCTTGATTCTTTTCTTTAATAGATAATCAGGGTAGAAATAAAGCAGTGGTGGAATCAAAACGCCTACTTTAAATAAGTAGTAATCATGAAACACCGTACATATCAAGAAAACGGAGGTGAAAATGACGGGATACGCAACTTTCATTTTCAAATATTCTTCTGGTTTCGTATCCAAACCAGCTTCTTCTAATTTTTTCTGGATCTGCTCTTTCTTTTCTTCTGTCAGATACTTATGTGATAACGACTGGAAGGGAGCAAGCATCATTTGATTTAAATTCTTTTTTTCAATTCGTTTTGCATTTTCTACATAGTTTGTAAGTAGGCTACCACTGTCTTTTTTACTTTGTAGAAAGGTAGAGAATACCCAATACATGACAACGAATACCACTACAGCTAAAATCGCAGCCACTTTATTCCCCTCTTTCTGTTGGATTATAATTCGCAATTTTTTCTACACGGGTTGCTAAGAAAAAGACAATGAACATATTTACCGCTAATGCGATTCTCCCCATCAGAGAACCTGCTAAAAATCCATATGCTTCTTTTGACATCAACATAATCACAATTGGCATGGCAATGACGATTAAGCAGTTTTGTACAAAGGCACGTTGTGCTTGCGACAAACTAGAACGTAATCTTGCCAGGTATAGCTTTTGTTTTTCAAAATCTTCTGCAATATCTAGTAAGACTTGCACTGAATTTGCTCCGCCTTCTCGGCTACACACTTCCAACATTTCATGGAAAAATACCAATTCTCTAAAGTTAAAGGTTTCATTGAATTCTCTAAATGCACGGTGCATTGTGGTACCACCTTCTAATAAAAGAGAAACTTTTTCTATTTCTTCTTGAATGCTCTCATGCATCATTGGCTTTACTTGTAGTAACACGCGTTTGGCGTTATTACTAATTTGAAGTGCATTTGCTACTGCCTTCATATAAATAGAAAGACGGTCAATGACAACCAAGTAGTAACGTTTTTTTCTTCGATAGAGAAGGAATCTCGGAACTAAAAATCCACATAAAACGGAAATCAGTGTAAAAGGATCTCTTCCAAAAGAAAAATATAATACCGCTGCAATACTCATTCCGGAAAGAATCGTATATACCCAGTACATGCTTTTCGTCAATTTCCATTCGTACTTTTGGGCTTCTTGGATAACGGATTGTGGTAGATACACTCGTATCCCCTTAATATTCCTTAGTTCCAAGCGCCTTTCTTCTTTCTCATTTTCTTGTACAAATTGAGAAAGAGCAGAACCATTAGATTTTGCAAAAAGTAAAACGAGAAATACTATACTAATAAAAATTAAAAATATACATCCATAGGCGAACAAACTATGCATACTGCACCTCCTGTTGTGAAAGGAATGGCGCATAAAAAGCTGGATTTACAGTAGAAGAACGGAATTTCTTCTCCATTTCGGCTGACATTTTTGCTGTAATGATATGAGCTCCATGAATCTTTCCTACTCTCTCATTCATTTCATCGTATTCCTCACCTGAAAGAATAAATTGAGAAAGCTGATTGAACTGTATGTCACCTTGATAATCCAATAATTCAATCATCTCTGTAATATAGCGATTCCCATCATCTTTTTTTTCTAAAAAGACAATCACATCAAATGTTTGAGAAATTAATTCATATAAATACTGAGCATCGATATTCGCACCACTTTGCAGACACATGAGCATTAAGCGTCTAACTGCTTCTTTTGCACTTCTTGCATGGACAGAGGTAAAGCCAGGATGTCCTGTTTGGAAGAAGTTAATCATTTTCAATGCTTCTTTACCCCTCGATTCCCCTACGATTAATCGTTTTGGCCCTTGACGTAAAGCATTTGTTAACAGCCTATCAAAATCGATTGCATTCTCTTCTACTTCGGATGCCCTACACTGCATCGGAACAAAATGATGTTCTGGAAAAATACGATGTAAATAGAGTTCAGGGTTATCTTCTACTACAAGAGTACGTTCTTTTTTCTTTCCTTTCGGAATGTGAGAGGCAAGATATTTCATAAACTCTGATTTTCCGGTACCTGTAGCTCCAGCCACTAGAATATTCATTTTGGCTTTCACGGCAGCAGCAAAAAAGTCCAACATCTCTTTTGACGCTTGATTGGTAGATAACATACGCTCTTCAGAAGCACGAAGGTGATCCGCATTCTTACGAATCGTTATTGTTGTTCCGAGTCCCCCAAGTTCATCTAAAGCAATATTGATGCGGATATATGGAAACACGCAGTCCACATATGGCTTTGCCGTATTTAATGACTCTGATGTACTGTTTACCATCTTATAAGCTAGAGCTTTCACTTCTTCTTCCGTCTCAAATCGGTAAGGAAATGTACATTCTCCCTCTCCAATTTTTTCGTAAATGATTTCTTTTGTGCCATTTATATAAATATCGGTTACATCCTTATCTTCTTTTAAAGGTTCTATGATCCCAAACCCCACAATTTCGTCACACACCATATTCAATAACTGTTCAGAAGGTACATCTGAAATAACGACTTGATTACTCAATAAAAAGCTTTTAATGATTTGTTCTACAGCTGCTCTCTTTTCTTTATTCATAAAGGATTCACTTAGGATATCACGATGGTCTTTTACTAAAAATGCACGAATTTCATCTGTTATATCTTTAATTTGTTGAGCTGTAGTTGTTCCTAACTTGCGAGCTGATTTGGAACGAATCATATAACCAAAATGATATAAATCCACTCGATTTCGTTTTAAGGCGGTTTGTTTTTCTTGTAAATAGCCCCACATATTCCTTGCCTCCCTTTTAATTTCGTAAACCAAAGAAACCCTTTTTCATAGAGGATTGCTGGGATGGAATACTAAGCCTAGCTGCTTCCATAATTTGATGGACCTTTGTATTAATTTGTGGGGAACCAAATTGCATCCCCCATTCGTAACTCGTACGATCTCTATCATACGGAATGGTTACTGCTATTTTTTGAGAAGAAAGCTTTTCAATATCTTCTACATAATTCTCATCTGCCATATTTAGCACATGAATCATTCGAGGTAATGTTAGCTTCGCATCTTCTATTAGTTGTAATTCTCTCTTAATTGCTATCGCACCACGAGGATTTCCATTTAGCACATGAACAACAAGGTCTGATTGGTATAGGATTGGATAACTCAACACCTCTGATAATTCAGTTGGCACCGATAGAATGATATAATCGTATTCTGTGGCTACAAGTAATTCTATTAATGTCGTTACAAACAATTCTTTGTTTTGAATCTCTGGGAATTGAGCTAACCTATAACCTGATGGAAACACCAGAAAATCCATCTTATCGTGCAATTTTTGCATCAACCTTGGATTCACTTTTTTCTCTAATAAATCTTGTTTAGTACAAATATACTGTGAGAGATTGTATTCATTTTCTTTTCTTACAAGCTCTAATATGTTTTTAATATCGTGGCTAAAACCGGTTCCAACTGCGAAGCTTGGTCTTACTTGGTCTGCTTCTACATAAAGGACCTTTTTCCCTAAATGAGCTAATTCATTTGCCATCGCAATACTTAATGTGCTTTTTCCTACATTTTCGTTTGTCGCATAAAAGGCAATGATTCTTACTTGCCGCTCCATCTTAATAACCCCTCTCTTACTTGGATTCGTTCAGATACTGTGCTACATACTCTTTTACATTTTTAGAAATTGGATTAGTCGAATGCTTCTCTACATAGTCTAAAATGTTCTTTTGATCAGATATTTGTGAGAACCCTTCAGCTGGTTCTAATTCTTTCCCTGTTTGTTTCACCTTTTGTCCAACTGCAACAGGAATCACATCTCCAAGTGTTTTTGCACGATTTAAGTATTGAAGTTGTTCAGGTGAAACAGCCAGTGTATATAATCGCGTTACCTTTGGCTTTTGTTTTCCTTCTTGTTCCTCTTTTGATTCTTTCTTTTCTAGCACAAATGCATCTTCTGTATTACTATCTTTTGCTGCAGTCACGCGTACACGTTGGAACAGACCACCGAAGACAACCTCCTCATTGTCCCCTTCTTTTACAACCTGTTTGAAATACAAGTCCACATATGTGTTAGGAATAATACTATTCCCTGAACTTGTTTCCAAATCAACAAGTAACGGGAAAGCAACTTCTCCATCTTTCAAATTTAAAATGGCAGAGTCCGGTAACTCTTCTTTCTTTACTACTTTGTTTTTAAAGAGATAGCTATTTTCGGTTATGGGTTGCCCATCATTTGTCCACTTCCCTACAATATCTTCTTTGCTTACACGTAATGCATTTGGTGGAATGGCATCACCAGGTAATGTTCGTTCCACTAGCATGTCTTCTTTAATCTCTGTATGTGCAGGTATATCCTTTGTGGCTACAACAATCTTTGTTGGTTTTACTGCATTTTCTACTGCAAAATGATTGTATCCATAGATACTCGCTACTGTTACAGCAGCTAAACCTACCGCAGTAATCTGCTTCTTTTGAAACTTAGATGGCTTCAATGTTTGTATTCCTCCTTATATAGCCTTTAAACGCAAAAAAGGACACACCTATGGCATAATGCGCCTTAGGTGTGTCCTTTTAGCTAATCTAAAGTCTATATGAAAATGTTGTATTTGATTCCTTTAATATTACAATTTCAATATTATGATATATAGAGTTTTATGTCAATCATTTCTAAAAAAATATTATTTTTACCATTCTAAAGCTCTGATTTTAAAAATAAAAAAGCCTAAAAACGTTTTAATATTAGGGTTTTTAAGTAATTAATCAACTCTAAAATATGGTGAAATCATTCTAACGTGATTAAATATTTGAGGGTGGTCAGTTGCTATCCTTAAAGAGACAGTATTGTATAACAGTTGCCTCTTTTTTTATTTTATTATTTATAAATCTGTTAGAACGAAACAAGCTTTGTCCCCGTCTCAAAATACTTTGCAGGGGCATAACTTTTCCCATTCCGATCCTGCAACTCACTTCCAATATACAAAGATACAATCATTGCAACAACCCCTATAAAAACTGCACGTCTCACTTGTTGTTTTTTCTTTTTATCCATTTCTAATTCCCCTTTCTACGAAAAAAAGGCACACCCCATTAAGGGATGTGCCTTTGGTTTATCCATTCAGCTACTAGTTTAAGAAGGATTATATACTTTTATCGATTCAACTAATTATATAATACTATTTAACTAATTTCTATTCTTCATGTAGTACCAATTTGATAAGTCTGTGATTATTTGGTCTTTTCCAACCCAGTTCCATCCTGGCGTTTGTACAGGGAATGGAAGGTCTGCCAGCACCCTTCTCTTCTTAAAGTCATCATATGCGACACCTTTAATTTCTACCTCATTTGTCAGGCACAAGCTCATTTCATTCACACCTGCTGGATTTGTCTCAACATTGAAAGAATATTTTCCATCTTTCGTTTTTAATGGTGCATACCATTTTTGTCCACCATCAATAATTTTCTCTTGTCCATCCCAATATAAAGACTTAGTTGGTCTTTTACTATCAAAGACATGTCCTGTTATTTCAGACAAATACATATTTTTAGGTAAGAATTTTGATGTTAAAGCAGTATTAGAAACAATGTCTAATTCTTGTGTAGGTTTTAATCCTTCATCAGCAAAAGGATATTGTGCCGTTGCTTTTGTAAATACACCTGGATAATTAGCATTCCAATCATTTTTGTATTTTCCGTTTGCTTCATAAAAAAAACCATACCCAGCATGAAGCTTAGATGGTGCTAAATTATCAATATTTCCACTTAATGTTTCATAGAACATTTCTCCAACTGTATCTTCTTTAGACACACGCTCACTTACTGTTTCTACCACACCTTTTACACTCGTTACTCCGCACGTCCCTTTTTCATGAGATGGTGCATAGATAGCTGTCTTAATAGGGTTATTTTTGTATGTGGTTTCTTCTATATCTAAACGATTACCAGAAGGGTTAATTTCCGCCTGAATTGTTCCTTTCCCCTTATGTTGCCAGCCAAGGTTCAAGGTTTTCTTTTCTCCCTCAGTTAACCTTACCTTTTGTGATGCTACTTGTTGTCCGTTATGCTTGAGCACGACTACTGTTTCAGGATTTGCATATTTCGCTTCTAGTGCATCTAACTTTTTAATTTTGTTTTTCTCTTTTTCTAACTTCTGCCTTGCTGTATCTAGCCTACTTGCAGCACTATCCAGTCTATTTTCTTCCCAAGAGCAATCTCTATCAATATAGTAATCATGGCCTCCTCCATCCTTCTCATGAATTGGATTACGGCGACAATAACTTAAACTAGACTGCGCACTATCTCTATCGGATTCAGCACTATATACTTCCTGCTGAGATTTATTAATATCATTATTCACCTTTGTTCTATATTGATCACGTTCTGGTTTAAAATTATCACGAGATACATCTATTCTTGTTTTTATATTCTTTCCTTCTCTTACTGTTTCTCCTTCAATTCGGTCAGCAGAGAAATCAATTTTATATTTAAAGTCATCTTCATCACCTGGATCTGGATTAGGTGTTACTTCTGTACCACAATTTCCATCTACAATAAAATCAACTGTTTTCTCATTTGAATCCCTTTGAACAGCATCTGTTACTTTAATTTTCGCAGTATATCGTCCACACAATTGCGGCTGCCAGGTTACATCTTCTTTTTTTAATTTCCCTGCATCTCCTTCATTTGGTTTTTGGTTATCTTTTTGTGGAGTTGAACGTAAGTAATTTTCTTGATGATACACAGTTTCGCCATCTTTTATGATATCAAGCATCCACTTGACTCGATTACGTTCACCTGCAGCTCTTTGATAAGGATTTACTGTTGTTCCATTGGGATCTCGATCGTTATATCCTTTATTTTTACTTACATATTCAAAACCGTTAAATATAAATTTAACAGGTACATCTTTTTTGCTACTAGACGCTTTAAAATCTTTTATTTCAGGCTTACTTGTACGTACATACCACAAATTATATTTATTAGCGTTTCCTCCAGATCCAGCATACCCTCCGGATAAATAGGCAATATCACGAATCCAGTAAAAATCGCCATATACTTTACTTCCTTGATACTGCGAAAGTCTATACTTCAGTATTTCTGCTAAAACAAATTCAGGATTCCCCCAATACTTACTAGCTATTACGTCGTCATTAATTCTTTGTACTTCGGTTACCATACGATCTCCTGCAGGAACCGAAGTGTTTAGGTACCCTTCATTAGCAATACGAACAAAAGGTTCTGAGAGTTGTTCATTCTGTACTTTGTTTTCATTTGAATTATCCCAACTAAAAGAACCATTATATACAGCTGGATAATGTAAGTCACTTAAATATAGTGATTCTTTTGCAGCATACTCACTTCCTGGACGATAAAATCTTCCTGGCATTTGCAGTTCTTTTGATTTCAGAAATTTTTCTTCATTCCCATCAAAGAAGGGTACATCACTATTCTTTGCATGTGCCAATGTAGGTAATAACAACAATGCAGACGTACAACTAATTAATAATTTCCTTTTTAATTTCATATCTTATCCCCCTAGAAAACAAAAAAGGACACACCTGTACCTTTGGTAGGTACGTAAGGTGTGTCCTTTACGTAATTATCGTAAAATTATTCTATTGTTATATTACGTGTATAATGATATCAATTTTCTCTAATAATAACAACTTTATTTCTTTTCCACTTCAACATACATCATATGTTCCGCAGTTGAGTGTGCAATACGGATTTTAAAATTATCTTTCTCAAATACTTTTGTTTTTTGAGTATCTATTGCTTCCTGTAACTCATTATCTAAGTTCAAACCACTTAATAATTTCGTCCACTCTTTAGTTAAAGATATTGTAGCTTTGTTGTTATCTAAAAATATAATTTTATAATTTCCTTCATTATCTGATTGCACAACAAATTGCGCTCCAATAGTACCTGCAGGAAGATACATATTTTTATCGAGTAAAGATACATCGTTACTAATTTCACTATACTTTAAAATTGTACCGAATCTTCCATTAACCTCTTTTATTATTCTTTGTGCTTCATTCGAAACTTGTTGCTTTACAACTGGCATTTTTTCTACTGCTTCAGGGTAATATTCAATATTCTCTGTGACTAGATTAGAATCCATACCTGTAGGCAATTGAACATCAGGTTTCGGGTCTGGTTTCACTTCTGGTTTTTCCTCTGGTTTCGTTTCAGGTTTTGGATTTGGCTTCACTTCTGGTTTTTCCTCTGGTTTTGTTTCAGGTTTTGGATCTGGCTTCACTTCTGGTTTTTCTTCTGGTTT